>NZ_JBSFNO010000064.1:0-34807 GCF_053981095.1 Nocardia sp. NPDC003693
GCCGGTGGAAACTGTCGATCACCTCGAGAACCAATGTCTCCCAGGCGGTTACCGCGCACTGCGGCGGCGGCAGCTGCGACGCGGTGAGCTCGGTGCCCGCGACCGGGCAGCCCGCGATCCAGCCCGAGGATTCCAGGCGGTCGCCGAGCAGTTCGACCAGCACCTCCAGGTAGGCCCGGGCGTCGGGGGCCTCGGCCGTCCCGATGACCGCCGAGATCTCGGCGGCCGACTCCGCGATGGCCTCGGAGACGATCTGGTCCTTCCCGCCGGGAAAGTGGAAGTACAGCGAACCACGCGGCGCGCCACTGACTTCCAGGATCTGATTGAGCCCGGTTCCGTAGTAGCCGTGCGATTCGACGAGTGAGCGCGCCGCTGCCAAGAGCCGCGTTCGAGTCTCGGCTCCCTTCGTTCCCATGCCCGAAACAGTAGACCGGTCATCATATTCTGGCAACCGGGGCCCACCCCTGGGTGTGAATTCTCCACCCCCTCGGAGTCCACACCCCACCACTCGGGCCACTCGAGCGAGCCGCGAATTCGGGAGACAGTGGAGACACCACCGAGCAGACCGGAGAATCCGATGTCGAAGTCCAGCACGATCGCCCCGACGGCGGAACGTCGTGTCCCGGTCTCGACCGCGGACGGGGTGGAACTGTCGGTGCGCGAGTACGGCCCGGCGGACGCCGACCTCACGGTCGTGCTGCTGCACGGGCACTGCCAGCGCGCCGAGACCTGGACCCGGGTGCGCGACGCGCTGCTGCGGCAGTACGCGGGAGCCCGGGTGGTCTGCTACGACCATCGCGGGCACGGCGCCTCGGGTGCGGCCGCCCATCGCACCTACACCCTAGAGCAGCTCGCCGCCGACCTGGGCACCGTGCTCGACGCCGTCGCGCCCACCGGGCCCGTCGTCCTGGTCGGTCATTCCATGGGCGGCATGACGGTGCTGACCTACCTGAGCCACCACACCGCCGAGATCGGCGATCGCGTCACCGGCGTCGCGCTCATCGCGACCGCCGCGAACGGGCTGACCGAATCCGGCTTCGGCACCCTGCTCCGGCACCCGCTCATCACCCTGTTCCAAGCGGCCGTGCGCTGGGCCCCGCACCCCATGCAGTACGCGAAGCAGCTGGCGCGCAAGGCTTTCGCGCCGATCGTGCGCGGCGCCGCCGACGGGCGCGCGGTGGGCCCGCGACTGCTGAGTCTGGCGAACGCCATGCACAACGAGACCTCGGTGGTCACCATGGCGAGCTTCCTGCGCGCCTTCACCCACTACGACCGGACCCACGTGCTGGCCGCCCTGTCGCGCATCCCGACCCTGGTGTTGTGCGGCTCGGCGGATCCGATGACCCCGCCGTCGCATTCGGTCGCCATGGCCGCCGCGGTCGACTACTCGGATCTGGTGCTCATCCCGGGCGCGGGCCACTCGGTGATCCTCGAACAGCCCGCCCGGGTCGCCGAGGCGCTGACGCGGCTGCTGACCCGCGCCGGCGGGCCGGCCCCGATCGGCTCCGCCCGTCCGGCGCGCGCCCGCCTCGCCCTCGTCGCCTGAACCTCAGTCGCAGACCGCGCCGAAGGACGCCGAGCCGACCAGCCTGGCGTACTTGGACAGCACACCGCGGGTGTAGCGGGGCGGCAACGGATTCCAGCCCTCGGCGCGCCTGTCGAGTTCCTCCTTGTCGACCAGGAGATCGAGGGTGCCCGCACCGACGTCCAGCCGGATCGGGTCGCCGTCGCGCACGAAGGCGATGGGACCGGCGTCGACCGCCTCCGGGGCGACATGCCCGACGCACAGGCCGGTGGTGCCGCCGGAGAAACGGCCGTCGGTCAGCAGCAGCACGTCCTTGCCCAGGCCCGCACCCTTGATCGCGGCGGTGATGGCGAGCATCTCCCGCATACCCGGGCCGCCCTTGGGGCCCTCGTAGCGGATCACGACCACGTCGCCGGCGGTGATGGTGCCGTCCTCGAGCGCGTCCATGGCGGCCCGCTCGCGGTCGAAAACCCGTGCGGTGCCGGTGAATACGTCGGAGTCGAAGCCCGCCGACTTGACCACCGCGCCGCCGGGCGCGAGCGAGCCGTGCAGGATCGTGATGCCGCCGGTCGGGTGAATCGGGGAGTTCATCGCCCGCACCACCTTGCCGTCCGGATCCGGCGGCGCGATGTCGGCCAGGTTCTGCGCCACGGTGCGCCCGGTCACGGTGAGGCAATCCCCGTGCAGCAGACCGGCATCCAGCAGCGCCTTCATCATGACGGGCACGCCGCCGATGCGGTCCACGTCGGTCATCACGTGCTTGCCGAACGGTTTCACATCGGCCAGGTGCGGCACCCGCCGCCCGACCCGGGCGAAGTCGTCCAGGGTCAGGTCGACGTTCGCGTCGTGCGCGATGGCCAGCAGATGCAGCACCGCGTTGGTGGAACCGCCGAACGCCATCACCACGGCGATGGCGTTCTCGAACGCCTCCTTGGTCAGGATGTCGGCGGTGGTGATACCACGGCGCAGCAGCTCCACGACCGCCTCGCCGCTGCGCCGGGCGTAGCCGTCCCGGCGCCGGTCGGTGGCCGGCGGCGCGGCGCTGCCGGGCAGCGACATGCCCATGGCCTCGGCCGCGCTGGCCATCGTGTTGGCGGTGTACATGCCGCCGCACGCGCCCTCACCGGGACAGATGGCGCGTTCGATGGCGTCGACGTCCGCGCGGCTCATGAGGCCGCGCGAGCACGCGCCGACCGCCTCGAAGGCGTCGATGATGGTCACCTCGCGCTCGCTGCCGTCGGTCATCTTCGCGATGCCGGGCAGGATCGAGCCCGCGTACAGGAACACGCTCGCCAGATTCAGCCTGGCCGCGGCCATCAGCATCCCGGGCAGGGATTTGTCGCAGCCCGCGAGCAGGACCGAACCGTCGAGGCGTTCGGCCTGCATGACCGTTTCCACGCTGTCGGCGATCACCTCCCGCGACACCAGGGAGAAGTGCATGCCTTCGTGGCCCATGGAGATGCCGTCGGACACCGAGATCGTGCCGAACTGCATGGGGAAGCCGCCGGCGCTGAACACGCCCTCCTTACTGGCGGTGGCCAGGCGGTCCAGCGAGAGGTTGCAGGGTGTGATCTCGTTCCACGAGGACGCCACCCCGATCTGCGATTTGCCCCAGTCGGCATCGCCCATGCCGACCGCGCGCAGCATGCCGCGGGCGGCGGTCTTCTCCAGTCCGTCGGTGACGTCACGACTGCGGGGCTTGATGTCGGGGCCGCTCGAATCATTGGACACGGTGCCGATCATCCCTCGAGCGGGTCCGAATTCTGGCGAATCTCCGTTTCGCGCGTCACCGGCCGGTCGGCCGCGCTCCCCCACGCGCCGGGCCTCTCACCGGGTGGCGACGACGAATTGTCCCTGCCCGCTGACGAATTGGTTCACCTCGGTGCAGCCCGCCCGGCGCAGCCGCGCGGTGATCTCGTCCCGACCGAAGATGTGAATACCGCTCGACCGCGCGAGCACGGGTTTCACGAGCGGAATGCGGGTCAGTTTCTCGTCCACGGTGGTGAAGATCGCCAGCTTCCCGCCGGGCCGGAGCACGCGGATCATCTCATCGATCACCGCGTGCGGCGCGGGAATCAGGTACAGCGCCGCCAGGCAGCTCACCGAGTCGAAGGTCTTGTCCGCGAAGGGAATCGAGTGCGCGTCCGCGCGCAGGAAGGCGACCCGCTCGGTGCCGGAGTCGCGCACCGCCTGGGTCAGCATGGGCGCGGAGACGTCGAGCCCGACGGCCAGCCCGTCCGGGCCGAGCCGCGCGGCGAATTTGCGGGTGTGCAGCCCCGGGCCGCAGGCCACGTCGAGCACGAGACCCGCGCCGGCCGGGGCGAGCTCGGCCAGGATCCGGTCGGTGTACCGCTTGGTGCCGGGGCCGCCGAAGCTGAAGGCCCGGGTGAACATCGGCCGCCACAGGCTCTCGTAGATCCGCGCGAGCACCGGGTTCTCCATGGCGACCTGGGCCATGGATCTCTTGGCCGACCCCTGCGCGGCCAAGAGATCCAGGTACCCGGCGTCGTCGCCGATGTGCGCGGGCACCCGGCCGGGGTCGAGCAGATCCGACAGCAACTCCCGCGGCGATCGTTCGCGAACGTGTTTCCTGGCCAAGCCGGGCTCCTCGATCCGTATCGGATCGACCGATACCTACCATCTGTCGGAATTATTGTCTGAGACAGTACAGCCCGACCGGCCGGAGCGGAAGAGAGCTCGAGAATCTTGACCCTCGGAGCCGGAGCCGGGATCTAGAATTCCCCTGCACGATCGCGCGACCTCGGAGTTCACCAGAGCCTGCCACGGGACGGAGCGGACGATGACGCTGACGGTTGATCCGGTCGATGCCGGTGCCGCCCACCGCCCCGGGACGCTGGTCCGCAGCGAAGAACTCCCGCCCCGCATGTGGCCCGCGCACACCGCCGCCGGATACCGGGTCTGGTACCGGGGCGTCGGCTACGACGGCACCGGGCGCGTCATGTCCGGGTCGGTCTTCGCACCCGCGGGCACGGCGCCCGACGGCGGCTGGCCGGTCATCGGCTACGCGCACGGCACCACCGGGCTGTCCGACGGCACAGCGCCCTCGGTCGCGGGACTGTCCCGGCCCGAGAGCCGCCACGTGTCGGCCTGGCTCGAAGCCGGATACTTCGTCACCGTCACCGACTACGAGGGCCTGGCCTCCCCCGGCCCGCACCCGTACTTCAACGGCGAGGCGGTCGCGGACGACGTGGTCGACATCGTGCGCGCGGCCGGGCAGCTCGGGCACCCGCTGAGCCCGCGCTGGATGGCGGTCGGGTTCTCCCAGGGCGGGCACGCCGCCCTGTTCACCGGACTCATGGCCACGAAATACGCTCCGGAACTGGACTTCCGGGGCACGGTGGCGCTGGCACCGCCGGTCGAGGTGCCGATGATCGTGGGCCTGCAGACCGCGGCCGATTCCGCGCCCGTCACCCTGTTCCTGCCGTACCTGCTGGCGGGGCTGCGCACCACGCGCGGGCTCGCCACCCAGGACTTCATGACCGGCCTCGGACAGCGGCTCATCGCGCTCGCCGAAACCGCACCGGTGCGCGACATCCATTACGCCGTAGCGGTTCTCACCAATCAGGACATCGGCACCACCGGCCTGACCGGCCGCCCCGGCCTGGACGCGATGCTGCACGCCTGCCGAGTGCCCACCGCCCGCTTCGACCGCCCCGTCCTGCTGGCCGCCGGCACCGAGGACGCGGTGCTGCCCATGGCGGTGGTGGAGCAGTTCGCCGCGGAACTGCGACGCGCGGGCACCTGCCTGGAATTCGTGACCTGTACCGGGGCCGATCACACGCGCATGCTGTCCGCCGCCACCGCGCGGATGCTCGCCTGGGCGAGCACGCAGATGGCGGCCGCACCGCACACGGTCGCGGAAACCTTCGGCGTCCGAAGCGGTTTCAACCTGCTCGACATCACCGGTGACGGCTACCTCACCGCCGACGACTATGAGGCGTTCGGGCTGCGGCTGGTCCAGGCGTACGGCGAGGCGCCCGGCTCGCGGCGGGCCGCGGCGGTGCGCGCCGGTTACCGCGCGCTGTGGCACTCGATGCGCGGGCGGGCCGATACCAACCAGGACGGGCGGATCAGCCCGGATGAATTCCGGGCCTGGCTCGAAAATCATTCGGACGACGACGATTTCGATCGCGAGATCGCGCCGCTGGCCCAGGCGGTCATCGATCTGGCCGACGCCGACCGCAACGGGGTGCTCGACCGCGACGAGCTGATCGGGCTGCTGATCGGCTGCGAGCAGACCCCGGCCGAGGCCGCCGCGCTCTTCGATCGGCTCGACATCGACGGCTCGGGCACGATCACGACCGCGGAGCTCATCACGGCCATCCGGCGCTTCTGCCTCAATCCGTCCGCGGACGAGCCGGGCGCGTGGCTCTTCGGGCGGTTCTGAGCGGTCGGCCCCACGGCCCGAGCCGGTTTCGCCGCGCCGCGTTTCGCACGGTGAGCGGCTGTGATCGGGCTCATGGTTGCATGATCCGCGCCGAGTCGGGTACCGTGGCGGTGTCTGATCATCACGGTCGCAGGTTTCACCTCCCGTAGACGGTCGGATTTCCTTCTCCCGGATTCCACGAATCCATTCGTATGATCCCGGTCCTCGCGGCTACCGCGACGACCCACACGCCCCCGGCGCGCATCGCCGTACGGGCCGTCTCTCATCTCGCGTCGCCGCGCCGTACCCCGGTTCCGCGCTCCGCCGCACCCCGACACCGTAGGGAAACATCATGAACGACAACATCTCTCAGCAGAGTGTCGAGAACGGGCGCACAGTCGCCGGGATTCTCGACATCACCGACAATCACGCGTCGCTGCGCGTCGAGGGCTACCTCCCCGATCCCGGCGACATCCACGTCTCGAACCGGCAGGTGCGCGAGAACCACCTGCGCCGTGGCGATGTCGTCACCGGGCTCGCGGCGCCGCCCCGCGGCAACGCCAAGCACGATCAGCTCGTGCGGGTCTCGACCGTCAACGGCCAGCCGCCCGAGCGCGCCGCGCACCGGCCGGCGTTCGCCGACCTGGTGCCCATCCACCCGAATCAGCGACTGCGACTCGAGACCGAACCGCACGAAATGATCACGCGCGTCACCGATCTCGTCATGCCCATCGGCAAAGGACAGCGCGCGCTCATCGTCGCACCGCCCAAGGCGGGCAAGACCTCCGTGCTGCGGGCCATCGCGCACGGCATCGCCAAGAACCATCCCGAGTGCGAACTCATGCTGGTCCTGGTCGGCGAAAGGCCAGAGGAGGTCACCGATCTCGCGCGGTCGGTCCCGGCCACGGTCGCCGCGGCCACCTTCGACCGCACCCCGAAAGAGCAGGTGATCATGGCCGAGTTGGCCATCGAACATGCCAAGCGCCTGGCCGAGACCGGCCGCGACGTGGTGGTGCTGCTCGACTCGCTGACCCGCCTGGCCCGCGCGTACAACCTGGGCGCGCCGTCGTCCGGACGCGTGCTCTCCGGCGGCGTCGACGCCGGCGCGCTGACCCTGCCCAAGCGATTCCTCGGCGCCGCACGCAATTTCGACGGCGGCGGCTCGCTGACCATCATCGCCACCGCGCTGGTCGAGACCGGATCGGTCGCGGACACGGTCATCTTCGAGGAGTACAAGAGCACCGGCAACGCCGAACTCAAACTCGATCGCGGCATCGCCAACCGGCGCGTCTACCCCGCCGTCGACATCGGCCAGTCCAGCACCCGCAAGGACGAATTGCTGCTCGCCCCGGGCGAACTCGCGGCCACCGATGTCCTGCGCCGCACCCTCGCGGCGGTGGAGGGCCAGTCCATCGAGCTGCTGCTCGAGGGGCTGCGCCAGACACCGACCAACGCCGAGTTCCTGGCGCAGCTCGGCACCGCGCCGCGACGCTGAACGGGCGCCAGCCGACGCTGAGCGAGCGAACCTGTCGGTGGGCTCCCCTACCCTGAGAACGCAGGTCCCCACCTCGCCCACCAGCGTAAAGAGTTGATCTTCATGGCCGTCTTCGCCATTTACGGGGCCACCGGTCACACCGGCCGCCTGGTCACCGCCGAATTACTCGCCCGCGGAAAAGATGTCATCGTCGCCGGCCGGGACCCGGACGCCCTGGCGTCGCTGGGCCCGGCCCGCACAGCCCTGGCCCCGGTCGACGATCCGGAGGCCCTGCGAGCGCTCGCCGCGGCCGCCGACGTGATCGTCCACTGCGCCGGACCGTTCGCGGTCACCGGGCCGCCGCTGGCCACCGCCGCCGTCGAAGGCGGGTGCCACTACGTCGATCACGCGGTCGAGGTGCATCACGTGCACCGGCTGTTCGAGGAGTTCCCCGAACGCGCGCAGGCCGCCGGCATCACCATGCTGCCGAGCGTGAGCTTCTACGGCGGCCTCGGCGATCTGCTGGCGGGCGCGGTCGCCGCGCGGGTGCCCGAGATCGAGCGGGTCACCGTGGCGTACGCGGTGCACAACTGGATGATGACGCACGGCGCGGTTGAGACCGCCCGGCTGCTGTTCGCCGACACCGATCGCATCGGATTCGAGGACGGCGCACCGCGATACGGATTCGTCGAACCGCGCAACGCGATCTTCGCGTTCCCGCCGCCGGTCGGCCCGCGCGCCATGATCGCGCCGGTGCCGTTCCCCGAGGCGGTCACCGTGCCCCGGCACGTGCGCACCCGCGCGGTGGAGGCGCAGCTGACCGCGCACACCTTCACCGAGGATCAGGCGTTCACCAGCGAGGGCGTCGCCCCGGACGAGCGGGCCGGCAGCGAATTCACCATTACCGCACAGGTTCTCGGCGCCGGCGGCTCCGCGACCGGGCATCTGCGCGGGCGCGACCTGTGGCGGGCCGCGGCCGTGGCATCGGTGGAGGCGGCCGTGCGGATCGCCGAGGGCGGGGTGAAGAGCGGAGTGCTCGCTCCCGGTGAGGCTTTCGACGGGACCGAGTTCCTCTCCGCGCTCGCCGCCCGGGAGCTGTTCACCCTCGATCTGCCGGAAGGAGCGTGAGGGCCATGGATCCGATTCTGGTCACCGGTGCGGGCGGCGGCTCGCAGGGCGGTACCGGGCGCACCGTCGCGCACACGCTGCTGAGCGCGGGGCTCCCGGTCCGGGCGTTCGTCCATCACGATGATGCCCGGGTCGCCGAGTTGCGGGATCTGGGCGCGGAGGTCGTGGCCGGCGATCTCCGTGAGATCACCGCGGTGCTGCCCGCCGTCGCGGGGGTCCGCCGCGCGTACTTCACCTACCCGGTCACCGCCGGAATGCTCGACGCCGCAGCGGTTTTCGCCGCGGCCGCGCACGAGGCGAAACTCGAGCGGGTGGTCGCGGTATCGCAGCTGGGCTCGGCGCCGACCGCGGGCACCCCGCACATGCGCAGGCACTGGGTCGCCGAACAGGCGCTGGACCGGGCCGATATCGGCGCGGTCCATCTGCGGGCCGCGGTGTTCTACGAGAACCTGCGGGTCGCCATCGGCGACACCGGCGAACTGGCGCTGCCGCTGGGCTCCCCCGACACGGTATTGCCGCTCATCGCGGCGGCGGATGTCGCCGGGGTCGGGGCGGGCGTACTGCGCGCCGAGGGGCCGGTGGATCCGGTGCTGTGGCTGGCCGGGGACATCCGCACCGTCGGCGAGGTCGCCGCGGGCTTCGGCGTCCCGTACCGGGACGTCGACCCGCGCACGTGGGCCGCGACGGCTCGCACGATCTACCGCGACGAGGTCACCGTCGAGCACCTCACCCACCTGTGGACGATGTTCGCCGCCATCGGTTCCGGGCACGAGCTCTTCCGGGTCACCGACACCATCGAGCGGTTCACCGGGCGCGCGCCGGTGTCGCTGCGGCAGTACCTCGCACAGCACTGAGCCACGCTTAATACAGCACTGAGCCACGCTTCGCACAGCACCCCGAGCCACGCCGGGAACCCGCCGGAGGCGGCGGCGCGGGCGGCGACCGATAGGGTGACGGATGCACTGTCAGCCGATAACCAGCTTCACTAGCCGGTTGCGTTCAGGAGTGATGCGCTGTGACTGTCGGACCGGCGGTGACTCCCGAATACCGGCCCCAGCCACCGACGTTCGGGCAATTGCTGCGCCGGCTGCGCGATGATCGGCGCATCTCGCGCGAGCGCCTGGCCTTCGCGGCCGGGGTGAGTGCGAGCTATCTCACACTGCTCGAACGCGGCCAGCGCGACCGCCCGACCGACGTCGTGGTGGAAGCGCTGGTGCGCCAATTGGATACGGCCGGGCCGCTGTCGGACGCGGACCGCCGGAACCTGCTCGATCTGGCGGGCCTGCCCCGGACCTGCACCCCGTCCGCGGACGAGCTGCGGGCCGAACTCACCGCGGACATGCACACGGGTCTCGCCCTGTTCGCCCCGAATCCCGCTGCGTACTACGACATCCGGCTCAATCTGCTGGCCTGCAACGAGCCGTACGCGACCGCGCTGCCCGGTCTCACCGAGGCCGGTAACTGGGTGCGCTGGATATTCGGCGCCGACATCGCCAAACAGGTCATGGTCGAGTGGGAGCTGGAGACCGCGATCACGGTCTCGCGCCTGCGCGGGGTCCTGGGCGCCGCCGGAAATCCGGACTGGTCCGCCGATCTCATCGCCGACTACGGCGACTTCCCGCGGTTCCGCGAGCTCTGGCGGCACAGCGCGGCCTCGTTCAGCCGCTCCGAGATCCCGGTCCGCCTGCGCGATCTCACGACCGGCACGGTCACCACCTACTATTCCCAGTCCCTCGGCGCCCTCTCCACCAACCACCCCGGCTGGATCGGCTACGTAGCCTGCGTGCCCATACCCCCGGACGACCCCCGGGCATCGGGTGCCGGAACCGGTTATCCGCGTGGGAGTTCGAACCCCACTTCCGCGCCGCCGCCGGGATGATTCGCGGCCGCGACCGTGCCGCCGTGGGCGGTGACGATGTCGTGGACGATCGCCAGGCCGAGGCCGGAGCCCGGGGTCGAGCGGGTGCGGTCGGCCCGGTAGAACCGGTCGAAGACGGCCCGGTGGTCGGTGGCGGGGATGCCGGGGCCGTGGTCGCGGACCGTGAGCGTGGTGTGCCGGACGTGCACGGCGACAGGGGTTTCGGGCGGGCTGTACTTCAGGGCGTTGTCCAGGAGGTTGTCGACGCAGCGGGCCAGGGCCTGGGGGCGGGCGGTGACCGGCGCCGGATCGTCGGCGGTGACGGTGATGACGCGGCCGGTGCGGCGGCGGAAGCGCTGCGCGCACTCCTGCGCCAGGTCGGTCAGGTCGACGGGGGCCGGATCCTCGGCGGTGTGCCGGTCGGTGGCGAGGTCGACCAGTTCGGCGATCAGGGTGTCCAGGGCCTTGGCCTCCTGCACCAGGGTGGCCAGCACCTGGGTCTCGTCCGCGGGCTCTAGCCGGCCCCGGGCGCGCTGCAGGAGTTCGGCGCTGCCGCGGATCGAGGTCAGCGGGGTGCGCAGCTCGTGGCTGGCGTCCTCGACCAGGCGATGCTGTTGCGCGCGGGAGAAACGCAGGGCCGCGAGCATCGTGTTGAAGCTGTGGGTGAGAGCGCCGACCTCGTCCCGGCCGGGCTCGGGCAGCAGCGTGGACAGATCCTGGGTGGTGCTGATGCGCCGGGTCGCCGCGGCCAGCCGGCGCATCGGGCGCAGAATCCGGCCGATGGCCAGCCAGCTGAAAAGCGCGGCCGCCGCGACCGCGATGGCGGTGATCGAGGCCGTGCGCCAGAGGAACGCGTGATCGACCCGTTCGACCTCGGCGTAGTTCTGGCCGACCATGACCGCGCCGCCGCCCCCGGGCCTGGCCTTGGTGAGCACCCCGTAACTCACTTCGCCCAGCACAACCTCGGTCTCGGTCATCCCCCGGCCGGCGCGCGCCACCGCCAGGTCGGAGTCGTTGACCGGCAACGCCTCTCGTCCCGGGGTTAGCGGCCGGACCGTGCCGTCCGGCAGCAGCAGCTGCTCGGTCATGTCGGGGCGCACGGGCAGCGCGGCGCCCGCGTCCAGCAGCGCGAGCACCGTGTCCGCCCGATCGGCCAGGCCGCGATCGACCTGATCGGCCACCAGCGGCGAAACACTCTGGTAGGCGGTGACAATGGCGACCACGATCGCCGCGATGCTGGCCGCGACCGCGACCAGGGTGAGCCGGGTCCGCAGCATCACGCGGTCCTGATGGTGTAGCCGACGTTGCGCGCGGTGTGGATGAGCCGGGGCGCGCCATCGAGCTCGGTCTTGCGCCGCAGGTAGCCGATGTAGACGTCGAGCGAACGGGACTCGGTGTCGAAGTCGAAGCCCCAGATGTGTTCGTAGATCCGGCTTCTGGTGAGCACGATCCGCTCGTTGCGCATGAGCAGTTCCAGTACGTCGAACTCGGTGCGGGTCAGTTCGACGAGCCGGTCGCCGCGGCGCACCTCCCGGGTCGCCGGATCCAGGGTCAGATCCGCGACGGTGAGCAGCTCCGGCGCCGCCTCGGTCTCGGGTGCGCTGCGGCGCAACAGCGCTCGCAGGCGCGCCAGCAGTTCCTCGGTGTCGAACGGCTTGGCCAGGTAGTCGTCGGCCCCCGCGTCGAGCCCGGCCACGCGGTCCCCGACCTGATGCCGCGCGGTGAGCACCAGGATCGGGAGCCGGTCGCCGCGCCGGCGCAGCGCCCGGCACAGCGACAGTCCGTCCAGCCGGGGCATGACCACGTCCACGACCGCCAGGTCGGGGCGGTCCGCGGCGAGCAGTTCGAGCGCCTCCTGGCCGTCACCGGCCAGGATCACCCGGTAGCCCTCGAAGCGCAGCAGCTGGTCTAGGGTACTGCGCACACTGGGGTCGTCCTCGACCACGAGGACGGTTGCGGATGCCATGCGGTCAGTCTGGCCGGTGCCGGATTCGGTCATTTCTCGCGCCCGGTCAGTTCGTGACCGGGACCACGGCGATGGGCGGGATGGCCGCCACGCACTCGGTCGAGCCGGTCGCACCGGTTCGCACGAACCGGTCGATGATGCTCACGACGCAGCCCGTGGGCTCGAGGTCCGGCACATGCCCGGTGTTGGGCACCGACAGGAAGGTCGAGCGGGGGAACCGGGCCGCGGCCCGCACCCCGTTGGCGTCGGGCGTGATCGCGTCGAGGTCGCCCGAGAGCACCAGGACCGGGACATCGGGCATGGGGGTGCGCACCTCGTCGGGCCGCTGGTGGCCGGTGATCCCGGGCCAGCGGATGCAGGCGTCCGCGCCGTCGCGCTGCGCCGCGCCGAAGCCCTCGGCGCTGAACGCGCCGTTGGTGCCGATCCGGGCCAGCGCCTCGCGATACTGCTGTTCCCGTTGCGGCAGTGCGGCTTCGGGCGACCACAGCGGCCGGTAGTCGTTGCAGGCGACCGTCAGGTAGAGCCCGATGTTCTCGTACCCCGGGGCCGCGGTGGCGCGGCGGGTGAACTCGCTCAGCAGCGCGTCGTCCCCGCGGGCCGCGGCGTGCAGGGCGGCGGGCAGCATGCCGAGGGTGGCGTCGGCTTCCGGGCCGGAGCCGACGTTGGAGGTCGCGGCCTCGAAAATGAGGTTGCCCAGCTTGCCCTCGTCCAGGACGACAACGCCCTTGCCCTGCACCGTGATCGGCCGGTCCCGCAGGCGCGCGGCGACCGTGCGCAGGTCGTCCACGGCGGTCTGTCCGTCGCAGGCGCCGCTGCGCTCGCAGATGCGCCGCAGCGTCAGCGACACCGCGTCGGCGTTGGGCCGCTGCAGCGGATCGGCGTCGTGCGGGTACGCGCCGGTGAGAATCATCGACCGCACGTGGTCGGGATGCCGCTGGGCGTAGATCGGCAGCAGATAGGTGCCGTAGGAGATGCCGTACGGGATCACCTGGTCGATGCCGAGCCGCTCGCGCACCGCGTCGAAGTCGTCGACCGTCGCCGCCGAGGTGTAGCCGGCGGCCTTCGGCCCCAGGCTCTCCCCGCACCGCTGCACCGCGGCCAGCTGCTGTTCCCTTGTGCCCAGCTGGAATTCGTCCTCGTTCACACCGCAGTCCATGGGGCTCGAGACCCCGGTGCCGCGCGGATCGATGAGCAGCACATCGTGATCGGACATCATCAGGCCGGACAGCATCGCGGCCTCGGCGGCGTGGGCGATCATCGGCACGCCGGGCCCGCCGGGATTGGGCAGCAGGGTGCCGGCCGCCGGAATGTCGCTGCGGCTGTGCCGAATCCGCGCGTAGCCGACGTCGATCACGCCCAGGTCCGGCTGCCCGGCGACCAGCGGCCGTTCCACGGTCCCGCAGTCCACCTGATATCCCTCGACGGTGGGGCACCACTCGGGCGTGGCGGCCCGCGGCGACACGGACTCCCCCGCTCCGCACCCGGTGATCAGTCCACCCAGGATGGCCGCCGTCGCGGCGATCCCCGCTATCGAACGCATTCCCGCACGCATGTCCGCACTCCGTTCCGCCGTGTCCGGCTCGGTCCGCCCGAGCCGATGAGCGCAATCCTGCGGGGCGACCGGCAAAGCGACGTCAGACGAAAGGCAAAGCCGTGTAAGAATCCGGCGCGCCCGCGAATCGGGCCCGCGACACCCGAAAACCGCAGGTACACCGCCCGGCCCCGGACAGCGGCTACGCTTTTGGCCGAACTCGAAGCGGCATTCGCGGAACACCGGCCTTACCGACGGGGCGGACCGAGAGGACATTCGATGAGCGCAGGGACCGACGCGCCCAACTCCGACTGCACCGGTCTGCTGGCCGGTCTCCTGGGCAAGCACATGATCTATGCCTACGAGAACGGCTGGAAGTACGAGCTCTACATCCGCAACGCGGACACCGTCGCGACCCGCTGCCTCATGGGACCGATGTTCGGCCGATGGACGACGAATCAGTCCGCCAAGATCGTGTCGCTGGGCGGGGCGATGCACCGGGACGGGCTGTACACCGACGAGCAGTACAAGCTGGCGTGGGTGGAACCGACCGGGTCGACCATGGTCGCCATCGTCTGGCCGGGCGAACGCCGCGTGCACACCACCGCCACCTTCCCGCAGTGGATGCTCGACTACCCCGAGAGCACGCTGACCCACTACGAGGACAATCTCGGCGCCATCCGCGCCGATCGCGACCGCGGCCCGACCTATCCGCTGACGCTGGTGTCCTCGAGCGGGCGCATCACCTACCTGGAGAGCCGCGAGCCCGACGACGACACCGTCATCGACTGCCCGCCGAGCAAACTGCCCCCGGGATACGCCGACCGGATGAACTGATCGAGAGACCGTGCCGGACCACCCGATCGGACCGGACCCGCACGGTAGTCTCTGCCCGAGAACTCCCCGGATCGCCACCGCCGGCGGATGGTTCCTTTCCTCCGAGGGTGCGCGCGGGAGTCGCTGGTTCAGATGTGTTCACCTCGAATCGTCCAGGCAGCCCACGAGACCGCCGAGACCCCGCGCTGGAGCAGGCGGGCCTGGCTCGGCGCGGCCGGCCTGGGCGCGGTCGCCGCACTGGCGCCGTCGGGCACCGCGGCGGCCGCTCCCGAGCGGACCGGCACGGTGGTCGATCTGACCCATGTCCTGAACGCGGAACTGCCGGTGTGGCCGGGCAATCCGGCCTTCTCGGCGATCCCGGTGGCCTGGCACGATCGCGGCGGCTTCGCGCAGCAGGCCCTGGTGCTGTGGGAGCACACCGGAACCCACGTCGACGCGCCGCTGCACCGGGTGCGCGACGGGATCTCGGTCGACCGGATCGCCGAGCGGGATCTGGTGGCGCCGCTGGTCGTCATCGACATCTCGGCGCGGGCCGCCGCCGATGCCGATGCGGTACTGACCATCTCGGACATCACCGACTGGGAGGCCGCGCACGGCGCGATTCCCGAACGCGCCTTCGTGGCCATGTATTCGGGCTGGGAGCACCGGCTCGGCGCCCCCGGCACCTTCCTGAACCTGGACGCCGGCGGACGCCCGCACGCACCGGGATTCGCGCCCGAGGCCGCCGATTTCCTGGTGACACAGCGCGATATCGTCGGCGCGGGCGTGGACACGCTGAGCCTGGACCGCGCCGCGAGCACCGAATACGGCGCGCACACCGCGATTCTCGGGGCGGGCCGCTACGGGGTGGAGATGCTCGCGCGGCTCGATCGGGTGCCGCCGGCCGGCGCGACCGTGATCGTCGGCGCGCCCACACACGCGGGCGGCACCGGCGGGCCCTGCCGGGTCCTGGCGCTCACCTGAGCGGAACCGCCCCGGCTCAGCCCGGCCGGTCGAGCGAAAGCGCGTGCCGGAACACGGTTCCCGGGTCCCAGGTGGCCTTGATCGCCCTCAGCCGTTCGTAATTGGCGCCGTAGTAGCACGAATGCCAGGGCACCCCGGACGTATTCCATTGCGGGTCGGCCAGATCCGCGTCGGGGTAGTTGATGTAGCTGCCGCCCTGCGCCGCGTTCGGCACCGGCACGCCGCCGGTCGCGGCGTACACCTCGCGGTACATCTCCCGCGCCCAGGTGACGAAGCGCTCGTCGTCGGCGGGGTTGCGCCAGGCCGCGTGGATGAGCATCTTCAGGAACGAGCCGCGTTCGGCGGACGCCGTCGCATCGGGCGCGACGGCGTTGACCGCGCCGCCGAAAGGCAGGAATTCCACCTGCGATTCGCCGAGGAAGCGGATATCGGTCAGGTAGCGGTACAGCACGCGCAGCTGGTCGGCCGAGTACGCCCGGCGCAGATACCCGGACTTGACCTTGACCCGGAAACCCGGCATTCCCTTGGGGTAGTAGACGTTCGACAGGGTGTCCGCGTAGGAGCCGCGACCGGGCGGCAGCACGAGCGGCGGCGGGGTCATGCCCGCGGAGATCGCGGCCACGAATTCGTCGAACCGCTCCTGCGCGCCGGGCCGGTCCGCGTCCAGCAGGATCAGGATGTCCGAGCCGGTGATGCCGGGCTTGAGGTGCAGCGGCGCGTACAGCCCGGCGAAGGGATCATCGGGTGCGGCGTGCTGTTCGAAGAAGGCGATGTAGTTGCCGACGAAGCGCACGAACGAGTCCTCGGTCGCCAGCGGCAGGACCACGCGCGTGCTCAGCAGCGCGCCGGGCGCGGCGGGCAGCGCGCGGGCCGGATCGGAGCCGTCGGAATCGGCCGAGCGCAGCAGATACCGGGTCACCACACCGAAATTGCCGCCGCCACCGCCGGTGTGGGCCCACCACAGGTCGGCGTTCGGGCCCTCCCTGGTGGCCAGGACCGTACTGGCCCGGCCGTCCGCGCCGACCGTCACGAGCTCCACGCCGTACAGGTGATCGGCCACCAGCCCGAAGCGCCGCGACAGCGGGCCGTAGCCGCCGCCGCTGATGTGACCGCCCGCGCCGACGCCCTTGCAGATTCCGGCGGGCACGGTCACGCCCGAGCCGAGCAGCCTGTCGTACACCGCGCCCAGATCGGCCCCGGCGGCGACCGAGAACGCCCGGTGTTCGGCATCCCAGTCGACGGCGGTCAGGCGCTGCAGATCGATGATCGAGCGGGTGTCGGCGTTGTCCACGAAGTCGTCGAAACCGTGCCCGCCCGAACGCACCACCGTGCGCAGGCCCTCGTGCACCGATCGTTCGACGGCCGCGCGCACCCCGTCGGCATCGGCGGGCACGAAGATCCGCTGCGGGCGCGCGGTGAAGCGGCGGTTGTATCCGCGCTGGGTGAGCGCCGCGTAGTCGGGGTCGCCCGGGCCGACGACCCCGGGTTCGGCGGCCCGCGCGGACGGGAGTCCGAGTACGCCGGCCGCGGTACCGAGCGCGGAGGCGGCGAAGAGGCGACGACGAGACAGCGGCACGAGACTCCCCGATACGGTTCACTTAACTCGCCGAAGTAAACAGTAAGTGCCCCGCGAATATACGCGAAACGGACAACTCGGTCGGGTTGCCGCGCGGTGGGCGGCGGCCGCTGCCGCCCACGACCCGTGCGGGCGCCTAGCCGGCCGCCGCGGTCGTCGCCGGAACGGTCGTCGCGGGCGGGGCCTCGGTGGTCGCCACCGTCGTCGTCACGGCGGGCGATGTGGTGGGCGCCGTCGTGGTGACCGGGAGCTGCGAGGTGGTCGTCGCGCGCAGGATGGCGGGGCACCGCCCGTCCCGCTCACCGATGCTGTTGATCTCCTCGTTCGAGCGCACGTCGCCGGTGTAGTCGTTGCGGTCCGTGCACTTCTCCGCGGGGACGCCGCACACGACCTCGCCGCCGCAATTGTCGGTGCCGGGCGGGCCGCAGTAGGTCGCGCCGCAGGTGTCGGTACCCGGTTGTTCGCCGCCGGGCGCGGGCGCCTCGGGCGAGTGGTAGTACGACGACTCCGGCGCGGCGGGGTCCGCCCGGTACCCCGCGCCTCCCGGATTATCCTGCACCGCAGCCGAACTCGCCGGCGCGGTCGTCTTCGTCACCGAGACCGAGGTGGCCGCGGGCGTACTCGACGCCGCCGCGCCGGACCCGGATTCCTTGGTCGTGCATCCCGACAACGCCACGATCAGCGCCAGCACCGCCACCAGCAGGCCGAGCGCGGCGCGCGGCCGACTCCCCATCCGCCTCATTCGAACTCACTCTCCTCCTGCCGCCACAGCGGCTCACCCACCGACCCGACGCCGAGGCTAGGAGGATCGCGACGGCACCGGTATCGGGCACATGCCCTATTCCGCACCGCACGAACGCAATCCGGAACCGCCGCGCGGCCGCACACGCGGCGCTCCGGTGCCCGACGCCGGCCCGCTCGCGCACTATGGTTGTTTCACATCACCTGTCCAGGAGGGCCGCTGCCATGCCGCATCTGACGGTTTCCTACACCGCCGCCCTCGCGGGCACCTTCGATACGACCGGCTTCGCGCGCGACATCTTCGGCGCGGCCGCCGCCATCCTCGACGCCGACCCCGCCACGTTCAAGGCCCGCTTCACCCGCATCGACGACTGGGTGATCGGCCTCGACGGCTCCGAATCGGGCACGGACTGGGTGCAGATCTTCCTGGACATCGCCTCGGGCCGGACCAGCGAGATCAAAGCCGCGCTGGCCGAGGCGATCCTGACCATCGCGGGCAAGACCCTCACCGTGCCGGAGGGCCAGGCGATCTACGTCTCGGCCGACGTCCGCGAGCTCGTGCCCCCGGGCTTCGCGCACCTCACCCTCGGCTGATCGGTCCGCCCGGTCAACGGAAACTGCTGCGCGTGGTCCACACGTCGGCGTTCCCCGCGCCGGTCCACCGTTCCAGCAACCGGGTCGTCGCGTATTCGGAGATCCCCGGCAGCGGCGACGGACCGATATGCACGCTCGGCCGCGGCCGGTCCGGAAATCCCGGATGCTCGTCGGGCAGCAACCGGAACGGCAGGAAAACGCGCACGCCGTCGGCGCCCGGCGCGAAACGTAACTCATCACCGGGCGGGTCCGCGTCGAATTTCAGTAGACGCCATTCATTTTCGGCGTGAAACGACGGATTCTTGATGAACAATCCGTACAACCGCAATTCGTCGAACAACAACTTCGCGCGTTCCTCGATCAACTCCGCGTCCGGCCGCACGGAATCCGGGCCGAGCAGCCGGAGATGACGCTCGAAGAGTTCGCTCACCATCAGGTGCATATCGTCTTCGTCATAAACGCATTTGGCCAGATACCACCCCTGGCCCTCGGCGGCGGTGCGCACCATCTCGAACGGCAGTCCCAGGCATACGCCGCCGCGTGATCCGTACGCCCGCCACTGCGAGAGCGAATCACCGTCCGCGCTCAGCGACACCAGATACGGCGCGCTGCCCTCGTGCGCCCGGCCCTCGTAGATCCGCGCGGCGACCCGCTGCGCGAACGCCTCCCCCGCCGGGTCGGTCCTGGCCAGGGGCCGGTCCCGGGCGATCGTCCCCAGCCAGTGGAAAGCGCGGATCTGTTCCTCGGCGTCGTTCATCTGCACGGGCAGACCGGCCCAGAAATGCCTGCTGTGGATTATCGAGATCAAGGACGCGGCATTGGTGTAGTGATAGAGCATCGGGGGCGGCTCGGGATAAAGCAGCCGCGCCGCGACCGGCAAGAGATCGATATTGCGCACAGCAGAACGTCCTTCCACCACGGCAACCGTTAACGGCAGTTCGACAGTATCCGATGACCGTGATGTGCGACGCTGGAGCACAACATCGTCACCTCGATTCGTATCTTCGGCCGGCTCGGCAGAGCGAAGGAGACGTCATGGACCAGACCACCGCGTGGGCAGGCGACCGGGAGCCCTCGGTCGATCTGGATGTTTTCGCGCCCCCGCAGCAGCGCCGCTGGACGGTGCTGCTGCGCATCATTCTCGCCATTCCGCACCTGATCGTCATGTGGGCGTTGAGCGTCGGCGCGCTCGTCGTGGTGATCATCGGCTGGTTCGCCGCGCTGTTCACCGGCCGACTGCCCGAGTGGGCCGGTGACTATCTGCGGTCCTATGTGGCCTACGCGGGCCGGGTATACGGCTACACGATGCTGCTGGTGGACCAGTTCCCGCCGTTCACCCTCGACACCGCCCCGGATTACCCCGTGCGCGTGCTGTTCCCACAGCCCACGCCGCTCAATCGGCTCGCGGTGCTGTTCCGATTCTTCCTGGCCCTGCCCATCCTCATCCTGGTCAACTGGTTCATGGCCGGATGGGCGGTGATGGCCATCGTGATCTGGTTGATCGTGCTGATCACCGGGCGGCTCCCGCAGGCCCTGTTCGAATCGACCGCGGCCGTGCTGCGCATGCAGGTCCGGCTGGACGCCTACTTCTACCTGCTCACCCCCACCTACCTGAAGGGCATCTTCGGCGACGGCCAGGCCGCCCCGCAGCCCGCCCCCGCCCCGGCCTACCCGGCGACGACGGGCTTCCCGGCGGCGGACGCCTTCCCCACCCCGGCCGCGGGCTTCCCCGCGAGCTCCCCCACCCGCCCGCTACTGCTCTCCCAGGCGGCGCGCATCCTGCTCATCGTCATGCTGGTCCTCGGCATCCTGTCCGGCGGCGCGCAGGTGGTCACCGGCCAGACGACGGACACGGACGACGACTACGTCTCGCTCGTCCTGCCCTGACACCGGTTCCGTTCCCCCGGGCTCGATGCCGGCTCCCGCTCAGGAGCCGGCATCGAGCCCGTTCGGCAGGTAGGCGTACACGGCCAGGGCGCACACCACCGCGACCAGCGTTCCGCCGGCGATCAGATTCACCCGGCGATGGGAGTCGACCACCGCCGCGAATTCGCGCAGGAACGCCGCGGGTCTGAAATAGCGGGCGGTGTGCGCGCCGATGGCCTGCGCGTCCAGCCCCTGCCTGCGCGTCAGCGCCGCCGTGCGCATCACGTGAAAATCACTGGTGACCACCGTGATTCGCGCATCCTCGGCGAAGCCGCGCGCGGCCAGCTCGGCCGCGGTGAAACGCAGGTTCTCCTCGGTGTTGCGCGAGCGCCGTTCCCGGATGATCACCGCCGGATCGACCCCGGCCGCCTCCAGATAGTCGCCCATCGCGTCCGCCTCGGCCACCGTCTTGCCCGGTCCCACCCCACCCGAGACCACCAGCACCGGCCGTGCGCCACCGGCCAGTTCGTCGCGGTAGACCTCGAGCGCGCGATCCAGCCGCGCGGCGAGCAGGGTGGTCACCCGGCCGTCGACGAGACCGCAGCCCAGCACAACCACCGCGTCCGCGCCCGGCCGATAGGGCAGTCCGGCGTACAGCACCGCGTACACGGTGAACGCGAGCAACTGCGCGAGCAGCAGCAGACCCAGCAGCGTCACCATCACCGCGGTCGCCGTCACCCAGATGGGCGCGTGCGGCCACGCGTTCAGAGCCCAGATCGCCGCGAACGGGAGCGCGAGCAGCGCCAGCCCGACCACGGGGGCGACGGCGGTCGAAATGCGCAAACCCTCACGCCGGGTGACGATCACGCCGTTGGCCAGCAGGCCGAGTCCGGCCAGCACCAGCGACACCGGTGGCAGCACCAGGAAGACGACGACGCCGATGATCGCACCCCACGGGTACCACCGGGTGCCCAGCTCGATGGCCGCCCACAGCGCCACCAGCGCCACGGCGCCGAGCAGCACGAGTCCGGTGGAGATGTGCCGGGGCTCGCGCAGCATCCGCAGCGCCCCGAACACCGCCAGTACCGCACCACCGAGCAACAGCATCTGGGTCATACCGCCGAATCCTCCGCTCATCCCGGCCCGTCGCGGCCGCCACTGTTCGATCGACGATCTGGCGGATGCCCATTCCGCGACGCGACACACCCGCGATGGGACGCGACACACCAACGATAACCGGAGAATAGCCACCGCTTCCGGGACGCCTCGTTCCCCGCAGCAGGAATCGACGTTCCGGCGGATCAGCGGTGAGCGATCGAATACGCTGGGAACGCGGATTTTTCGCCGATCCGGGGTGGGTGCGGAGTGGGGCCGGGGAGTGAGCCATTGATCGAGCCGCTGGCGGCAACCGAACCGTCCATGATCGGGCGCTATCGACTCCTGGGGGTGCTCGGTCGCGGCGGAATGGGCCGGGTGCTGCTGGGCACCGCTCCCGACGGGCGCTTCGTGGCCATCAAGCAGATACATCCGGATCTGCTGGACGATCAGGAATACCGCGACAGATTCGCGAACGAGGTGGGCATCTCGGCGCGGGTATCGGGCGCGTTCACCGCCGCCGTCATCGACTACTCCGTCTCGGGCCATCGGCCGTGGCTCGCTTCGGTTTTCATCGCGGGCGTGCCCCTCGATCGCGCCGTGTCCACCTTCGGTCCGCTGCCGGTGTGGGCGCTGCGCACCCTGGCCTCGGGCCTGGCCTCGGCGCTGCACTCGATTCACGGCGCCGGACTGGTGCATCGGGATCTCAAGCCCGCCAACGTGATTCTCGCCGCCGACGGCCCGCGGGTGATCGACTTCGGCATCGCCCAGCGGGTCGGCGCGACCGGTGAGCTCACCGGGGCCGGTGTGGTGGGCAGCGTGTCGTACATGTCGCCGGAGCAGGCCACCGAACAGCAGCTCACCGCGGCCAGCGACGTATTCTCCCTGGGCACCCTGCTCTATTGGGCCGCCACCGGAACCAACCCGTTCAGCGCCGCGCATCCCACGCTGGTCCTGGCGAACGTGGTGAACCGAACACCCCGATTCGACCGGGTGCCCGCGGAATTGCGCGCGCTCCTGGGCGCCTGCCTGCACAAGAACCCCGCGAGCCGGCCGACGCCGGCGCAGATCCTCGATCATCTGGGCCCGCAGTCGATTCGAACCCAGCCGTGGCCCGCGCCCGTGCACAGCGCGATCGAGGAACAGGGTCGGCGGCTGCGCGCGTTCACCGTCGACCCGGAGGCCACACAGGTGATCGTGCCGCCGCATGCGACCGCACCGGAGCCGGAGCCTGCGCGAAAGCGCCCGTCGCGCCCGATGATTCGAACCGTGGTGCTGGCGCTCGTGCTGATCCTGGCGGCGGTCACGGTGGTGCTCGCCCGCCGCGGGGCAGACACCGGCGCACCCGCCGCCACCCTGCCCCCGCTCGCGGACCTGCGCGGCACCGACGCCTGCGCCTGGGTGCGGCGAGCGCTGGGGCCCACATTGCCCGCCGACGCCGTACGCGAGGCGGGGACGATCCGGGAGATCGCCGCCTGGCGCTGGTCGCGCACCGAGGCGTGGGGCTGCCTGGGCACCTCCGGCTCCGAACAGCTCGGTGTCGAGATCGGCACGGGGCTCGACAGATTCGGGCCGGCCGAGCGCACCGTGAACGGGTTCGCGCTGACCAGGCGCGGCGCCGAGTGCGCCTACGCGGTGGGCGACCGGGACCCGGCGCCGCGCTGGGGCATCACGGTCGTCACCCGCGACGGCGCGTCCTGTCCGCTGGCCGAGCACACCATCGAACGACTCACCGCCGAGCTGGCCGATCGACCCCGCGAACCGGACGCCGAGCGGTCCCTGGCCGCCGTGGATCCCTGTGCGCTGCTGCGCGATTCGGAGGTCGAGGCGGCCGCGGCCCGGGGGCCCGGAATCGCCACCGCGCACACCTGCGAATGGCGCGGGGACGTCTCGGTGGAACTGCTGCTGGAGCTGCCGCGACGGGTGGACGTGGTGACCGAGACCTTCGACGCGGGCGGCGGACTCGTACTGGAACGGCCGAGCACCTTCGATTCCACCATGCACTGCAAGCGCCTGTACCGCTATCGTGCCATCGACGAGACCTACGTCGAAACCGTGACGGCACTGGTGATCTCGGACAGGCAGGACGGTTCGCAGTGCAGGGCGGCGGCCGCGTTGCTGACCTCCGTCATCGCCCGGCTGCCCGGACGCTAGCGGGGGTCGGTCTTCGGTACGGAGGTGGTAGGCGGCATGGGTCCTCGAATGCGGACGCCGATCGCGCTGGCGGCGCTGCTGCCCGCGCTGCTGACCGGCGCCGGGTGCGGCGGCGACGCGGGCGACCCGGACCCCGGGACGTACCCGACCGTCGCCGCCCCGGCGGACTACGACGACGCGGCCGGTTACGCGCGCGGAATTCTGGTGGAATCCTTGCGGATCGGCGAGACGGTGATCTCCGCGCAGCAGATCGAGTCCGATCTCGTCCACGGGCGCGGGGGCGGCGTACTGGTCGATCACGCCGGAACCTCGGGACCGCTGCCCGCCGCGGTGCGCACGGCGCTGGCCCCGTTCGAGGTGCTCGGCGGCTTCGGCGCGGTCGCCGCGGACGCGACGCAGACCGGCGGGGCGACCGCCAAATCCCTGACCGTCGCGGTCCTCGCGCTGCCCAGCGCCGAACTCGCCGCCGCGGCCGCGGGCGCGGCGGCCGCCGCCGACGCCGTGGACACGCTGCCGCTGGGTCTGTCGGGAACACCTGCCGCACAGGCGTATTGGCGTCCAGCCACCGCGACCGCGGGTGGGTGGCTGTCCTGGAAATCGCTCGTCATCGGCGTATCGGCGAAATTCACCGGCGCCGCCGGCGACCAGCTCGCCGATGTGCTCTCGCGCGCCGTGCGCGCCCAGGTGAGCGCACTGACCGACTTCGTACCCACCCCGCCCGCGGACCTGCCGAAGCTGAAGCTCGACCCCGATCGGCTCCTGACCGGGCTGGTGCGCACCGGCGCCGATACCCCGGACAGACTGGATTTCGCGGTGTACGGCCCCCGCGCGCACGCGCTGCTGCTCGACCGGCCGGCCACGCGACTGGCCGAGTTCCGCGAGCAGGGGGTGACCTCGATCGCGTTGTCGCACAACAACCAGCTCTATCGCACCCGGGACGCGGAGACCGCCGAGGGACTGGTGCGCGTGATCGGCGACCGGCTCACCGGACAGGGGTACGTGCGCGTCGATGCCGGACCCGGGGTGACCGGCGTGTCCTGCTACGCCGCGACACAACCCGAGCCGCTGGTGCTCGAGGCTCGGCGGTACGCGTGCCTGCTGCATCGCGCGGACATCGCGGTCCGGGTCAACAGCAATCAGGAAGCCGATGTCCGCAGACTGGCCGCCGCCCAGTCCATACTGCTCGGGCAGGACCGATGAAAGCCCGCGGCCGCCACATCCCGAAACAGCTGGGCCGCTACCGGATACACGCCACGATCGGGCACGGCGCGATGGGCGAGGTACTGCTCGGGCGGGCGCCGGACGGGCGCCTGGTGGCGATCAAGCTCGTGCACGACGAGCTGGCCGGTGACGAGACCTTCCATGCCAGGTTCCGGCGCGAGATCGAGGCGTCCGAACGGGTCACCGGGGCATACACGGCGGGGATAGTCGATCACGATATCGGCTCCGAACGCCCCTGGCTGGCCACCGAATTCATTCCCGGCCCCACGCTGCAGGAGGTGCTCGACCGGCACGGCAAGCTCTCGCTCTCCGGGCTGAAGCTGCTCGCCATCGGGCTGGCCTCGGCGCTGGTGGAGATCCATCGCGCGGAGCTGGTGCATCGCGATCTCAAACCGGGCAACGTGCTGCTCACCGCCGAGGGGCCGCGCGTCATCGACTTCGGCATCGCGCTGGCGCTCGAAAGCGATGTGCCGCTGACGATCGCGGGCGCGCGGATCGGCTCGCCCGCGTACATGTCGCCGGAACAGGCGGCCGGGCACACGCTCACCCGGGCCTCGGACGTGTTCGCGCTGGGCGCGGTGCTGGTGATGGCCGCGACCGGCGCCATCCCGTTCGGCACCGCCGGTCCGCTGCACGGGCGGGCCGAGCTCGGCGGGGTGCCGGTGGAGATCCGGGGCCTGATCGAAGCGTGCCTGGCTCCCGACCCCGCCCGCCGGCCGACCCCGGTCCAGCTGCTCGACGCGGCGGAATCCATTCCGGGCGACCCGATCTGGCCGGGACCGATTCGGCGCACCATCGAGGAGTTCCGCGCCGAGGCGCTGCGCTGGGCGGAGCAGCCCGCGCCCGGAGACACGATGTCGTGGCGCGGCGGAGGCCGCCGGGGGCGGGCGCTGATCGCCGCCGCGGCCCTCGGCGCGGTCGTGGTCGCTGCCGCCCTGCTGGTCGATACGACGGTGCCGGGACACGCGATCGCGATGGTGGATCCGCCGTTGGCGCTCACCGACATCGAAACCCGCACCCTGGATCCCTGCGCGCTGCTCGAACCGCCGGTCATGCACCGATTCGGTACCTACGTCGAGGAATTGCGGCCCGACGGCGCCATGTCGTGCGCCACGGCGCTCGCGGACGGCGGCCGAAAGACCTCGTACACCCTCGGTTTCGCGACTCCGGTCGACCGTATCCGCGCCGAGCAGGCGCCGACGGGCAGGACCGTGGCTTGGATGCCGGTTCTGGGCGCGGCCGGGCCCGCCGCCCGCTGCGATCGCTACGTCCTGACGCAGAGCGGGCTGCCGCTGGCCCTGGGCATGCGCGCCGAGGTCGCCTCCGGCGATGCTTGCGCGGCAGCCGAATCCGCGCTGCGCGCGGTCGTCGAACGTCTCACGGTGAACCCGCCGCTGCGCACCCTGACCGGGCCCTCGCTGCTGGGGCTCGATCCGTGCGCGTTGGTCGAGGCCGGGCCGATTCCGGCGGGCATCGGCGACCCCGCGATACCCCGGGTGTCGGGGCCGCACGGGTGCCGGATCTCGGGCCGGGACGGGGATTTCGCGATCACGTTCGACGATCGCCCGCGGCCCGCGTGGTCGGGTGCCCGGACGCTCGGGTTCCGCTCGGTCGAGGGCCGCAAGGCCTGGACCGTCGAGCGCGCACCCGGGCGCTGCGCCTACGTCGTCATGGTTCGGCCCTCGGCGGGCAAGAACGCCGAGATCGCGGCCATCGACTACACCGCCCGCCGGCCCACCGACCGGGACGCGTGCGATATCGCGGACGCGGTGGCGATCCCGATTCTGAAGAAACTGCCGAGGTTATGAGCATCGAATCGATTCCGGCCGGCGAACCGCAGCGCATCGGGCCGTACCGGCTGCTGGGCGTGCTGGAATCCGGGCCCGGGTTCCGCTGTGTGCTGGGGGTCGGCCCGGACGAGGGCGTCTACGTGGTGCGCCAGGCCGGGGGTCCGCAGCTGACCGTGCCCGGCTTCCGGTTGCGCTGGCGCCGGGACGCGCTCGCCGCCATGCGGGTCACGGGGCCGGGCAACACCACCGTGGTCGACGTCGACGCCGACGACGAGTACCCGTGGCGTTCCACGGTTTTCGTGGCCTCGGCCCGGCTCGACGGGGTCCTCGAACGGCACCGGTCGCTGCCGGAGCCCGCCGTGCTGTCGCTGGCGACCGGGCTGGCGGCGGCCCTGCGCGAGGTGCACGCGGCCGGCCTGGTGCACGGCCGCGTGCGCACCGATACCGTCGCGCTCACGCGCGCGGGGGTGCGGCTGGTCGAGGCCGTACCCGCGACCGCTGACGAGTCCGTCTGCCCCGCACCGGAACTGAACGGCTCAACGGATCTCACCGTGGCCTCGGACGTGTTCGCGCTCGGCGTGGTGCTGGCCGCGGCGGCATCCGGGCGGGATCCGTTCGCCCGCACGCCGGTTCGGGATGTGCGACCCGACCTGCGGGACGTGCCCGAGCCGATCCGCACGGTGATCGCCACGTGCCTGCGCGAGGATCCGGCGGGACGGCCCACGCCCGAACAGATTCTGGACTACCTCGGGCCGGGGGCGAACGCCCCGGCCTGGCCGGTGTCGGTGCTCAACGCGATCGACGCGCAGGAGCGCGAGGTATCGGAGCTGGCAGGCACCCTGACCACCACCGCCGCCGGGGAGCCGCGCACGTGGCGATCGGCGGCGGCCGCGGTCTCGGGCGCCACCACCGAACTCGGCGATCGCTCACTGCGCGCGATCCGGGAGCGCGCCGGGGACACCACCGCGCAGATACAGGCGCTGGTGGGCATCACCCTGGTGCTGGTGACCATCGCGACCCTGATCCTGGCCGTGCGGGGCGGCGGCGAAGCCGCGGACTCCGGTCCGGAACCCGTTGCGGTCAGCGGTCTTTCGCTGGATCGGCTGCGCCGGATCGACGCCTGCCGGTGGCTGGGTGACGCGCTGGGCGGGTCGGTGCCGGTGGCGCCCGCGCCGCAGCCGGCCGCGGCGTGGAAAACCGCCGGTACCCCGGGCTGGGGTTGCAAGGCCACCGCGGCCGGGTACGAACTCGAACTCCAACTCGGTACGCAGCTCACCGGATTCACCCCCGAGGTGACCCTGCTCGACGGAACTCCCCTGCGGCACGCCGCGGGTGAGCGCTGCGCCCGGGCGATCGCCGCGCCCGCGCCCGAGGACGCGGCCGGGATCACCGTCGAGCTGCGATTGCCCGCGGGGGTGAAGGATTGCCGCGGACTGGAATACGTGGCGACGAACCTGGTCCGCACCTTCGCCACCGCGCCGGACGCGAAGCGGTCCGATACCGCGCTCGCGGTGCTCGCCCCCTGCGACCTGATCACCCGGGAGGTCGTCACCAAGGCCATCGGGCCGACCCCGGCGCAGCCGTCGGTCGCGGACGCGCACAGCTGCGTGTGGGACGGCGGACTCGAATTGACGGTGCGCTCGAGCCAATCCGGGCGCTACACCGGCGGTCCCGACACCGCCGTGGTGGAGGGCGTCCGCATGTTCCTCGACACCCCCGCCGCCGCACCCGACACCTGCACCCGCGAATACCTCGTCCCGAACAGCGGCACCGACACCGTGGCGGTCACCGTGCGCTGGACCGAGGGCACCCGCGAATCGAACTGTCCGATAGCCGAATCCATGCTGCGGACCGTGGTGGCGCGCCTGCCCGCGCGGTGATCGGGCGCGGGCTACGCGCGCGCGGCCGCGACGAACGCCCGGATCAGCTCCGGCGATTTGACCCCGCGCTCGATCTCGACGCCGCTGGACACGTCCACGCCCCAGGCGCCCGTGACCCGCAGCGCCTCGCGCACGGTATCGGGGCCGAGCCCGCCCGCCAGCAGCCACCGGCCGCGCGGCGCGACGAATTCGTCCGCGCCCCAGTTCCAGGGCTTGCCCGACCCCGGGTCCGGCGCGTCGAGCAGCAGCAGGTCCTCGCCGTACTCGCCGCAGCTCTCGACCCGATTCGCGGTGGCGCGCACCAGGGTTCGCCCCGCCGCGCGCAGCGCCGCGAAGTCCTCCGGCCCCTCGTCGCCGTGCAACTGCACCGCCCGCACCCCGCTCGCCGCGGCGATGTCGGCGACCTCGGCCACCGACTGCCCCCGGAACACCCCGACGGTGAGCACCCGGTCCGGCACGCCCGCGACCAACCGACGAGCGGTCTCGGCGTCGATCGTGCGCGGACTGCCCGGGGCGAACACGAAACCCACCGCGTCGGCGCCGGCCTCGACCGCCGCCGCGACGTCTTCCGCGGTCTTCAACCCGCAAATCTTGACGAATGGCCCACTCACGGTCCCAGTCAACCAAACGCCACGGCCCGGTGGATGAGCGGCCCGAGGAGGGAACAGGCTGCGCCCCGCCACGGCTTTGCTGGAGGCCGATCGTGGCGCGGCGCTGTGCGGGCACAGCGACCCGGCTCTCATCGAGGGGTCGTTGCGGCAACGATCACAGCCCGGCAGGCACAGCAGGTCCACGACACCGAGCGGTCGGCGAGTACGCCCGGAAACTTGGCCCCATCTGCGTTGATAGTGAACTTCTATCGACTGCGCCCCGGGGTTCACGGGCGAGGTTGCCGAGCGTACGCTGCAACGCCATGGACGACAGCGGCTCGGGAACCGTTGTACACAGCCACGCACCGTGGGGCAGCCGGTTGCTCGGCTCGGCGGAGGAGAACTCCGGGGTGCGGCGCATCCGCATCCAGATTCTGCTGACCGCGGCCGTGGTCATGTCCAATCTCTTCGGTATCGCGCTGGTGGTGGCGCTCGTGGGGTTCGTGCTGCCCGGGCCGTCGCTGTTCACGCGCGAGCTCCGGTACGTCAACACCGTCGCGCTGCCGCTCTACGCGGCGGTGGCCCTGGTCGTGGGGGTGCTGTGGGGCACCCGGTGGGCCCTGAGCACGCTGAGCTGGACCTCGGACCCCGATCGAATCCCCACCGAGGACGAGCAGGCGTCCGCAGTCCGGGTGCCACGGCACCTGGTGATCGTGCAGGGCGTGCTGTGGCTGGGCGCGATCGCCGTGCTGACGCCGCTCTACGGGCGCGCGGACCCGGCGCTGATCCCGAAGGTCGTCCTGGGCATCGGGGCCACCGGCATCGGCGTGTGCGCCAACAGCTATCTCGCGTCGCAGTTCGCGCTGCGGGCGGTAACCGCGCGCGTGCTGGACGCCGGGCACATGCGGCGGCGGCGCGGCATGGGCGTCTTCGGCCGCTCGGTGCTGGTGTGGCTGCTCGGCACCGGCGTGCCGGTGGCACTGTCGATGATCGTCGCGGTGCAGGCGCTGCTGCTGCCGGAGGTGAGCAAGGCCAGGCTGGCGGTGTGCGTGCTCACGCTGGGCGGGGTGACCCTGGTCTACGGCCTGCTGATGATGATGCAGACCCTCGCGGCGACGGTGGCGCCGATTCGCGGGGTGCGGCGCGCGCTGCGCCAGGTCGAGAACGGCGATCTCGGCGTCGTGGTCACCGTGTACGACGGCACCGAATTGGGTGAACTGCAAACGGGTTTCAACCACATGGTGCAGGGTCTGCGAGAGCGCGAGCAGATTCGCGAGCTTTTCGGCAAGCACGTCGGGCACGAGGTGGCGGTGGCGGCCATCGCGAGCGAATCGGCGCTGGGCGGGACCGAATGCGAGGCGGCCGCGCTGTTCATCGACATCATCGGGTCCACGACGATGGCGGCGACGCTGCCCGCGAACGACCTGGTGCAGATCCTGAATCGGTTCTTCGGCATCGTGGTCGACGAGGTCGAGCGACACGGCGGGCTGCTCAACAAGTTCGAGGGCGATGCCGCGCTCGCGGTGTTCGGCACCCCCGCCGAGCTCGACTCCGCGGCCGGCGCGGCGCTGGCGTGCGCGCGGGCGATCCAGGACCAATTGATCTGCCAGTCCTCGGATTTCACCGCGAGCATCGGGGTGGCGGCCGGGCGCGTGGTGGCGGGCAACGTGGGTTCGGATCAGCGCTACGAGTTCACCGTCATCGGTGACGCGGTGAACGAGGCCGCGCGGCTGTGCGAACTCGCCAAGCAGGAGGTCAGCCTGATTCTGACGTCCGGAAACACCGTCGCCGCAGCGGATTCCGCCGAAGCCGCGAACTGGAGCGTCGGGGAGTCGGTGATCCTGCGCGGGCGGCTCACGCCCACGGCGCTGGCGCGGCCGTACGAGGTGGCGAGGGTGTTCGCGGGCGAGTCCGAACCCGGCCGGGCGACCGGCTAGCTCCGGCTCGGCGTTCGCCCGCGAAATTCCCTGTCGCGCAGGCGATCAGCCGCGACGGTCGACCGCGGCCCAGGACACCAGCGCCACGACGCCGGAGACCACGGCCACCGACGGCCAGGCGCCGATCTTCTTGGCGAGCGGATGCGAGGCGCCCATGGCGCCGATGGACAGACCGGTCAGCGCGGCCGCACCGGGCGTTCCGACCGCCCGGCGCCAGCGCGGGAAGGCCGCGGCGGTTCCGGCGGCGAACACCGCCCCGCCCAGCTGCCGCTGCTTGGTGGCCTGCGCGAGCGCGAAGCCGCCGGTGAGACCGCCGACCGCCAGCAGCGCGGTCGGTACCGCGGGAATTCCAGCCATGCCACTACCTCCACAGTTACTCGAACGAACGATTCGACCGTAGCCGGAGGGCCGACCACCGTTTCATTCGAGCCCCGGCCGATCCTCGGCCGGGCGATACCGGAGCCGCACTAGGCTGACGCCATGACGCGTTCCGAATCCCTGGCGGCGATCCGCGCCGAGCGCGCGGCAGTGCTCGACTTCCTGCGCACGCTGAGCGCAGCGGATTGGGCGCGCCCCAGCGCGGCCGCGGGCTGGTCCATACAGGACGTGGTCACCCATATGACCGGCGCGGTCCGCGCGTCGATCACCCCCGCCGCGTTGCGACTGATCTTCTCCCGCGCCGTCGAGCGCACCAACGAACGCGTGCTGTCCGAAAGCCGTTCCCGCACACCACAGCAGACCCTGCACGACTTCGAAACCTGGAGCGCCCGGGGCATTGCGGGCCTCTCCCTGTTCACCGCACCCGGCCTCGCCCGAATCCCGCTGCGCATAGGCGAACTCGGCTGGTACCCTCTGCGGGATCTGCCCGGCCTGTACGTCTTCGACTGGCACACCCACCTGCGCCACGATCTGGCCCCCGCCCTGGACCGACCGGCCCCGCCCACCGACGACACCCGCATGCGGGCCCTCATCGCCTGGCTGATGACGCTGCTGGAGCACTCCCACCGCGAGCAGCTGTCCTGGCTGACCGCCCCGATAGCCCTGACCTTCACCGGCCCCGGGGCTTCGACCTGGACGGTCGGCCCCGCCCCTGCTCTACGGGTCAACCCCACCGCTCCCCCGGCGCCCGCCGCCCACGTTTACACCGCGTCCCTCGATTTCCCGGCGTGGAGTACGACCCGCCGGGCGTGGCGGGACTGCGACGTCACCATCGACGGCGACTCCGAGGTCGCCGCCCGGTTCCTGGACTCCGTGAATCTGGTCTGAGGAGGGTCCAAGAGCGTCAAAAACCCGCCGCCACACCGCATTCGGGTGCAGCGACCCGTTTGGAGCTGTGGTTACAGCATTGATCGCGATCGCCGGATTCAAGAACTGGCCGACCAGGCGATCGAAGCCATTCGGTCGATTCAGCGCGTCGGCGTCGCACCGGCCGGTCCCGAGGATCACGCCATTCTGCTGAAGAAGGCGATCGAGGCGATCGAAGAGTTCGTCGCGCGGGCGGCGGCGGATGTGCAATCCCACGAACCGAAAGCGCTGTCGGCGGGCCGATAGACGCTGACACCGGATTCCGGTGTAGGGCAAGTTGATTGCCCGCTCTCGTCGACGGGCGGTGGCTCGGGGCGGGGCATGCCCAGGGTGGGACAGCGATTGGGCTGGGCTGTAGCACCCTGGGGGGTCAGGGCATTACTGGCGGCTGAAGAGGCCTCGGCTGGTGGTGCCGGAGCCGGGGTTGCAGGCGCAGCGCTGGGCGGTCGGGACGTCGCCGAGCACTTCCTCGACGTGCTCGCCGCAGCCCTGGAAGGAGGGCTTGCCGCAGCCCTGACAGACGATTCGCTGGCACACGATGATCTCCTTGGCGTGGTGAATGAGCGAAATACCACTAAGGGGTATTCCTCGGCAGTCTACGGAACGACCGGCGAACCGGTGGGAGCACCCGGGGTTCACGGCGCGGTGCGCGGAGATCCCCGGGCCGCGGGCGAGCGGGCCGGGAGGTTCTCTTCTCGGGGTGCGCGTACCCCGGCGGCTACGGCTGCGCCGCGTCCGAGCCCCGCGCGGGAGCCGCTCGAATGTGAGCCCGTTCCCCTTGCCTGCCAACAAGACTCAAGAACTCGACCGGCCCATCGGCGGTGGCCCCGAACCAGTGCGGGGTGCGGGTGTCGAACTCGGCGGCCTCCCCCGGTTCGAGCCGGAGATCATGCTCCCCCAGCACCAGCCGCAACGTGCCGTTGAGGACGTAGACCCAGTCGTAGCCGTCGTGGGTGCGCATGTCCGGGACGGCGTCGTCGGCTCCGGCCGGTAGCACGAACTTGTACGCCTGAATTCCACCCGGCCTGCGGGTGAGCGGCAGCACGACCGCGCCGTCGCCCGCCGGGATCGGACGCAGATTGATGCGCGGGTCGCCCGTCGGCGGCGCGTCGACGAGCTCGTCGAGGGTGACACCGTGCGCGCGGGCCAGCGGCAGCAACTGCTCGAGCGTGGGCCGCCGCAGACCCGCTTCGAGCCGCGACAGCGTGCTGGTGGAGATCCCGGTCTCCGCCGCGAGGTCGGCGAGCGTGACGTCCCGGTGCAGGCGCAACCGCTTCAACCTGGGGCCGACGGCGTCGAGAGTGCGGTTCACGGGGTCACTCATGCCCGAGGATTTTGCCATTCGGCAATATTGTTTGCGCATCCGACTCACCGCTCCGCACGATGTCGATATCACCGGCCACATCGGCGCCGGACATCGAGAACGAGGAGGACGCCCCGATGACACAGACCTTCGACCGGGACTTCTGGGACCGGCACTGGGAGCAGCGACCGGCCGGCAGCTCGATGGCCACCGCGCCGGCGAACCCGTATGTTGCCCGCGAAACCGATGGGCTGACACCCGGCACGGCATTGGACGCCGGGTGCGGCGGCGGGGCCGAGGCGATCCTGCTCGCGAGCCGGGGATGGCGGGTGACGGCAGCCGATATCTCGTCCCGCGCGCTGGCCGGGGCGCGGGAGCGGGCCGGGGCGAGCGGGGTCGGCGCGGATGTGCGGTGGGTCGAAGCCGACCTGAGCAGCTGGCAGCCCGGCACCCGGTTCGATCTCGTCATGACCAACTACGCGCATCCGGCGATGCCGCAGCTGGATTTCTACGCGCGGATCGCGGAGTGGGTGGCGCCGGGCGGGTCGCTGTTGATCGTTGGGCATGTGCATGGCGGGGAGGCTGGACACGGGGCGCACGGGCACTCCGCGCACGGGCATCAGCCGCCCGAGGAGGCGTCAGCTACGGCTGCGGGGATCGTGGGGCGGTTGGATCCGGAGGTTTGGGAGATTGTCACGGCCGAGGAGGTGGGGCGCATGGTCGAAACAGGGGGTGGGCGATCGGTTTCGTTGCGGGATGTGGTTGTTCGGGCGAATCGAAGGGCCGAATAGGGACTCGGGTGGGGGGATTCGAATCGCGGGATTCGGTTGCGGAATGCCTAGGAGATCAGCAGTCGCGCAGGATGGGCGAAAAGTACGAATTCGGTTGCACGACAATAGAATTGGGCTATTCATGTTGGCTATGAAGGAGTAGAATAGAGGTATGGATTCGGGAGAGGTACCCACAATCGCGCAGAGTGGCGACGCACTCGCCGCCGCGGTGGAGAACCTGCTCGAATTGCCGATGTACTCACTGGGTGATGGCGAGTTCGCCGAGTTCATGCAGAAGCTCGAAACCAGCTTCCGC
>NZ_JBSFNO010000065.1:0-31855 GCF_053981095.1 Nocardia sp. NPDC003693
CAAGATCTCCTTCACCCACCTGCTGGGTTACGCCATCGTGCAGGGCATCAAGTCCTTCCCGAACATGAACCGGCACTTCGCCGAGATCGACGGCACCGCGGCGCGCGAGGGCCCGATTCGCCTGTGTCAGTGCCGCTTCGAGACCCCGGCGGCGTCGAGGGCCGCCAGGTAGCCGAACACCAGCGCGGGGCCGATGGTCGCGCCGGGCCCGGCGTAGGTGTGGCCCATCACCGGGGAGCTGGCGTTGCCCGCCGCCCACAGGCCGTCGATGACCGAGCCGTCGGCCCGCTGCACCCGCCCGTCGACGTCGGTGACCAGGCCGCCCTTTGTCCCGAGATCGCCGGGCACCATCCGCGCCGCGTAGAACGGGCCCTGTTCCAGCGCACCGAGATTCGGGTTCGGGGTGTGCCGGGGGTCCCCGTAGTACCGGTCGTAGGCGCTGTCCCCGCGGCCGAAGTCCGCGTCCTTACCGTCCGCGGCGAACCCGTTGAACCGGGTGACGGTGGCGCGCAGCCGATCCGCGGGCACCCCGATCTGCTCGGCCAGCTCCTCGAGGGTCGCCGCGCGCTTGACCGCGCCCTCCTTGAACCATCGGCCGGGCAGCGGCTGCCGCGGCGCGAGCCCCGCGAACAGGTATCGGTTGCGGTAGCGCTGATCGAAAACCAGCCAGGCGGGCAGGTTCTCGGCGATGCCCTCACCCTGTCCGTTCTCCCCGCCGTACATCCGATGGGTCGCCTCGACATAGGGCAGCGATTCGTTCATGAACCGCTCGCCGCGCTCGTTGACGATGATGCTGCCGGGCAGGTTGCGCTCGGCGAGGCAGAACCAGGGCTGACGCGGCAGCGGGATGGACGGCCCCCACCACGCGTCGTCCATGAATTCGACGGCGGCCCCCAGCGCCTGGCCCGCCCGGATGCCGTCCCCGGTGTTGGCCGCGGCCCCCACGGTCCATTCGACGCCGATGGGCTGCCGCTGGAACTGCTTGCGCATGGTCTCGTTGTGCTCGAATCCGCCCGCGGCCAGGATGACCCCGCGGCGCGCGGTGAGTTCGACCTCCACACCGTCGCGCAGGACGACCACGCCGCTGACCCGATCGTCGGTGGTACGCAGCTCCACGAGCGGGGTGTCCAGCCACAGCGGCACCTCGGCGCGCTGCAGTCCCGCCCGCAGCATGGCGCTGAACGCCTGCCCGCGCGCGAGCAGATGCTGGCGCAGCACATGGCCTTTGAGCCAGCGCGCGGCGATCCGCAGGCCGCGGAACGGCGCGCGCGGATTGCGCAGTCCCAGATGCATCTGGCGGAAGTCGGCCTGGGTCGCGACGAAGTTCCGGGGTCCGGGAATGTAGTCCGGCTCCAGGTTGGCCAGTTCCGCGCCGAGCTTGCGGCCGTTGTAGGGCGTCGGCTCGACCGAGCGCCCGTGTGCCCGGCCGCCCGGAGCCTCCGGGTAGTAGTCGGAATAGCCCGGGACCCACTGCATTCGGAGTCCGGCGTGCTCCACCAGGAAGTCGAAGACCTCCGGCCCGCGATCGATGTAGGTGTCGATCCGCGCGGGGTCGACCTTGTCCCCCACGATGGCGTGCAGGTAGGTGCGCGCGTCCTCGAGGTTGTCGGCCGGCGCGTCCCGGAGCAGCGCGGAGTTGCCCGGAATCCAGACGCCGCCGCCCGAGCGCGCGGTGGAACCGCCCCAGTGCCTGGCCTTTTCGACCACGAGGGTGGACAGACCGTGGTGCGCGGCGGCCAGCGCGGCCGCCATCCCGGCCGCGCCGGAGCCGACGACGATCACGTCGTAGGCGTCCGCATCGTTGTGCTGCATGACTGGTGAACCCCCAGGGTTTTCGAAAGGTGGAGAGAAAAGAGAGGTGGATCAGGCGCGCCAGCGCTCGTCGAGGACCGCCGCGAGGGCGCCCTCGACGCACACCAGGAGCGAGGCTTCGCGAGTTCCGGTGGCGCGCAACCACTGCAGGTAGCCGTATTCGGCGGCCGCCAGCATGAGGTGCACCAGGAGCCCGGGGTTGCTGTCCAGGACGGGATCGCGCGACATGCGCCGCGCGACCAGCTCGACCAGCCGGGTGCGGTGTTCCGGCGGGATCAGCGCGACCCGGTCCAGCAGATGGGGCGCGGTGGCGAAGGCGGCGCGCCACTGTTCGAGCTCGGCGGCGGCCAGGGTGGTGGATCGGATCTCGATCGCCCGGGCCAGCGCCACGTCGGCGGACTCGCTGCTCGGCCTGTCCTCGAGCAGCGCGGCGATACCCGCGCCGCCCTCGCGGACCGGGTCCAGCAGCAGGTCCTCCTTGCTGCGAACGTGCCGGAAATAGGTACTCGGTGAGATTCCGGCGGCGGCGGCGATCTGTTCGGTGGTCACCTCGTCGAAACCCCGCCGGGCGAACAGTTCGAAGGCCGCGCGCTGTATGTCGGCTCGAACCTGCCGTCGTTGCCGTTCCCGCAGGGACATCGGCACTCCTGTCGTTCATCGCGCGGCCGGGGAGTCGTGCACTGTTCACGACGAGCCGCGCAGTGAAAGAATGTCCCTTCATGACAGAAACTGTCAAGTCGAAACTTGCTCGCGAGTTGACCGGGAGTCCCGGGGCAGGCGTAGGCAACCGCGCGGCAATCAGCGCTGCGCGGCTTGCGCTATGAACTACTCGGAGCGAAAACCCCCGGCCACCAGGCTCAGCCGAGGCTCCGGGGCACGATGGAATCGAAGGCGCTCAGATCCAGATCGTCGGAGGCCTCGGTCCAGCCGGTTGCCCGCAACTGATCGGGCGATTCGATACCGAGCGCGTCCCGCAGGCCGATCACGACCGAGCGGGCCAGCTCCTCCAGGCGCACGCGGGAGATCGGCCACAGCAGCGAGCGCCGCCAATTCTCGACCTCCCGGCGCAGGGCGGGCGCGGACCAGCCCAGGTCACGGAGTTTCTGCGCGGCGGCTTCCGGAATCGGTTCCGCGAGATAGTAATTGCCGGTGAGTTCGGCGGAGAGTTTGATGTCGAACTGCTGGAATTGCACGTAGCGATTTCCGGTGGCCGCGATGACTAGCGTGGCCCGGGACGGTAATTGCGACAGACATCGTGCCAGCGCCTGCGCGAACGCGTCCCATTCGGTTGTCACATCGCGCTCGTTCTGTTCATCGCCGCCGATCATACGCCGACGAATCAATCGCGTCACCGGAAAATGTTGGCGCACTTGGGCATCGACGGCGACTCCGATGTGACGGTTGCCAGCGCCCCGAGATGATGAGAAGATTCGACCACAATCATCTCATCCTGTCGGAGTGTGGCGCTCCACCAGGACCGTGATCAAAGGAGATCACCATGACCGCCGCCGTAGCGCCGATCGATCACGCGTCCGGAGCCGGCCGCCCCGAGCGCAAGGTCTTCACACCCGGAACCCGCATGTGGGAGGACACCGGACTGATCACCTTCTCGCTCACCGCCGGGTCCGCCTTCCTGCTGCAGACCATGGAACCCAGTATCGCCGCGGTCGTCGACGAGCACTCCAGTTTCCGGACCGATGCCCTGGGCCGGGCCGCCCGCAGCGTCGCCTCGGTCATGATGTGGATCTACGGCGGGGAGGAGGCCCTCGCCGAGGCCGAGCGACTCCGCTCGATGCACGCCACCCTGAATTCGACCGACGACCGGGGCCGCAAGCATCAAGCGCTGGCGTCGGGACCGTGGGCGTGGGTCCTGCACACGGCCGTGCACGCCTTCGTCGAGGGCAACAAGTACTTCTCCGACAACAAGCTCACCGCGGCCGAGAAGGAGTCTTACTACCGGGAGGTCGTGCAGCTCATGCGCAATTTCTCGGTGGCGCCCAAGGAGATTCCCGCGACCTACGCCGAATGGGAGCCGTGGTTCTACGACCAGGTCGAGAACCACCTCGAAGCGACCAACGTCGCCTACGACTACCTGCGGGTCATCCGGACCCTCGCCCCGCCGAAGCAGGTCCCCGCCGTCCTGCACCCGCTGTGGAACGTCGCGGCCACCCCACTGGGCAAGATGCAGTACTTCTTCACGGTCGGCACCACCCCGGAGAACGTCCGCGCCAAGCTGGGCCTGACCTGGACCGAGAGCGACGAGCGCAAGCTGCGGGCCCTGGGCTGGGTCATCGGCCGCACCATTCCGCACCTGCCCGAACGCGTCCGCTACTTCCCCATCGCGTACGAGGCCCGCCGCGTCGAGCGCGACCGCGCCCGGCTGCGCAAGATGATCAACCTGCGGCCGGTGTAACCCGGACCCGGCCACTCGGCGAGCCCCCGGATTCCGGGGGCTGGTCGAGTGCGGCGCGAACCGGCAGGGTCAGATGGTGATCATGCGGATGGTGTTGTGGCGCGCCCTGGTCGGACTGTTGCTGGTGCTGGGGGCACTGGTCGCGCCCGGGCAGGCGGCGGCGGAGACCGGCTACCAGTGGCGGCAGGAGTACATCACCACCCCGGACGGAACGCGCCTGCACGTGGACGTGCTGCGCCCCGCCGGCATCGCCGACGACGTGCGGACGCCGGTCATCATGACCGTCAGCCCGTACCGCGCGCACCTGGCCTACCTGACCCTGCCGCGCCCCGAGGGCGGGCCGTCGGTCGAGAACCTTCAGGTCGAGACGTTCCTCGACGCCGGATACACCTACGTGATCGTGGACATGCGCGGCTTCGGCGGGTCGAACGGCTGCCCGGACTACGGCGGGCCGGGCGAGCGTCAGGACGTGAAGACCGCGGTGGAATGGGCCGCGGGGCAGCCGTGGTCGACGGGCAAGGTGGGGCTGCACGGGATTTCCTACGAGGGCTGGACCGGTTTCATGGGCCTGGTCGAGAAGCCGGCGGGGCTGGCCGCGGTGGCCTCCTTCGCACCGGTGGTCGACCCGTACTCGTACCTGTACATGCAGGGGCAGGCGTGGAAGTTCTCGGGCAAGCCGATCACCGAAACCGGTATCCGGCCCGGCGATCTCGCGGGGATCGAACACCTGCTGATCGCGACCACGCCCGCGCACTGGGAGGACTCGGCCGAATACCGAACCAACGCGGTCACCATCGATCCGGCGTGCTATCAGGGTTACCTCGACGGCATCATGAACCACGACGGCACCACCGAGTTCTGGCGCGAGCGCGACATGGTCGAACGCCTGCGGGGCAACACCATTCCGCTGTTCCTCGGACAGGGCTTCCTGGACTACAACACCCGCGCCGATCGGGTCTTCGAGGTCTGGAACGCGCTCGGGCCCGGTGAGCACAGGGCCTGGTTCGGGCAGTGGGGACACCGCGACTGCGCCACCAAGTGCGGGCGCCCGACCTTCACCGAGGAACTGCTCGCCTTCTTCGACAGACACGTCGCGGGGAAGGACGTGACGGTCCCCGGCCCGCGAATCACCGTGGGGCAGTTCGACGGCGGCTGGAGGTCCGAGACCGCGTGGCCCCCGGCCGACAATCGAACGGTGACCGTCGACCTGAAGACCGGCAGCTACCTCGATCGCGGGTTCGTGACCGGGCCCGATCGCGAGATCTGGACCGTCACCCAGCCGCTGGAACACGACGAGCACCTCGCGGGCGCGGCCTCGGCGACCCTGACCGTGGACGGGCCGAGCGGGGCGACGGTCGCGCTCGAGCTGTACGACGTCGCGCCCGACGGGCGGGCCACGGTCATCACCCGCGGCATCGCGCCGGTCACCCCCACCGCGCAGGTCCGGATGCTCGCGCAGGACTGGCCGCTGGCCGCCGGGCATCGGATCGGGGTGCGGATCACCGACGTGGTGGACGACATGTGGACCCACACCCCTACGCTGTCCCGGGTGACGGTGACCTCGGCGCAACTGCGCCTGCCGCTGATCGGCGGCGTCCGCACGGCCGATCTGCCCGGCACCATGGCCGAGGGCATTCCCAAGTGGCGCGCGGAGAAGGCGGTCACACTGGCACCGGCCCTGATCGCCGATACTCAGGTGAGGGCCGACTTCCCACCCCGGACAGGTGATCGATGACTCAGACCGCACCCGGCGCCACGACCGTGGACGACGCCACCGCCGAACGCCTCGCTGTCGCGCTGCGCTGCGTGACGGTGTCGCGCGAGGACGCCGCCGAGATCGACTACAGCCAGTTCGACCGGCTCGCAACACATCTGGAGGAGTCCTTCCCGCTGGTGCACGAGCGGCTGGAGCTCGAGCTGTTCGGGCACAGCCGGCTGTACCGCTGGGCGGGCAGCGCCGGCACCGGGCGCACCTCGGCGATCCTGCTGGCACACATGGATGTCGTGCCGGTGGACGATGTGGATCGCTGGACGCATCCGCCGTTCGCGGGAGCGGTGGACGCGGAATTCATCTGGGGGCGCGGGGCCATCGACGACAAGAGCCGGGTGCTGGCGCTCCTGGAGGCGGTGGAATCCGCGCTCGCGGCGGGCGTACAGCCCAGGGACACGGTGTATCTGGCGTTCGGGCACGACGAGGAGGTGTTCGGCGATCAGGGGGCGGCGCGGATGGCCGCGCACCTGCGCGACGCGGGCGTGCGCGCGGACCTGCTGCTCGACGAGGGCGGGGTGATCACCACCGGGGTGGCCGACGGGGTGGACACGCCGGTGGCCACGATCATGGTCGGCGAGAAGGGCTATGCCACGGTCCGGCTGTCGGTCTCGGCGACCGGCGGGCACTCCTCCATGCCGGGGCGGCAGACCACGGTCGGGCAGCTGGCCCGGGCGGTGGCGCGGGTGCAGGACAATCAGTTCCCGCTGCGGCTGACCCCGGTGACCCTGGACATGCTCACGCGGCTGCGCGATGTCATGGCCCAACCCCGGCGCGGCCTGCTCTCGCTCGCGCGGTTCCTCGCACCCGCGGTGACCCGCATCATGGCCGCGCGGCCGCAGTCGGAGGCGCTGGTGCGCACCACGACCGCGCCGACCGTCATCCGCGGCGGCGTGAAACCCAACGTGCTGCCGCAGCAGGCCGAGGCGTTCGTGAATTTCCGTATCCTGCCCGGGGATTCGGTGGCCGACGTCCTCGCGCACTGCCGCCGGGTGATCGACGATCCCGAGGTCGTCGTCGAACTGGCCGGCGCCACCTCCGAACCCTCGGCCGCCCCCGCCGCCGGCCCCGCCTTCGACCTGATCGCCGACGTGGCGCGGGCGACGGTGCCCGGCATCGCCGTCACCGTCGGCCTGGTCCCCGGCGCGACCGACTCCCGCCACTACGACGATCTCGCCGGAACCCGCTGCAATTTCGCCCCGATCACCCTGACCGCCGCGGACCTGGAACGCATCCACGGGACCGACGAACGCATCTCCCGCGAGAACTACGCCCGGATCATCGCCTTCAACCGGCTGCTGATCGACCGCCTCGCCGAGTCCGCGGACTGACGGGCGGTTCCGGCGCACCCGATGGTGCGGTTGGGCGGTGGTTCGGGGGCGAGTGCGCGAGAATGGCTCGGCTGGGGCGTGACAAAGCGGGCGAAACGGTCCGATATGCGCGCCGGCGGCGGCGACCACCGAACCGAGAGGGACGAGGATGACCCGGAACGAGACCGGCGAGCTGCAGGGCACGGGCGGGCGCGTGTACTGGCAGGCGTGGCTGCCCGACGGCGACCCGCGCGCGGTGGCGGTGATCGTGCACGGGTACGCCGAGCACTCGGGGCGGTACGCCCACGTGGCCGCGCGACTGAACGAGGCCGGCTTCGCGGTGTACGCGCTCGATCACATCGGGCACGGGCGCTCGGCCGGCGGCAAGGCGAACATCGAATCGCTCGACGGCGCCGCGGACAATGTCGGCGCGCTGCTGCGCCTGGCCACGGACAAGCATCCCGGGCTGCCGCGATTCGTCATCGGGCACAGCATGGGCGGGCTCACCGTGGCCTACTGGGCCATCCGCGCGCCGATCGAGGTCGACGGCATCGTGCTGTCCGCACCGGCGATCGTGGTGGACGCGGGCAACGCCGTGCAGAAGCTGCTGGCGCCGGTGATCTCCAAGCTGGCCCCGAATCTGCCCGTGGTGCAACTGGATTCGAAGCTGGTGAGCCGCGACCCGGAGGTGGTGCGCGCCTACGACACCGATCCGCTGGTGTTCCACGGCAGCGTGCCCGCGCGCACCGCCACCGAAATGCTCAAGGCCGGGCAGTTCGTGCAGGCGAATCTGAATCGGCTGACCGTGCCGGTGCTGCTGCAGCAGGGCCTGGCCGACGGCCTGGTCTCCCCCGTCGGCGCGGACCTGGTCGAGCAGGGCGCGGGCGCGGCGGACAAGACCGTGCTGCGGTACGACGGGCTGTACCACGAGATCTTCAACGAGCCGGAGCAGGACAAGGTGCTCACCGACACCGTGCAGTGGCTGGAGGCGCACCTGCCCGGCTGAGAGGTTCGCTTTGCGCGACAACCCTGTTCGGCACGGCGAAGCGGCTGCGGTCGGGCGGCCACGCAGCGCAGCGGTCGCGCGGCAAGCGCCGCGGCGGCCAGGCCGCAGAGCCCGGCGGTAGTCCTCGGGCGAACAGCGCGGCAGAGTCGGTCAGCGGTCGCGCGGCCGAGCGCTGCGGCGGTGGGGCCGGGCGGCAGTCCCGCTCCTATCGGTATGTGCTGAGGCAGGCCGCTTCGCCGTCGAGGACGCCGGTGCGGAACGCCTCCAGCCGCACGAACCCGCTCGCCACGACCTCGCCGTTGACATCGGAGGCGGCCAGGCCGTCGGCGAGAAGTCCGGAGACCGCCTCGTCGAGATCGTCGGCGGCCAGCTGCAGCGTCCGTCCCGGGCGGCTCAGGCTGGTCGTGAACGCGCCGGACAGGCAGGCCGCGCGCAGGCCCGCGGTCTCCGCGCCCGTGATGTCGAGGTCGCGTTCCCGTTGCACGGCAAGGGTGTACCGGGAGATGAACACCACGAAGGCGTTGTAGTCGCCCGCGACGGTGGAGGGCAGCAGCTCGCCCTCGCCCTGGCCGCGGGCGCGTTTGGCCAGTTCCGGCACGTCCGCGCCGATCGTGTTGGTGGCGGGACAGAACGAAACGGGTTCCGTGGCCGTGACATTCGAGCAGCGCCTGCTCACTCCGGCGTAGTCGTACACCGGGGCCGTACGCAGCGGATACACCTGGGCCAGGGCCTCGGTGAGCAGATCGAGCGAGTTCCGGTTCACCGCGAGCTGGGTTTCCTGCTCGCCCGGCTCGAAACTGGTGGGCAGGGTGCCGCGCCGCTGTGCCAGTTCCTCCCGCGAGATCCGCGTGCACGCCTGCGCGCCTTCGGTGTATCCGATCTGCACCGCGGTCACGCGCTCGAACGCGGTGCCGTGCTCGTCGACCCCGGAGGCGCCGGGTTCCTGATCGCGCACCGCGATGGTCGCGCCGAGCACATCGTTCAGGCCGTCGGTGGTGTTGATGGTGAAGTGCCGCGAATCCCCCTCCGCCACATGACGTATGAAGACACCGGCGAAACAGTCGGCCTGCTGTTCGCGCACCACCGTCGGGGTGAGCATGCCGTTGAGCCCGGCTTGCGCCTGGATCGAGTGGCCGTACTCGTGGGCCAGCACCATCACCACCGACATCGGGCCGAACTTGCGGATCAGTTCCGGCAGCAGGACGCCGCGATCCCAGCCGATGGAGGAGTCGAGGCCGCAGAACGCGGCGTTGATCGACCGAAAGGTGCTGGTGCGGCAGAACTGTGGGGATTGGGCGCGCGCCGCGGTGGAGTCCCAGGACAGGAAGCTGCTCACCGGGGTGAACGCACCCGGCATCGTCCGGCCGTACTCGCGCTCCCAGTACTCCTGGAGATCGGCCAGCGCGTTGAGCGCCAGCCGATCGACCGCGCCGCCGTCCCCGTTCGCGGCGGTGAGCGTCGCGTCCGGCACGCCCGGGCGTTCACCGCTCGGTCCCGTGGTCGAGGCCGAACCGTCCAGCTCGAAGGGATTGTCGACCCGTTCCGAAACCCGTTGTGTCCCCGGCACTCGCACCGATTCACAGCCGGTGAGCGCCAGCCCCGCCAGCAGTAGGACGGCGGCCAGAACCGCCCGGCACCGCGTGACCCGCATCTCGCCTCCCGAGGAAAGCCCCGGGCCACCCGCGGCCCGGCTCTCGTGACGGCGAAGGTTCAGCCGCCTCCCCGTCTACGAGTATCCGCCGCGCGGGGCGCTCGAAGGCCGAGTCTCGCAATACTCGAGAGCGAAATCTCACCGCGCGGTGCGGAACTCGGCTGGCGTGCGGAATTCAGAGACGCAGCTTCGCGATGACGGCGCGATGATCGGTGTCGGGAATGCTGATCGAACGCACCTCGGTGGCGTGCCCGCCCGCGACCAGCACCCGGTCGATGCCGATGAGCGGGAGACGGCCCCACGCCTGATTGTCCGGCCACGTCGGCAGCACGCCGACACCGAGGAGCTCGGCGGAGTCGGCGTACCTGCCGCGCAACAGATCCCGGAAGGCGGAGTGGTCGTAGGTGGCATTGAAATCGCCGCCGACGATGACCCGGCCGGGCTGCTGGTCCAGGACGTCGCGCACCTCGCGCATATCGCTCTGCCACACCGGGTAGTTCAGGTTCGGCGGCACGGGATGGAACTGGAACACGGTGATCGGACCGCGGTCGGGGTGAAGCATGGTGGCGCGAATACTGTTGTGGGACAGGTTCGCGAGCTTGCTCGAATCCTGCAGCGGGTATTTGCTGTAGACCCCGGAGCCGAGGCCGCCGGGGGCCGGTTCCACGTGGTAGTAGGGCAATTCGGTTTCCAGGCCCGCCGTGCGCAGGCGCGCCAGGGCCTCGTCGGTGAGCTCGACGAGGGTGAGCACCTCCACCTTGTTCTCGCGGACCGCCTGCACGATGGCGCCGGCGTCGGCATGGCCGAACAGGATGTTCGACTGCATGACCGTGACGTCGATACCCGGGGGCGCGGCGCCGTCGGGCACGAGCATCGGGAGCTGGGTCCACAGCGCCATCGCCACGGCGGCGAAAGCGCCTGCGGCGCTGCGCCATTGCCTGACCAGCAGGAACAGTGCCAGCGCCAGCACCGAACCCAGCATGAAGAAGGACGCGAACGAGGCGGCCAGCACCAGGTACTGCGAGCGCCACGACGCGTAGTGCAGGCCGATGCCGCCCACGCCGACGATCAGTGCGAGCCAGCCCAGCACCATGGCGATCCAGGTGAGTACGCCGCGCCGGCGAGCGGGTGGCGGGGACGCGGCCGGGGGTTCCTCCGGGCCGCGCGCGTCGGCGCGCTCGGTCGGCGCGTCGGCGGGCCAGTGGCTGCCGCCGCCCGAGAACGAGTGCGCCGCGACCAATTCCGCTCCGACCCTGGGCAATACCGTGGTCACCGCCCCGGCGCTCTCCAGGGCCGATTCGGCCGCGGGCCGCTGCGCGGGCCGCGGCACGCCCTCGATGGGCAACCCGGCCAGGGCCTGCCGTGCGGCGGCGGCGAGTGCGCCGCAGGTGGCGAAGCGCTCCTCGGGTTCCTTGGCCAGGGCGGCGGTCACGACGGTGTCGAAGCCGGCGGGCAGCTCCGGGCGCCGCGCACTCGGCTGCGGGACAGGCAGATTCAGGTGACCGTGCAGCAGCTGCCCCGGACTGTCGCCCGCGTACGGCGCGGCGCCGGTGAGCAGGTGGTACAGGGTGCCGCCGAGGGCGTACACGTCGGTCCGGGCGGAAACAGCGGTGCGAGTTTCGAATTGCTCCGGGGCGGCGTAGCGCAGGCTGGCATAGAGCTGGCCGGTGCGGGTGGCCTCACCGACGTGATCGAGCACCTTCGCGATGCCGAAGTCGGCCAGGAAGACCTCTTCGCTCGCACCGCCGGACAGCAGGATGTTGGCGGGCTTGACATCTCGGTGCAGCACACCGGTCGCGTGCGCGCGGTCCAGGGCCTTGGCGACCTCGGTGACGATCCGCACCGCGCCCTCGGGCGGCACCGGGCCGGCCGCGAGCACGGCGGCCAGGTCGGTGCCGTCGACGTACTGCATGGCCATCCACAGCTGCCCGGCCTCCTCACCGCGCGCGAAGACCGCGACGATGTTGGGGTGCGACAGGCGCGCCACGGTGTCGGCCTCGCGCAGGAAGCGCGAGCGCACGTCGGCGTCGTCGGACACGGACGGTCCGAGCACCTTGAGCGCGATCATGCGGGGTAGATCCCGGTCGTGCGCGAGGTAGACCTCGCCCATACCGCCCGCCCCGATCAACCGCTCGATTCGATATCCAGCGAATACCTGACCCTGTGCCAGTACCCGACCCACCGCAACACCTCCACCTGATCGCCGCCAACCCTACTGCACCGGCGCGGGCGCTGACCTGCGCGTGAAGGGTCGCGGCGCTGGCGCATGCGAGGATTCGCTCATGCACGAGGAGGTCATCCCGGTCCTGCGCGTGGCCGACGCCGCAGCGGCGGTGCGCTGGTACGAACGCCTGAACTTCACCGAGCAGTGGGTTCACCGATTCGAACCCGGCTTCCCCGCCTTCGTCGAAATCGCCCGGGGGCCGGTCAAACTCTTCCTCTCCGAGCACGAGGGCGACGCCCGCCCCGACACCCTGGTCCATCTCCGCGTGCGCGATATCGACGCGGTGGCCGCGGAGTTCGGTGTGCCGGTGGAGACCATGCCCTGGGCGCGCGAGGTGGAGCTCACCGATCCGGACGGCAATCGCCTGCGCATCGGAACACCGTTCGAGCTGGAGTAGCCGGGGCGGGGCGGGTGGGGGGAACCCGGTCGGCGTGCAGTGCGTCCTATCTCGTGAATGGACATCCCCGTTGGGGAATGGACTCGGTGGGAGGGCGCGGTGGAGGCCGAGGAGTGGCGGGAGCGAGCGCGGCGGGCACAATCGGGGGCCGAGCGGGAGCAGGGGCGAGTTCGGCACGGGGGTGTCGATCCGGACTACATTCGGCGGCTCGAGCACTTCCCGGGGTTCTCGCACGCGGAGATCTACGCGGCCGTGCAGGCCATGGATCCGGGAGCCATGCGGGGGCTGGCCGACGAGTGGACCGGGATCGCGGATGGATTGTCCGGGGCGGTGTTCGCGGTGGGCACGACCACCGAGGCCGCGCTTGCTGAAGGGCTGGCGGGCCGGACCGCGGACGCTGCGATGGCGGCGGTACGCGAATTCGTGCTGGAGGCAATGGATGTGGCGGGGGTCGCGCACAGTGCCGGGCATCGCATCGTCGCGGCGGCCGCCGGCGCCGAGGCGGTGCGGCGGAGCGTGCCGCCACCGGCGGAGGACACGGTGGGTGCGACCGCGCCGCACGTGGCCATGCTGATCGGGGCCGCGCCCGAGGACGCGCACGAGCTGCAAGCCCGCAGGGAAGAGCTGTACCGGGAGGCGCTCGCGGCGCTGGAAGCGAACTACGTGACGACGTATCCTCCTGCGGGATCGGGGGTTCCGGCCTTCGGGCCGGTATACGCGCCCGGGGCTGGAGTCGGGGGCGAAGGAGCCGGGAGCGCCGCCGGGGCGGGCGGCGGGAGCGCTGCCGGAGGCGGGTCCGGGAATCAATTGTTCGGCGGGGACGAGTCTCTCGGCCGGGTAAGGGCGTCTCGCGTCGCGCCGAACCCGGCAATGCCGGGAGAACAAGCCCTGCCGGGCACCGACAGCACGATCGACGGTGCGGAGTTTATATCAGGTAGCCCCGTCGCAGACGAATTCGATTCGGTAGCTGCGATTTCCGGCGCGGAGACCACGGGCAACGAAGCTGCCGGGCAACCAGCCGACGGGCAGACCCGCGCCGCGTTCGTGTCCGGCACCGATGGGAACCCCGAACGCGCGGAGCGATCCAACCCCGGCCGGGACCCCGTTCCCGGCTCGCCAGCGACACCGGGTCTTCCCACGGCGCCGGGCTCTCCCACCTCACCCGGGTCCCTCCACCGACCGTCGCTGCCGGTCCCCGGGACGACGCCGGTGTCCCCCGGCACCGGATCACCACCGTCCGGCGGCCCGGGCCGCAGCTTCCCGGCTCCACCCAACAGCGGGCTCCCCTCTCCCGCAATCTCTTCCAGCCCCGCCGCCCGGTCCGTTCACCCCGGCATGGGCTTCCTGCCCGGCATGTACCCACCCGGAGCCCGCGGCGCCTCCGACACCGACGCCGACCACAAAGCCCCCACCTGGCTGATCAGAAATCGCGAAGCCGAACTCCTCGGCTCCCCGCCCCCACATGTCCCACCGGTACTCGGCTCCGAAATCCCTTCGGCCCGAACCGGTCTTGCCGACGACCCGGACACCCGGTCGTGAGTTGGACCTTCACCCCCGACGAGTTCGCCCACATCTGGCGCGAAACCCGCCACGACCGCTACCCCTTCCCCCTCCACATCCGCACCGCCACCCGCTGGCGTTCCGACCACCACCACCGAACCGAAGCCCTGACCACCCGCTTCCCGCTGGCCTCGGACCCCGCCCTGACCGCCGCCCTCCGCACCGCCACCCACCCCCGAATCACCTTGGCCCTGACCATGGTCCACCACCCACTCCGCGCCCACGCGGCCCTCTCCGGCCCGCAAGCGGTCACGATGGTCCAGCACCCCACGCCGACCGACGCTGACCACGGATCCCCCACCTCCAGCGCACTCGCATCATTGCTCGAGAACAACTTTGGCGGCGTGACACCCTGCACCACCACCCCTGCACACACTCGCGGCGTAACACCCGGCGCCGAAATTTCCCCCACCGACGATTTCGGGCTGGATGGTGGCCGAATAACCATCGAGTCCGTCACCCCCGCCCGGGTACCGGCGTCCTTTGCCACACTCCTGGGCACCGTCCCCGCGGGCCGCCTCTTGTCCGGCCCCTACTCGATCGAACTGGATGCCCTCGCGCCCCGCCCCGAGCAACTCGCCCGCCCACGGGTCCCGTACTCCGAAGACCGCGTCCGAGATCTACTACTCCTCCCTCGAACCGGTCAGGGCCACATCACATCTCGTAGAGCGGATCGGAACCCAACGGCCACCACCTCAGCTGGCCACCATCTCGGCTGGCTCGACACAGCCGAGGACGGCCGCTACCTCTACCACCTGACCGCCCCACACCTGCACATCCGCCCCTGCCCGCCGGAGGCACTGATCGACTGCTTGGCCCGCATGTGCGCACCCGCACCGGAGTGACCCGGCGAATCACCGACCCTCAGAGCACGCCCACGCGGGGCGGGCACTCCGCGCAATAGCCGCGCGGGTACTCGTCGCCCGTCTCGTAGCAGCGGGCGAGGGCGGACCAGGCCGCTGTGCCGGATGCGCCGCAGGAGTAGCACTCTCGCAGGTAGCCTTCGCCGGGTTCCACGTAGACGCAGACCATCGGGGCCTCATCGGGATACCGGCGGTGAAAGAGCTCCTCCTGCACCCGTTCGAGTTCGTTCGGGTGGGCGAAGCCGAGGATCTCGCGCAGGGCGGTGACCGTGCGCTCGGCGAGTTCGGTGTATTCGTGGCGGTCGCCGAACCGTGCGGACCAGTCCAGTTCGCGAACCCAATTGGGACCACCGGGCTGCCAGCCGCGTTCGAGCATCAGTGCCTCGGCGGCGGCGGACATCTGGAAGCCCTCTTCCAAGAACCTGTTGGCAACTATCTCGTACCCCACGACCGGGCCCGTGATCGAGAACTGGGCATAGCGGTTCCCGGAACCCCCGAACCTCAGTACATCGAACGGCGACAACTCCGCCGCCTCGGTCGCGAGCCGTGCGGTGAAGCGTTGCCACGCCGCCTCGATGTCCGATGCCCCTGCACGCTGCTCGTCGGCAGTGTCGTTCCCCATGTCCGTCTCTCCCCACCCCGGCCGACACCGATCAGCACCGACCCTCGATTGCGTACCGCCGAAACGATACTCACCGCCCACGACAGCGAACCTGTTGCCGGACAGCGCATTAGACGAGCCAGCACATGAACGACTCGACATTCACGGTGATCCACGGCCGGGGCAGGCGGCCCATCGCGGTCAGCGACGGCCCCGGCCGCGACAATCCGATGTCTCGACGCCGCGGCCCGGCCCCTGACGTCTACTCCCCGCCGAAAACCCGCTCCACCACCGTCTTCGCGCGCCGGGTCACGCGCATGTAGTTGTCCAGGAACTCGCTGCCGTCGTCGTTCGGCCAGCCGGCGACCCGGGCCACGGCGGACAGCAGGTCGCCGGGGCCGGGGAGCTGGTCGGCGGGCTTGCCGCGCACCAGGACCAGGGCGTTGCGGGCCTTCGTCGCGGTGATCCAGGACTCGCGCAGCAGCTCCACGTCCTCGGCCTCGACCAGGCCGGCGGCCTCGATCGCGTCCAGGGACTGCAGGGTGGAGGTGTTGTGCAGGGCGGGCACCTCGTGGGCGTGCTGCAGCTGCAGCAGCTGCACCGTCCATTCGATGTCGGCCAGGCCGCCGCGGCCCAGTTTGGTGTGGGTGGCCGGATTCGCGCCGCGCGGAAGGCGTTCGGAGTCGACGCGGGCCTTGATGCGGCGGATCTCGCGCACGCCCTCGGGGGACATGCCGCTCGCGGGATAGCGCACCGGATCGATGGTGTGCAGGAACCGCACGCCCAGCCCGGGATCACCGGCGACCTGGCGGGCCCGCAGCAGCGCCTGTACCTCCCACGGCTGCGCCCACTGGGAGTAGTACGCGGAGTACGCCGCCAGGGTGCGCACCAGCGCCCCGTTCTTACCCTCGGGCCGCAGCCCCGCGTCCACCTGCAGCGGCGGATCGGTGCTCGGCGCGCCCAGCAGCTTCTGCACCTGCTCGGCGACGCCGATGGCCCACTTCACCGCGACCGTCTCGTCCGCGCCGGGCCGGGGATCGCAGACGAACAGCACATCGGCGTCCGAGCCGTAGCCCAGTTCCATCCCGCCGAGCCTGCCCATGCCGATGACGGCGAAATCCGCGGGCGCGGGCCCGCCCAGCTCGACCTCGCTGCGCCGGATCACCGCCTGCAGCGCGGCCTCGAGGGTGGCGATCCAGACCGAGGACAGCGCCTTGCACACCCGCGGCACATCGAGCATGCCGAGCACGTCGGCCGAGGCCACCCGCGCCAGCTCGTGCCTGCGCAGCGACCGCGCGGTGGCGACCGCGCGCCGCGGATCGTCGTAACGCTTTGCCCCGGAAAGGATTCCGCGCGCCACATCGGCGGTGTCCGGGGCCAGCAGCAGCGGGCCGCTCGGGCCGTCCGCGTACATGCGGATGGTCTCGGGCGCGTTGATGAGCAGATCGGGCAGATAGGCCGAGGAGCCGAGCACGATCATCAACCGCTGGGCGACGGCGCCCTCGTCGCGCAGCTCGCGCAGGAACCAGATCTCGTTGTCGAGCCCCTCGGACACCCGCCGGTAGGCGAGCAGTCCGGCGTCGGGATTCGGTGTCTCCCCGAGCCATTCGAGCAGCGTCGGCAACAGCAGCGCCTGGATGCGCCCCTTGCGCCCGACCTCGTTGGTGAGCGCCTTGAGATGCCCGAGCGCGTTCTCGGGCGCGCCGTAACCCAGCGCCGCGAGCTGACGCACCGCCGCCTGTGGACTCAGCCGCAGCGAGTCCGCGTCCAGGCGCGCAACCGATTCCAGCAGCGGCCGGTAGAAGAGCTTGGCGTGCAGCCGCCGCACCCGCACCGCGTTGCGCCGGATCTCGCTGGTGAGCACGCCCACCGCGTCCTGCCTGCCGTCGGGACGGATATGGGCGGCGCGGGCGAGCCAGCGCATACCCTCCTCGTCCTCGGGCGCGGGCAGGGTGTGCGTGCGCTTGAGCTTCTGCAACTGCAGCCGATGTTCGAGCAGGCGCAGGAATTCGTAGGAGGCGGTGAGGTTGGCGGCGTCGTCGCGGCCCACGTAACCGCGCGCGGCCAGGGCGGTCAGCGACTCCACGGTGCCCTGGGTGTGCAGGGTCTCGTCGGCCTTGCCGTGCACCAATTGCAGCAGCTGCACCGCGAATTCGACGTCACGCAGACTGCCGTGGCCGAGTTTGAGTTCGCGCTCGCGCAGGTCCGCGGGCACCAGATCCTCCACCCGCCGCCGCATGGCCTGCACGTCCGCCACGAAGTCGGGGCGTTCGGAGGCCGCCCACACCATCGGCATGAGCGCGGCGCGGTACTCGTCGCCGAGGGTGAGATCGCCGGTGGCGGGCCGCATCTTGAGCAGCGCCTGGAACTCCCAGGTGCGCGCCCAGCGCTTGTAGTACGCCACATGCGATTCCAGCGTGCGCACCAGCGCGCCCGCCTTGCCCTCGGGCCGCAGCGCCGCGTCGACCTCGAAGAAGGCCGCCCCGCCCACGCTCATGGTCTCGGCCGCCAGCCGGGTCGCGGTGGTGTCCGCGGGCTCGGCGACGAAGATGACGTCCACGTCCGAGACGTAGTTCAATTCCCGCGCACCGCATTTGCCCATGGCGATGACCGCGAGCCTGCCCGGCACCGGCCGATCCGGGCACACCCGGGCCACGGCCACCGACAGCGCGGCGGTCAGCGCCGCGTCGGCGAGATCGGTGAGATGGCGGCCCACCTGCTGGTAGGGCAGCACCGGCTCGTTCTCGACCGTGGCCGCCAGATCGATGGCGGCCAGCAGCATGAGCTGATCGCGATACCGCTTGCGCAGCAGGGCAACAGCCTCCGGGCCGGCGATGCCCGCGCGGAACAGCATCGGCCCGGCGTGCTCGCCCTCCTCCGGAACCGCCCGCACGACCTCGAGAATCTCGGTCAGCACTTCGGCGCCGGTCGGCAGCTCCCGGCGCAGCAGCAGCCGCCACGCCTGCGGGTCGGCCACCAGGTGGTCGCCGAAGGCGGTGGAAGAACCGATCAGCGCGAACAGCCGCCCGCGCAGCGAGGTATCCGAGCGCAGGGTCGAATCCAGCGCGGCCCAATCGCTTCCGAGCTGCTCGCGCAGCCGCATGAGCGTCGTGAGCGCCAGATCGGCGTCGGGTGAGCGCGAGAGCGCCCACAGCAGCGGGACGCTCTCGACGTTGTCCCACGCCAATTCTCGCAACGAATCGGCGGCCGACGGCTCGAGTAAACCGAGTCGTCCAACACCGGGAACAGCCGAACGGACAGTCGGGGGCCGGACCATGCCATCAAATTACATGTCACATCCCGGACGGTCCCCGGCGGAACCCTCCGATAACGGACAACAACGGCGATTCGCCCGCGTGTCTCGCATCGAAGGTTGCGGAACGATGCCTCGCGCGCAGGAAAACGACCGCACCGGACCCGCGTGCGGCGGGCACGGCACCGCTCATCCGTCCGCCGCACGGGCCCGAGAGCGGGCTGCCGAGCGATCGCTCACCGCACGAGTACACCCGGCCCCCGCACCCGACCGGGCCGTCACACCCGCCCCACACGAACTCGGCCCGTGCCGGAAGGCACGGGCCGAGCAGGGTTCACCGAACCTTTACAGGCCGAGGTATTCCTTCAGCTCGTAGGGCGTCACCTGGTTGCGGTAGCCGGCCCACTCGCGGCGCTTGTTGCGCAGGAAGAAGTCGAACACGTGCTCGCCGAGGGTCTCCGCGACCAGCTCGGACTTCTCCATGTTCTTGAGCGCCTCGTCCAGGCTCGCGGGCAGCTCACGGAAGCCCATCGCGCGCCGCTCGGCGGAGGTCAGCGACCACACGTCGTCCTCCGCCTCGGGCGGCAGGGTGTAGCCCTTCTCGATACCGCGCAGACCGGCCGCGAGGATCACCGCGAAGGCCAGGTACGGGTTGCAGGCCGAATCGGGGCTGCGCACCTCGACGCGCCGCGACGACGCCTTGTTCGGTGTGTACATGGGCACGCGCACCAGCGCGGACCGGTTCGAGCGGCCCCACGAGGCGGCCGTCGGGGCCTCGCCGCCGTGAATCAGGCGCTTGTAGGAGTTCACCCACTGGTTGGTGACCGCGCTGATCTCGTGCGCGTGCTCGAGAATGCCCGCGATGAACGCGCGCGCGGTGCCCGAGAGGTTGTTCGGGTCGTCGGGATCGTGGAAGGCATTCTGTTCGCCCTCGAACAGGCTCATGTGGGTGTGCATGGCCGAACCCGGGTGCTCGGCGAAAGGCTTGGGCATGAAGGTGGCTCGCACGCCCTCGTCGATCGCCACCTCCTTGATCAGGTAGCGGAAGGTCATGACGTTGTCGGCCATGGACAGCGCGTCCGCGTACCGCAGGTCGATCTCCTGCTGGCCGGGCGCGCCCTCGTGATGGCTGAACTCGACCGAGATGCCCATCGACTCCAGCGCGTCGATGGCGTGCCGGCGGAAGTTCGGCGCCTCGTCGTGCACGGCCTGGTCGAAGAACCCGCCCTGGTCGACCGGGATCGGGACCGTGCCGTCGTGCGGGCCGGGCTTGAGCAGGAAGAACTCGATCTCGGGGTGCACGTAGCAGCTGAAGCCGAGGTCGGCGGCCTTGTTCAGCTGGCGGCGCAGCACGTGCCGGGGATCGGCCCAGGACGGCGAACCGTCCGGCATGGCGATGTCGCAGAACATGCGCGCCGAATGCTGATGTCCCTTGGACGTGGACCACGGCAGGATCTGGAACGTCGACGGATCGGGCCGGGCGACCATGTCCGCCTCGGAGACGCGAGCGAAGCCCTCGATGGCCGAACCGTCGAAACCGATGCCCTCCTCGAAAGCGCCCTCGAGCTCGGCGGGCGCGATCGCCACCGACTTGAGATAGCCCAGCACATCGGTGAACCAGAGGCGCACGAAGCGGATATCCCGTTCTTCGAGCGTGCGGAGGACGAATTCCTTCTGACGGTCCATGCCCGCGAGCGTAAGCACCCGGCGTTAAATCCATGTTACGTGCGGGGCCTCAACTTCGGGATAGCGCTGAGAGATCCGCGCAAAGGGTGTTTCGACCCGGGCAATTCGCCCCTGAGCACGGGAAAACACGGGAGACGACCCGGCCCGGGCGCTCACGCACCCGAGCCGATGATCGAATTCACGCCGAGCCGAACCCCCGCACTCTCAGCAGGTGAGCGGCTGGGCCGGTTCCTTCAGATCCACCAGGTACGCCACGACGGGATCGTCCACGCACTCGACCCCGGACAGCGAGACCGTGTGCCGGGTGCCGTTGAAGGTGATCAGGGCCGCGTTCAACTGCTCGGCCAGATCCACGCCGGCCTGGTACGGGGTCGCCGGATCCTCGGTGGTGGAGATCACGACGGTCTTGGGCAGGCCGGGAATCGAGATGCGGTGCGGGGTGCTGGTATTGGGCACCGGCCAGCTCGCGCACAGCTCCAGCGGGGCCGCGTCGCCGCCGTGGCCGTCGTCGAGGAACGGCGCGACGCGGCGGTACTCCGAATCCTGCTTGGCCGCGATCGAGCGATCGGTGATGGCCGGATCATCGACGCAGCGAATCGAATTGAAGGCGTCGGCGCTGTTGTCGTAGGTGCCGTCGTCGCGGCGGCCGTCGTACATGTCGGCCAGCGCCAGCAGCGTGTCACCACTCCCCTGCGCCAGTTCGCGCAGGCCCTTGGTGAGCGCGGGCCAGAAGCGGTTGGAGTACAGGGTCTGCTGCACGCCGGTGATGGCGTCGCCGTAGTGCAGCCCGCGCGGATCCTCGGTCGGAACGGCCTTGTCCCACAGCGGGTTCACCAGCGCGCGGAACCGGGCGACGGCCTGGGCCGGATCCTGGCCGAGCGGGCAATCGGACTTGGCCGCGCAGTCCGCGGCGTAGGCGTCGAACGCCTTCTGGAAACTGGCGGCCTGCAGCACCGATTCCTTGACCGGGTCCTGCTGCGGATCGAGCGCGCCGTCCAGGACCAGCGCGCGGACCTTGTCCGGAAACTTCTCGGCGTAGGTGTAACCCAGGCGGGTGCCGTAGGAGTAGCCGACGTAGCTGAGCTTCTCGTCGCCGAGCGCGGCGCGGATGACGTCCATGTCCTGCACCACCTCCCGGGTGCCGACGTGGGCCAGGAAGTCCTTGCCGGTGCGCTCGACACACTTGGCGGCGTAGTCCTTGTTCTCGACCTCGGCGGCGGTGATGCCCGCGGGCGAGTTGTCCAGCGGGGGTTCGGCGCGCTCGGCGTCGTTCTCGGCGGCGGTCAGGCACGCGATCGCGGGCAGCGACGCGCCGATGCCGCGCGGATCGAAGCCGATGCGGTCGAAGCGCTCGGCGAGCTGGGAGCGGTCGGCGATGTTCACCATCGACAGGCCCGGCACACCCGGACCGCCGGGGTTGAACAGCAGGGAGCCGATTTTGTCGCCGGTCGCCCGCAGCCGCGAGAGCGCGATCTCGGCGGTATCGCCGTCGGGGTTCTCGTAGTCGACGGGCACCCGCACCCGCGTGCACTCGGCCTCCGACGGCAGCTCCTCCCCGAACTTCGCGCAGCTCGTCCAGTCCAGGGTCTGGCTGTAGAACTTCCCCAGTCCCGCCGGGGCCTCGGCCACCGGATTGCCGTCCACCACCGATCCGCACCCCGCCGCGGTCATCACCAACGCCGCCGTCACCAGCACCACGCGGCCGCTTCGCATCAACGCCATAGTGCGATCGTGCCCTATCGCCGGTCGCCGCCCGGCTCCGGCGGGGCTCGCGCCCCGGCGTTTTCGCGCGGTCGGGCGCTGCTGTCGAGTCATGGGGCGAAGATTCGCCGGCTCGCCTGTGCGAGCCGGGTGTCCTGTTCGCCCGAGTTCGATGTGAGCAATCGCATTGCCGTCGTCACCGGCGGGAATGGCAGACTGAGGGTCGTCAGAACAACCCGGGGACCCCGTGTGGGCCTCGAGGACACGACGAAAGGGACGATGATGTCCGTATCCGATGCGGAAACCCCTGCTTACGGTGCCGCACCTGCCGCACAGCCCGCCAAGCGCAAGACGCGGGTGCAGCATCTGCAGCAGATGAAGGCCGACGGCGAGCGCTGGTCGATGCTCACCGCCTACGACTACTCCTCGGCTCGACTGTTCGAAGAGGCCGGTATCCCGGTCCTGCTGGTGGGCGATTCGGCCGCCAACGTGGTGTACGGCTACGACACCACCGTCTCCATCTCCGTCGACGAACTCATTCCGCTGGTGCGCGGCGTGGTGCGCGGCGCGCCGAACGCCCTGGTGGTGGCGGATCTGCCGTTCGGCAGCTACGAGTCCTCGCCGGAGCAGGCGCTGGCCACGGCCGTGCGCTTCATGAAGGAAGGCGGCGCGCAGGCCGTCAAGCTCGAGGGCGGCGAGCGCATGGCCGCCAGCATCGCCAAGATCACCGCGGCCGGCATCCCGGTCATGGCGCACATCGGGTTCACGCCGCAGAGCGTCAACACCCTGGGCGGGTTCCGGGTGCAGGGTCGCGGCGACGGGGCCGAGCAGCTCGTCGCCGACGCCATCGCGGTGCAGGAGGCCGGCGCGTTCTCCGTCGTCATGGAGATGGTGCCCGCCGAGATCGCCGGACAGGTCACCCGCAAGCTCACCATTCCCACCGTCGGCATCGGCGCGGGCGTGGACTGCGACGCGCAGGTGCTGGTGTGGCAGGACATGGCCGGGTACACCAGCGGCAAGACCGCCAAGTTCGTGAAGCGCTTCGCCGATATCGGCGATGAATTGCGGAGCGCGGCAGCGACTTACGCGGACGAGGTGCGGCGCGGGGTGTTCCCGGGCCCCGAGCACAGCTTCTGAGCCGCCTCCCCGGGAATTCAAGCCTGACTCAGGTGCGGCCTGCGTTGCGTCGGCCGCCGGCGGTTGGGAGCGGGGCTCGTTAGCCCGTACCCCGGGAGTTACCCCGATCGGTGCGAAATCAGGTGTCGCCGTATCGATCGGGGCGGTTGTTTCGGATGGCGAGCGCTCGGTATCTCTGCCGGGCGCTCGACTTCTATAGCCTGCGGCTATCGCGCGGCTGCAGCCTTCGGTCTTCATAGTCTTTCGCCAGATTTTGGTGGCAGAGTGGGAGGCGATGAGCTGGAACGACCAAAGGGAATTCATGTCGCATCGCCGTTGGATCAGCGCTCGCCGGGCTCGGCGGGCTTCGTTGTTCGCCGGGCTCGGGGCTGTCATCGCGGTGACCGCCGCCTGCGGTGGCGGCACCACGCCCACCGGGTCCTCGTCGCCGCAGAGCAGCACGACCGCGCCGTCGAGCACCTCGGCCGGGCCCAAGACCTCGACCGGGACAGGCAGCGGGCAAGCCGGCGGGCAGCAGGTCACCGTGTCCGACGAAGCCGCCAAGCAGCTGTGCGATCTGCTGCGGCCGCAGCTGTCGGACTGGCGGGTGCAGGGGCCGACGCTGGGCGGGATCGCCTACAACGCGACCGTGCACGATTGGGCGTTGCGCAACGGCGGGATCAACGTGCAGGTGCTCGGGGACAAGGACGTGGTCGACCGCATCACCAAGGCGAACTGCTCCGACGTGCGCGATCAGGCCATCCAGGCGCTGGAGATCCCGAACCTGGCCACCGGACTGGCGTTCTGATGCGCACCCTGTACCCGGCGATCGAACCGTACGAGCAGGGCATGCTCGAGGTCGGGGACGGGCAGCGGCTGTACTGGGAGTGCAGCGGGAATCCGGACGGCAAACCGGTGGTGTTCCTGCACGGCGGGCCGGGCGGCGGGACCGCGCCGTTCCATCGGCAGTTCTTCGACCCGGCCGCGTATCGGATCGTGCTGTTCGATCAGCGCGGGTGCGGGCGGTCCGAGCCGCACATCGCGGACGGTGCGAGTTTGGAGACCAACACCACCTGGCATCTGGTGCGCGACATCGAGGCGCTGCGAACGCATCTCGGGGTCGAGCGGTGGCAGGTGTTCGGCGGATCGTGGGGGTCGACGCTGGCGCTGGCGTACGCGCAGACACACCCGGATCGGGTGACCGAGTTGGTGTTGCGCGGGATTTTCCTGTTGCGCCGCAAGGAAATCGATTGGTACTACAATGGCGCTGCGGGGTACGTGTACCCCGATGAATGGGAGAAGTTCCTGGCGCCGGTGCCCGCCGCCGAGCGCGACGGTGATCTGGTGCGGGTTTACCATCGCCTGCTGAACTCCCCCGACAAGCAGCTCGCCACCGACGCGGCCGTCGCGTGGTCCACCTGGGAGGGTGCCACGAGTTCGCTACTGCCCCAACCGGATCGGGTGTCCGAGACCGCCGATCCGCGGTTCGCGCTGGCCTTCGCCGGCATCGAGAACCACTACTTCGTCAACGGTGGATTTCTCGACGAGGGGCAGCTTTTGCGCGATATCGACCGCATCGCACACATTCCCGGGGTTATCGTGCAGGGCCGCCACGACATCGTGTGCCCGGCGGTGAGCGCCTGGGATCTGCATCGGGCGTGGCCGAATTCGGAACTGCACCTGGTCGCCGACGCCGGTCACGCCGCCGCCGAGCCGGGCATCACCCATCACCTCGTAGAAGCCACGGACAAGTACAGGAACTAGATGAGCACCTCAGCCGGTCCCGCCCTGATCGACGCTTTCACCGCCGATGTGGACCGGCTGCGGTCCGCCGAACCCGATGTCCGCCGGGACATTCCCGATTCGGTGCACCAGATGCGGGTGGCGACCCGCCGCCTCCGCAGCCTGCTCAAGTCCTATCGCGGCGTGCTGCGCCGCAAGCGCGTCGAGGAGCTCGGCGACGAGTTGCGCTGGCTGGCCGGGCTGCTGGGCGTGGCCCGGGACGCGGAGGTGCGGGCGGATCGGTTCGAGGAGCTGCTGGGGGCGAACGGGACGTTGCTCGGGGTGGATGCGGGAGGCGCCGCGGGTGAGAAGCGTGAGAAGCCGGCCTCGAAGAAGGCCGACAAGCCCGCCTCGAAGAAGAAGGGCGGCAAGAAGACCGGCGTGGAGAAGGCGGGCAAGGCCAACGCCGGCAAGAGCGGCGGGAAGGCGGCGGTCGCGGGGGCTTCGGTGGACAAGAAGCCCGTAGACGGCAAGAAGCTCGCTGCCGAGCCCGATGGCAAGAAGCCCGCGCCCGAGGTTGCCGCTGGCAAGAAGCCGGCGGACACGGCCACTGACAGCAAGAAGCCCGCCGCTGAACGCACCACCGGCACGAAACCCGCTGCCGGCACCAAACCCGCTGCCAGCGCAATACCGGCAGCCGATGCGAAACCTGCTGCCGAGCCTTCCGATGGCGCGAAGACCGCGTCGGCGAGTGCCGATGAGAATCCGGCCCATACTCAGCCGGCCGCTGCGGAGAAGTCCGACGGTGCGCCAGAAGCCGGGCCGGGGCGCGAAGCGATCGTGAAGCCGGTTGCGCCCGAGCCCGTCCCGGCGCTCGCCGTCGAGCAGGTAGATCCCGAGAAGCCGCGTGAAAACCCTGCCGCCAAGAAGGTCGCGGCCCGCAAGACGGCGCTGAAGGCCGTCAAGGATGCTCCGGCGGGGAAGAAGACCCCCGCGAAGAAGACGCCCGCCGAGAAGCGTCCCCCGCTGAAGGTCGTCTCCACCGAGACCGAGTCGACCTCGCCGTCCCCGCGACCCGCAGGGCTCAAAGCCGTTGCCGACGAGCCTGTTTCGAACGCCGCGCCCAAGGAGCCCACGATCCTGCGCGCCGTGACCGCCGATCCGGCTCCCGACAAGCCTGCGAAGAAGGCCCCGGCGAAGTCCACCGCCGCGAAGAAGGCTCCCGCCCGCAAGTCATCCGCCGCGAAGTCGACCGCCGCCCGCGTCACCGCGAAAAAGGCCGCCCCCGAGCCGGTTCCCGCCGAGCCCACGACCCCGAAGCCAGCCGAGGCCGCTGAACGCCTCGCCCGCAAGACCGCGAAGAAGGCTCCGGCCCCGACCTCGGAGCCCACCCCCGCGAAGAAGACCCCGCCGAGGAAGCCCACGATCCTGCGCGCCGTCCCCGAGAACCCCGCCACCGGCCTCTTCATCGAAGAGCCCCCGGCGAAGAAGACCGCCCCGCGCAAGTCCCCTACCGCGAAAGCGACCGCCGCCCGCGTCACCGCGGACAAGGCCGCCACCCAGGACAAGACCCCGGCCGACCTCCCCGCGACCGCCTCCAGCCCCGCGAAGGCCCCAAAGAAGGCCGCGAGCAAGGCAGCGGCGAGCAAGACGACCGAGAAGGCGAGCGCGCCGAAAACCGATTCGGCCACCGCGAAACCAGCGCCCGCGAAGAAGAACACCGCGAGCAAAGCCTCCGAAGCGAACCGAAAGGGCGGCGCTCGGGGGGATTTCGGGGCGCGGCTCGTGGCCGAGGAGCGGGCCCGGTACGCGGCGGCATTGCAGGAGGCGGTCGCGGCGTTCGACGGGCGGCGGTATCGGCGGCTGCTGGAACAGCTCGGGGTGTTGACCAGTAAGAAGGCGATCAAGGGGAAGGCGGGGCGGAAGCGGGCCGACAAGGTCTTCGCCGAGGTGCTGCGGGGCGATTTCCGGCGGCTGCGGCGGCTGGTGCGGGCCGAGGCGAAGACCGGGGCCCGGTTGCCGGAGGCGGAGCGCATCGAGCTGCTGCACGATATCCGCAAGGCCGCCAAGCGTTTGCGCTACTCCGCCGACGCCGCCACCGACGTGCTGGGCGCCCCGGCCGCCGACCTCGCCAAGCACGCCAAGAAGCTACAGACCGTCCTCGGCGACCACCGCGACGCGATCGAGGCCCTCCAGACCCTGCGCACCCACGCCGAGGCCGCCGACTCCGCCGCCTACAAACGCCTCTGCGCCGCAGAACAATCGGCGGCCGCCGAGGCACTGAAGAGCTACCCCGCCACCACGAAGTTTCTCCGCAAACGCCCCCTCTGACCACCGAATCGCGTTCCGTGGCACGGTGTTGCCGTGCCACGGAACTGCCTCAGAGCGAATCGATCTCCAAGAGATCGATGTCCATCTCGAACGGGACGCCCAACTTCATCCGATCACGGTGAATCCCGGTGAGCACATAGCGATTCGTCGCGGGATCGAGCTCGTGAACGTAGACGACCACACGGCTGCCGACGTTCTCCACGCGCCAGAAGTGCGCAATACCCGCGGCGGCGTAGAGCTGGGGCTTGCGCTCGCGATCGCGGGTGAGGGACGCCCGGCAAACGACCTCGACCACCAGCGCGACCTCGTCCGCCCGATACGTCGTCAGGTCGAGGCCACCGTCGCAGTCGGCATGTACCGCGATGACGTCCGGTTCTGGACGCTGGTCCTGCCGCAGGGTCACCGTCATCTGGCGGCGAATGCGCAACGCGGGCGGAGCAGCCCGCCGTAGCGCGGACTCCAGCAGCGTGATCGCCAGACCGTGAAACTGCGTCTGCGGGCTCGCGAACACCAGGCTTCCGTCGATCAGCTCGGTATGCGGCGGCAGACCGGGAAGGTGGTCGAGATCGCGCGCCGTGAAGCCCTCCGGGGGTGGACGCAGCCACTGTGGGAACCCCGCGTCGGTCACGGTGGCGGGGGTGTGGCCGGGTAGGTGAAGGTCACCGTCCGGGTTTGGGGGTCGGACTCGACCAGGCGGACGGGGACGGTCTCGCCTTCGGGTGGGGAGCCCAGGCACTTGGCCAGGACGGGCGGGGTGGCCACGAAGATCTCGGCGGGGCGGGTGGGGGTCGACTCGCGCAGGACGACGGCGTCGAAGTCGGTGTTCAGGCGGGGAGCCAGGAGGGTGGACTCGGTCAGGTCCACGCAGGCCCGTTCCAATTTGTTCGCGACGGCGTCGGAGCGGCGCATCGACTCGGCGGCGGCGGTCAAGCCGTCCCGGACCCACTGGGGCACGGGGGTTCCGGCGCAGCGGGACAGGCAGATCTCGGTCGAGTAGCGGTCCGAGAGGCGGCGCAGGGGCGCGGTGACGTGCGCGTAGGGCGCGCCTATCGCGCTGTGCCGCACCGATTCCGGAGTCTGGCCGTTGAGCACCGTGTATGACGCGCCGCGCAGCAGCGTCGTCGCCTCGGACATCAGGACCAGCGCGGCGGGGGTGTTGGGGTCCAGGCGGGCCAGCATGCGGCCCACCGGCTCGTCGGCGGGCCAGTCCACGCCGACGGCGGCGGCCGTGCGGCGCATGGATTCCACCGTGGCGGGCGCGGGCGGCGGCATGGTGCGCAGCAGGCCCAGGTGGTCGGAGTCCCCGGCCGCGAGCATGATTCGCGCGGCCGATATGCCGGTCAGCAGCGAGACCTGCTCGTTCCAGTCGTCGGCGTCGGTGCGCGGTTCGATCACCAGCTGCCAGTGGTCCACGGTCGTGGCGCCGGCAGCGTCCACCGCGGCGACATCGCCACCGGCACCGTCCCCGACGGCCGTGCCGCTTCCCTCCGCACCGCGCGCACCGTCGATGTCCGCGCCGGCCGCCTCTCCGCGGCCGTCCCCATCGGAATCGACGCGAACGATGCTCTGCGACGGCAGCCGCAGCGAGATCGCGCCGCGCGCCAGCCCGGATTCGATACGCAGCCTGCCGAATTCGGGCAGCGCCGCGATCGAGGGATGCAGCCGGCCCGCGTCGGCGTCGGCCTGCACCCCGGCGTAGTCCAGCCGGGCGCGCGATCGCACCAGCGCGCGGGCGACCGTGGCGCGGACCGGTTCGGCGCGCTCGTCGAGTTCGATGGTCCACAGCGCGGCGGCCCGCACCTGATCGGGCAGCAGGCTCGCGCTGCCCTCGGACAGCACGCGCGGATGCAGCGGCACCGTGCCGTCGGGAAGATAGAAAGTCTGTCCTCGCGCGAGAGACTCGAGCGCGAGCGGCCCGCCGGGCGCGATGAACGCGGCCACATCGGCGATGGCGTAGTGGAGCAGGAATCCCGTCGGCGTGCGCTCGAGGCACAGGGCCTGATCGAGATCCATGGCGCCGGGTGGATCGATGGTGACGAGGGGTATATCGGTGCGATCGAGGCGGTGTCCGGCGAACGCGTCCACCGCCTCGCGCGCCTCCGAAACAGCCTCGGACGGGTAGTCCGAGGCCAATCCGAATTCGGTTCGGACGGCGCCGAAGTCAACCGGCGCCGACACGATCCTTTGATGCAGTTCCACCGGGGAGTGCGGACCCTACTGCAGGGCCAGCATGGTGCCGTTCAACTGATCGAACGGCCCGTAGACGGTGAACACGACCCGGCCGCCCGGGTAGGTCGACGACAGCGCGGCCGCCGAATCGAGCGACTGGCCGAACGAGGCGGCCGAGGGATGCGGCAGGCCCGCGATGGCCTGCCCGATGTGGGAGTTCGCGACCCACGCGGTGTCCGACGGGCTGAGATCCACCTGCACTCCACCCGGGAGCGGCGTGATCGCCAGCGCCGACGCGGAACCGGCACCGAGCACAACCGAGACGGAAGCGGCAGCGGCGAGGAGCGCACCAGCTGCCAGTTTGCGAGCAATTCGCATATAGACGAGACCTGCTTTCCGGCGTTCGTTGTTGTCAGGAGTCTGGGGAACCGTCACACCACCGCGACGGAACTTTCCAACGCGCAACACTTTATGACGTCGATCACGTTCAATGCCAGTCCGGCGGCGATCATCTCTACGACACGCCGTGCCGCGCCGACGCATGCCATGTCATGCGTCGCCATTCTTACCGAACGCGGCGGATTGTGCACGGAACGGCGCGAGCGGTGTACCTCACGCCGCTCGGGTCGGCGTGCGCCCGAAATTCTTTCGGTACGCGACGGGCCGCGGATTAGCGCCCGGAATTCCCCCGGGCGCGCGCGGCATCAGAGCAATCGGGTATCAATCACCGTTTCGGACCGGTGCACGGTGTTCGCGCGTGTAACGCGACCGCCCCACCGGGAACGACGGGATAAGCCCGGCCGAATACGCCGCGGTGAAATTAGCCCGCGCCCGGAAATGAGCTTCCGGGCCGGGCGCGGACGAGCCGGTCTGTAAGCCGGATCCTGTCCCCGATTCACATCGGGTGGCGACCATCCATCTGGACACACCGTTGCCGGGTGCCTCGAGCAGTCAACCCGCAAGCTCGGGCGAGCAGCCCTCGAACACCTGCGCAGCCGCACTCTCGCGAGTGCGGCCTTCGACCTTGCTCCGGGCGGGGTTTACCTAGCCGCGCCGGTCACCCGGCGCGCTGGTGCGCTCTTACCGCACCGTTTCACCCTTACCGGCGACCTGAGCCGCCGGCGGTTTGTTTTCTGTGGCACTGTCCCGCGGGTCACCCCGGGTTGCCGTTAACAACCGCCCTGCTCTGTGGAGTCCGGACTTTCCTCGACGACGGGCGGCGGCACACAGGTGCCCGTTCCCATCGCCGCGGCCGCCCAACCGACTCGTCCGCGGGCACCAAGGTACCGTAGACCGCCATGGAGCGTGTCGAGGTGGGGTTCCCTTCTGGTGGTGAGCAGTGTGCGGGATGGCTGTATCTGCCGGATGGGCCGCCGCGGCCACGTGCACTCGTGGTGATGGGGCACGGGCTGGGGGCGGACCGGGAAATGGGATTGGATAGGTATGCGCGACGTTTCGCGGCGGCGGGAATGGCGGTGCTGGCGTTCGATTATCGGCATTTCGGCGCCAGCGGCGGGGAACCGCGCCAGCTGATTCATATCGGCCGTCAGCGCGCGGACTGGCACGCCGCAATTGCCTACGCGCGCACGCTGCGGGGTATCGATGCCACCCGGATCGCGCTGTGGGGCAGTTCCTTCGGCGGCGGTCACGCATTGTCGGTCGCCCCGGACGACCATTACATCGCGGCCGTTGTCGCGCAGTGCCCGTTCACCAGCGGCTGGTCGTCGGCGATGGCGAAGGGACCGATCAGTCTCACGCGCACCGGCACTTTGGCGCTGACCGATTTGCTGATCGGCCCGATCATTCGCCGGCCCATCACCGCGCGGCTGGCCGGAAAGAAGCATTCGGCGGCGCTCATGAGCGCCGCCGACGTGCCCGAGGGATTCGGCAGGCTGGCCGAGGAAAGCACGCAGTACAGACCGAAAGTTCCCGCGAGAGTGGGATTGTCGACCCTGTTCGACGCGCCCGCCCGGCGCACCAAGGACATCAAGGCGCCGGTGTTCTTCGCCGTGTGCGACAACGACAGCGTCGCCCCGGCGGGACCCACGCTCAAAGCGGCGGGACGCGCCAAACACGCTGTGGTCAAGCAATACCCGATCGGGCATTTCGAGATCTACTTCGACGAATGGTTCGAGAAGGCCGTGCACGATCAGATCGAGTTCCTGACGGCCGTGCTGCGGCCCTGATTCCCGGATGGAGCGCGAGTTCGTCGGGGTGTTCGCCAAGCTCTTCCCCGGCGGTGAGGGCAGGCTGCTGCTGACCGATCCCGCCA
>NZ_JBSFNO010000066.1:0-31338 GCF_053981095.1 Nocardia sp. NPDC003693
AACTTGCGGAAACTGGTCTCGAGCTCCTGCATAACCTCGATGACCTCGCCATCGGCCATTGAGTACATCGGCAATTCGAGCAGGTTCTCCACCGCAGCGCCAAGTGCTTTGGCACTGCTCGCGATGGTGGGTACCTTCCTCGAATCCATGCCTCCATTCTACTCCTTCATAGCGAGCACGAATAGACCAATCACGTTGTGATACAAGCTTATTCAGAATCAGTACCGTTCTGGTCATACGAATTCCCGACAAACGAAAACCACCGAAACCGCCGTTGCTCCACCCTTTCGAGTGAAGCAACGGCCATTCACCGAATTCGACAACGCGGCCGGCCCCGATCCAGCCATCTCCTATCGGCTGAGGACCTCCGCTATGTAATCCTCCCCGTCGAGTTCCTCGAGAAACCTATCGATACAGCCCGACTGCGCCGCCGACGTCGACAGCAGCTTCCGCATCGCGGTCTCGGTGCGATCGAGGACGCTGTGCGCGAGCTCGGACACGAGATCGTGTTCCAACTGCCGCCGGACGGTCGCGACATTCCGCTCCCCTTCGCGACGCACCCGCTCGACCTCGGCGGCCGCCGTTTCACGCAGCACAGACAAGATGCGTTCCGCGTCGTGCCGAGCATCGTGCTCGATGCGAACCACCTCGGCGCGCGCGGCCTCCGCCGCCCGGCCGAAGGCCGCCTCCGCGGCGGCCAATTCCGCAGCGGCTCCGGCACTTTCCTCGAGTTGCGCGGCGATCGCACCCTGCGCGTTCCGCATCATTCTCCGCACCCGCGGCAGCACCCATTTCGACAGGGCGCCGAGGATGATCGCGAACGCGAACAGCTGACTCACGAAAACCGGCCAGTTCCACGTGATGTCGTAGATGCGCTCGTGGTCGTTCATCGACCGCCTCCGATCATGCGGTGGGCCAGGTCGGTCGCCAGCGTGTCGAGATGCTCGTCGAGCCGCGGTCCGATGCGAGCGGCGTCGGCGCGCAGGAGCGCGGTGGCGGTGGCCACGGCGGCGTCGGTCTCGTCCTGCGCCCGCCGGCAGGCGGTGGTCACCAGGGCTCGGCCCTGTTTTCTGGCGTCCTCTCGCCGCGCCGCCGCGGACGTGAGGGCCTCCGATACCGCCGAGCGGTAGTCGTGTTCGGCCGCCGCGAAGGCGTCCCGGGCGCGTTGCCGGTCGGCCGCCGACGTCTCCACGCGCGCCGCGCGCTGTGCCAGCACCTCCCGCACGGGCGGAACCACGAACAGCCGGATGACGGCGAACACCAGCAGGAAGATGATCAGTTCGGCGAAGAAGGTGCCGTTGGGAATCAGAAAGTTCTGTGTCGCAAGGGTTCCTGTCATCGGTCTACTTTCCCGGGGCCGCGAAGGCGAACAGGGCCATGAAGGTGAGGTTGATGAAGTACACGGCGTCCACGAGACTGACCGCCATCAAATAGTTTCCGCGAAGCTTTCCTTCGTGTTCGGGCTGCCGGGAGACGCCGGTGATCAGTGCCGAGCCGGCCATGCCGTTGCCGTACCCGGCGCCGATCGCGCCGCCCACCATCATCAGCCCGCCGCCGATCAGCGCGGCTGCCTGGACGATCGTCTCGTGCGTTACCTCTGCCATGGGGTATTCCTTCCAGTTTCCGGGTTGACCGGGAATGTGCTGCCGCACGGGCAGATTCGAGGACCGGGCCGTCAGTGGTCGTCGCGCTCGAGCGCGGTGGCCTGGCCGAAGTACAGAACGGTGAGGAGGGCGAAGATGAAGGCCTGAATGAGTCCGACGAACAGGTCGAACATCTTCCACGCGGCGTTCGGGCCCCAGCTGATCCACGCCGGGAGCATCGCGATCACCGAGATCATCACGCCACCGGCGAACATGTTGCCGAACAGGCGCAGCGCCAGCGAGAGCGGTTTCGCCACTTCCTCGATGATGTTGATCAGGACCATCGGACCCCAGCCCATGTGGCCCTTCAGGATCTGCTTGACATGCCCGACCGGTCCGCGGCGCGCGACACCCGCCGCTTGATAGCAGACGAAGACGAACAGGGCCAGCGCGTAGGTGAAGTTGACGTCGGCGGCGGGCGGTTTGATCAACTCACCGTCGCCGTATTGGACCGGGAGCACCGAGAGCCAGTTGGAGAGCAGTACGAAGACGAACAGCGTCACCGCCAACGGCAGGACGAACGGCGCGACCCGCAGACCCATCGCGGATTCGACCTGGTTGCGCATCTGGACGGTGACTGTCTCGAAGAACAGCTGCACCCCGTTCGGGACGCCCGAGGTCAGCCTGACCCGCAGGTAGAAGGCCATGGCCAGGACGATCACCGCGGCGATCACCGTCGCGAGGATGGTGTCGACGTGGAAGTCCAGCCCGAACAGCCGAGCGGTTTCGTGATGGCCCACTTCGATCGTGGTCATCGCGCGTGCTCCCGGATCGGGAGGGCGTAGCTCAAGAGGGTGGCTATCTGAAAAGCCAACAGCCCGAAGAAGATTCCGAGTCCATCCGGTCGTGTCAGCACTCCGATGACGAACGCCAGGGCGGTGACCCCGAACAGCCGCAGCCCGGACGCCGCGACGAGTGCGCGCGCACCGGACCGCGCTCCGCCGCCGGCCCACCCGATCGACGCCCGCGCGACGTGGGCGTTGGCCAGGCCCAGCATCATTCCGGCACAGATGAATACACCGAACAGCAGGTGATCGAAGAACCCGGCCGTCGCGAGAACCACTGCCCCGGTTCCCACTCCGACGAGGATCAGCCGGCGTTCCGTGGCATACGACATGAACCCTCCCTCTACCGACAGTGTTGCGGAGCCGAATTCCCCAATCCCGCAACGGCTTCCAACTACTACAATTCGTAGTATACATGGACGCGACGTGGCCCGGTACGAAACCCCTTGCCGCACTGCCACGATCACGCGTCTCGCCGCGACCGGCTCACCACCATCGCGGCGACGCCGATCGCCGCCGCCGCGCTCAGCGCGGTGGCCGGCCATCCGGCCCACTCGACCGCCACCGCGCCGAACGCCGTACCGAGACTGCCGCCCGCGAAGTACACCACCATGTACGCGCTGTTGAAGCGGGCCGGCGCGGCGGGTTCGATCGCCAGCACCGTGCTCTGATTGGCCACCTGGGCGGCGAAGAGCCCCGCGTCGAAAGCGGCCAGGCAGACCAGTGTCACCACCGTGTTCGAGAGGCCGAACCCCGCGAGCCCCGCCGCGACCGCGGCCAGGGCCAAGCCGGCGAGGATCACCCGGCGCGCACCGTCGCGGTCGGTCCGCGCACCCGCGATCCGCGTGGCCACCAGGCCCGACAGTCCCGCGAGGGCGTACAGGCCGATCCGTTCGGCCGAGTAGGAATACGGCGGCTGCGCGAGCGCGACGGCGAGGCCCGCCCACACCGCGCAGAACGCGAAGAACCACAGGAAACCGCCGATGGCGGCGACGCGCAGGGTGGCGTGATGGACGAACAGGCCGGGCAGGGACCGCAGCGTCGCGAGATAGCCGCGCTCGCTGCCGCCGGTCGCGGCGGGCAGCACCGACAGGCATCCGAGGGCGAGCAGACCGCACGCCGCGGCGAAGACGAGCAGCATGCCGCGCCACCCGATCGCGTCCGCGAGCCACCCGCCCACGATCCGGCCGGCGAGGATCCCGACCGAGATTCCCGCGGTCACCACCCCCAGCACCGTCGCCCGCCGCCGCGGCGGCGCCAGTCGCCCCGCGACCGAACTCAGCCCCGCCCCGACCGCCGAGCACGCCCCGGTCACGCCGATCACCACCCCCAGCACGGCGACGGAATGGACGGCCGCGCCGACCGCGAGCGCGGCGGCGAGAATCCCGAACTGCGCGGCCAGGACGCGTCCCGGAGCGAAGCGATCGACAAGCGGCACAAGCAGACCCAGGCCGATCAGGTAGCCGACGGGTCCGCACGCGAGCGCGATGCCGACCGCGGTGATGCGCGTGTCGAGCGAGTCCGCGACGTCCGCGATCGCAGGCTGCATCGGGTAGATGGCCGAGGTGCCGACGGCGGCCGCGACCGACATGAACAGGACAACGGAACCGCGGAGCCGGGCGGGCGCCGCGGCGCTGGTATCGATATGCACCCGGTCGACGGTAGGGACGCACGCAGCCGGGTACCGGCGGTAATACGACGTGACCGTCCCGGCGGAGTGTACGGCGGGTCAGTCGGCGGTGCGCCCCGCCAGAAGCAGTGTGTGACATACCGCTTCGACCGCCGCGCCGGTGGCGGCGTACTGCCGCAGCGACGGCGTGGTGGCGACGTCGTTGATCGTGTTGAGCGCGGCCTGCACCCGGACCCGGGCGCGGGCGTCGGCGGACTCGACCCCGGACTGGCGCAGCAGGCGCATCCAGGTCGCTATGTAGTCGTGCTGGGCGGCGCGGGCGCGGTGGCGATCCTCGTCGGGGAGCTGGTCCACCTCGGAGTTGAGCAGCCGGACCAGGGACGAGTGCTCGAACGCGAACTCACGGTAGCTCGCGACCAGCCGGCGCAGCGCGTCCTCGGGGCCGTGCGCGCGGGCGAGTTCGCGGTCCAGGTCCGCGCGCAGCAGCTCACCACCGCGCGTGATAGCGGCGGACAGGATCTCGGCCTTGCTGCCGAAATGGTTGTAGAGACTCGCGCCCGCGATGCCGATCGCGGCCCCGATGTCGTCCAGGCCGACCGCCGAGAAGCCCTGTGCGGCGAAGAGTTCGGTGGAGGCCGCCAGAATCTCCGCGCGCCGCGACGGCGACCACGAGGACGCCGGGACCGCCGGGATCGGGGCCCCGAACGCGGGGATCTCGGTCGCCGCGGTCTCGCACAGCAGCCCGGCCAGCAGGTCCGGATCTACCTCGACCGCGTGGAACGAGACGCTGGTCGCGACGCCGAGCATCGCCCAGGCCAGGAACTCGGCTTGGGAGGTGTCGAGCTCGGCGCGGTCGCGGCGCACGATGGCGGCGAGGTCCCGGCCGATATCGCGGAGCCTGCCGCGAATCTCCCGCCGTGCTTCCCCGGTGAGGTGCCTGGCCTCGCGATGCCAGAGCACCCCGATCGCCCGCCGCTCGCTCATCACCTCGGCCAGCGGTGCGACCGCGTCGGGGAGCGCGTCCGCGCGCACCCTGGCGAGCACGAGCTGTACGGCGGTGAGTCCCTCCGCCACAACGGCTTCCAGCAGTTCGTGTTTGTTGCGGAAGTGCCGGTAGAGCGCGGCGGGGCTGACCGCGACCGCCTCGGCGATGTCCTTCATCGACACCCGTGAGTACCCGCGGCGGTAGAACAGCTCGGCGGCGGCGGCCAGCACGAGCTCCCGGCGGTTGGCCGGGCGAGTCCCACGCGCCGGACGGGTCACGGTCTGCACCATTCCTCTAGCTCTCGATCGATCGGCTCGTCCCCGACGAGTTCTCGCGGAAGACTATCGCCGCGACCGCCGAGTACGCGCACCAGCGGGTCACGCGCCGCCGGAAGGCACCCGGCCGGTGCGCGGCGGCAGCCGTCAGACGTTGAAACCGCCTCCGCAGACCACGGTTTGGGCGCTGATGTAATCCGACTCCGGAATGCAGAACAGGTACACCGCGCCCGCGGCTTCGGCGGGCGTCCCGCCGCGCCCCAGCGGGATGCCCTTCTCCATCGCCGAGAGCAGGTCCGCGTTCACCCCGACCTTGATCTGCTTGCCCGCCACGTCGATGGTGCCGCCGGAATCGGCCGACGCCTCGGTGAGCCTGGTCTTGATCAGACCGAACGCGACCGTGTTCACGGTGACGTTGTACCGGCCCCACTCCTTGGCCAGGGTCTTGGTGAGCCCGGTGACACCGGCCTTGGCGGCGGCGTAATTCGCCTGTCCCGCATTGCCGCCCAGGCCCGCGATCGAGGAGATGTTCACGACCTTGCGCGCGTGCACCGGCTCTCCCGCCGCCCTGGCCTGCTTCACCAGTCCGGCGATCACCGGCTGGGCCGCGCGCAGAATCCGGAACGGCGCCTTGAGGTGCACGTCGAGGATCGCGTCCCACTGCTCGTCGGTCATCTTCTGGATGACCGAATCCCAGGTGTAGCCGGCGTTGTTGACGATGATGTCGAGCCCGCCGAACTGCTCGACGGCGGTACCGACGAAACGCTCGCCGAAGTCGGCGTCGGTCACGCTGCCCACGCAGGCCACCGCTCTGCCGCCCGCGGCCTCGATGGCGGCGACGGTCTCCCCGGCGGGGTCGGCGTCGAGATCGTTGACCACGACCGCCGCGCCGTCCGAGGCGAGTTTGAGCGCGATCTCACGCCCGATGCCGCGCCCCGAGCCGGAGACGATGGCGATTCTGCCGTCCAGTTTTCCCATGTGCCGCATGTCCTTTCAAGGCGTGGCGACCGCGACGACCGCGGTGCCGATCAGGGTGGTGGTGCCGTCGGCGAGCGTGACGGCGAGGTCGAGGGTGGCCCGGGTCTCGCCGTCGACGGTGTCGACCGCGGTGACCGTTCCGGTCGCGGTCGGGCGGCCCAGCACCGGGGTCTTGGCGGCGAAGCGCACGGCGTACGAGCGAATCGACTCGGGTGCGAAGTACTCGGTCAGCAGTCTGCCCAGGTACGCCATCGAGAGCATGCCGTGGGCGAAGACGTCGTCCAGTCCGGCCGATGCCGCGACGTCGATGTCGAGGTGGATCGGGTTGTGGTCGCCGGAGGCGCCCGCGAACAGCGCCAGCGTGGTACGGGAGATCGGGTCGATCTCGAGCGGTGGCAGAGTCTGTCCGACAACGAGTTTCGCGGTGGTGGTCATGATCCCTCCCGCGGATTCTGCACGACGATCACCGAGGTCAGGTCGGCGACCGCGGTGCCGTCGGCCCGGGTGACGCTCGTCCGTTTGACTATGAATTCGAGGGCGCCGTTCTTCTTGGCGTAGACATCGGCGATGGTGGGGCGCGCGGTGAGCACGTCCCCCGCGTGGGCGAGCGAGTGGTAGGTGAATTCCTGTTCGCCGTGCAGCACCCGGCGCAGGTCGACGCCGGTGTCGGCCAGCCACGCGAACGGATCGGGTTGTTCGAGTTCGATGGCGAACAGGAACGTCGGGGGCACCGGGAGCGTGGCGTGCCCGGCGGCGGCCGCGGCGGCGGAGTCGGTGAATATCGGGTTCGTCTCGCCGATCGCCTTGGCGAAGAAGCGAAGTCGGCCCTCGTCCACGGTGAGCACGGTCGCGGGTAGTTCGGCGCCGATGAGCGCGGGGTCGACGGGCACGGTCAGCTCACCTTCTCGTACAGCGTGACCACGGCCGCGCCACCGAGGCCGATGTTGTGCTGCAGCGCCAGCTTCGCGCCCTCGACCTGGCGGTCCCCCGCCTGTCCGCGCAGCTGCCAGACGAGTTCGGCGCACTGCGCGAGCCCGGTCGCGCCGAGCGGATGTCCTTTGGACAGCAGGCCGCCCGACGGATTGGTGACCACGCGCCCGCCATAGGTGTTGTCGCCGTCGGCGATGAACTTCTCCGCGGTGCCCTCGGGGGTGAGGCCGAGGGCCTCGTAGGTCAGCAGTTCGTTGGTGGTGAAGCAGTCGTGCAGTTCGACGACCGGGATGTCGCGGGGATCGACCCCGGCCTGCTCGTAGACCCGGGCCGCGGCGGCGCGGCTCATCTCCGAGCCGACGATCGTCAGCATGGAATTTCCGGCGAAGGTCGCGGCGCCGTCGGTGGTCATGGCCTGGGCCTTGATCGCCACGTCCGAGCGCAGCCCGTGCCGGCGGGCGTAGTCGGCACTCACCAGCACCGCGGCCGCCGCGCCGCCGGTGGGCGGGCAGCACTGCAGCCTGGTCAGCGGGCCGTAGATCCGCGGCGAGGCGAGCACCTCCTCGACCGTGACCGGGTCGCGGAACACCGCGTACGGGTTGTTCGCCGCGTGCTTGCGCGCCTTGACCGCGATCTGCGCGAAGACCGCCGGATCCATGCCGTACTTCTCGCAGTACTCCCGGCCCGCGCCGCCGAAATACCGTGCGGCGAAAGGCTCGTCGCCGCTGCCCTGGATGCCCTCGACGACCCGGTCGAAGCTGTCGAACGGGGTCGGCCGGTCGGTGTAGCCGGCGGCGAGCGCGCCGGCCCGCATCTGCTCGAACCCGACCGCGAGCACCACCTCCGCGATCCCGTGCTCGATGGCCTGGCGGGCCAGGAACAACGCCGAGGATCCGGTGGAGCAGTTGTTGTTGACGTTCACGACCGGGATGCCGGTGGTGCCGACCCGGTACAGCGCGGCCTGGCCCGCGGTCGAATCGCCGTACACGTAGCCCGCGTACGCCTGCTGCACGGCCTCGTAGGCGATCCCGGCATCCGCGAGCGCGGCGCGGACGGCCTGTTCGCCCATCAGGTCGTAGGTCTGACTGTTGCGCGGTGTCGTGAACGGGATCATCCCCACACCGGCGACGACGGTGGTGGCCATAGAGGCCCTCCTAAACTGTTCGCGATTTACTTATCGGACGGTACGGGAAGTGGGCGCTACAAAAAAGGCTTCCCCGAAGGGCGGAATGCTGCTTATCCTGGTTCACTTACTCGGAGAGGCAGGCGAACGCGGCGGCGGATCTTCCGTGAGCCGAGCGCTCGAACGGGCCGGGGCCGGAAACGAAGGAGGTGGGCGGCTCACACCGCACGGAAGCGATGGGGCACGGCCGAATCCGCGGCTGTCACCGGACCCGAATGCGGATCACGGCGACACCGCGTGAATGAGAACACCGGAACCCGAACGGGTTCCGTGACGACTACCGAGCGAAGGGTCCGCGCCGGAACACGCGACGGAGCCGTTCGCGCAGCCCGGTAACGGGTTGCGGTGCGGGAGCGTCGATTTCGGCCACTTCCCCGGCCGCCTCGGCCTGCGCGAAGCGCGCGTGCAACTGGTCACGAACCTGGTCCGGGGTATAGGCGCGGCGCCGCCGTTCGGCGCGCACCACGACCACGCCGGTGGCGACCACACCGGCCGCGCCCGCCAATCCCACTGCCTTCCACCACCTCATACCGCATAGGCTACGGGTATGAGCGACACCGGCATCGGACTGGACCGAGCACTCGAGCTCACCAGAACCGGCGACATCTGGCTCTTTCGCGGTCATTCGGCCGCCGACCGGGCGATTCGCATGACCACCAACAGCCCCGTCAACCACGTCGGCATGTCCGTGGTGATCGACGATCTGCCCGCGCTGATTTGGCACGCCGAGCTCGGCCGCTCCCTGCCCGACATGTGGTCCGGCACCACCCACCGCGGGGTCCAGCTGCACAATCTGCGCGACGCGGTCATGGTCTGGGCCGAGCGCTACGAACAGCGCGCCTGGTTCCGCCAGCTCGATCGCCCGGTAACCCCCGACATGGAAGCGAACCTGCTGCGCACGATCGCCCGCCTGGACGGCACCCCGTTCCCGTCCACCGCCGCCCTGGCGGGCCGCTGGTTCCGCGGCCGCGGCGCGCGCCTGCCCCGCCGCAAATCCGAGCGCACCACCACCGGCGAGCTCGAGAGCGCCTACTGCGCCGAGGTGGTCGCGGTGACCTACCAGGAGATGGGCCTGCTGCCCAAGGACCGCAAAGCCAATTGGTATGACCCGGGCCGCTTCTGGAGCGGCGACGGCCTCGAGCTGTCCGGCGGGTATTCCCTCGGCGGCGAGATCGCGATCGAGACCAAGGACTAGCCGCACTCGGAATCGGCGCGCCCGCGTGCTACACCGGCTCGAATAGCCGGACATTCGCTAACGTTCCCGATCGTGGCCGACACTGCTTCCGAACGACGCCGAATGCCGTACGTGATCGCCGCTGTCGGCGTCGTCTGTGCGATTGCCATCGGTGCACTCGCCTACGCGAACGAGCGCGGAACCCGCGAGGTCGCCTCGGAGATCGGGGCCGCGGAGGTCGGCGACGGCGTGCACCTCGAGTTCGGGGCGCAGCGCATCGAGGCGCAACGACGGGAAGTCGTGACGCAACTGCGCGTGGTGCCCTGGGGCGCACTGGCTTCGGACAGCGACCAGACCATCCCCGCCAAGGAGATCGTGGTGGAGTTGCCGCTGGCGAGCACCACACGGCTGACCATGCCCGCGGGCGACCGGATCACCGGCAAGGAGGTGCGGCTGCCGCTCTCGGACGGGGTGATCTCGGATTATCCGTTCGATCGGTACACCGTGGAACTGCTCGCCGAGGTGACGGTGGACGGCGCGGACATCCCGATGTCGTTGTCCTACACCGACTACGACCCCTTCTATCTCAGCCGTATCGGCGAGGAGCAGGTGGATCCCGGGGCGGCCTACGCGACCGTCACCGTCAAGCGCTCGCGCGGCACGTTCATCCTGGCGTGGTTCCAGCTGGTGGTCATGTGGCTGCTGTCGCTCTCGGTGCTGGCCGGGGCGCTGTACATCGTGCGCCATCGCCTCGGGCTGCCGTGGCCGGCGCTGGGCTGGATGGCCGCGACCCTGTTCGCCCTGGTGGGGTTCCGCAACGCCGCGCCAGGCACGCCGCCGGTGGGCTCGCTCATCGACTACTGCGCGTTCTTCTGGGCCGAGGCGATCGTCGCGCTCTCCATCGCGCTGGTGACCTGGAAGGGCGTTCGGGTCACGACCTGATCGTGCCCGAACACCCCCGAGGTCAGCGGGACGACGGAATCCCTTCGCTCCCACTGAATCCGGACTCGACCGAGTCCACCAGGCCCAAGGTCGAGAGGGGGCGCGGGGTGAAGATGTTCGTCAGGTAGGACAGGGTGACGGCCCAGCGGTTCACGCCCCGGGACACCGCGAGGGTGTGGTAGGCGCGGGTGACGAATTTGGCGGGGAGGCCGGACAGGCGGACACCGAGGGGATTCGCCACGGCGAAGCGCGGGCCCAGATCAACCACCAGGCCCAGGTCGCGGTGTTTGTAGCGGGTGCTGGTGCCGACGCCCAGGCTGGCGGCGACGTTGCGGGCCAGGACGGCGCCCTGGCGGGTGGCGTGCTGGGCGGTGGGCGGGGTGATCTTGCCGGGGACCGTCAGATCGGGGACCGCCGCGGCGTCACCGCCGGCGAAGACGCCCGGATGGCCGGGTACCCGCAGGGAGGGATCCACGATCAGGCGGCCGCGTTCCATCGGCAGGTTCAGGCCGGACAGGATCGGGGCGCCGGTCACCCCGGTCACCCACGCGACCGTGCGGGTGGGCACGACGGTGTCGTCGGTGAGCACGACGTGCTCGTCGGTCACCTCGCGCAGCGTGGTCTCCAGCCGGATGTCGATGCCGCGCTCGCGCAGCACGCTCAAGGCCTTGTCCCCCAGGCGTTCTCCGACCTCGGGCATGACCCGGTCCGCGGTGTCCAGCAGTAGGAACCGGATGTCCGAGGGGTCGTGGCCGCGACGGGCGCTGTACGCGTCGGCGAGCGCGCGCAGTTGGGCGACGAGTTCGGTTCCGGCATACGACGCACCCACGACCACGACGGTGCGACGTGCCCGGCACACCTCGGGATCGTCGTCGTGGTCGGCCAATTCGAGCTGACGCAGGAAATGCTCGCGCAGGTACACCGCCTCGGCGATCGTCTTCAACCCGCGCGCGTGCTCGGCCAGACCGGGCACGTCGAACAGGCGCGTGACCGATCCGGGGGTCAATACCAGCCTGTCCCAGGACAATTCGAGGGGCGCGTCGTCACCCCGGTGCACGGTCAGGGTTTTCGCGTCCGGATCGATCGCGTCGACGGTGCCGATCACCAGCTGAACCCGCGGCAGGGTGTCGACCAGGGAGATCGCGACGAACCTCGGATCGATCAGGCCACCCGCCACATCGGGCAGCAGCGGGGTGTACAGGTGATAATCGGTCGGGGACACCAGCACGATCTCCACGTCGCGTCCGGACCGCCCCAGTAGCCGGGACAGTTTCCGGGCGCAGGTGTACCCGGCGAATCCACTCCCGACGATCACCACGCGCTGCGGTCCCGCACTGTTCTCCATGCTCACCCGATCCACCTCGCTCGTCTCGTTTCCTCCGCTTTTCCCCGGCCGCCCGCCTCGAAACCCGGCCCGCGGGGTGACCCTGCTCGCGCCCGTAATCACCGGGGAACCGCCGCGCACCGTTTGCCCCGCCGAGATCGGGGCACACGCCCTCTGAAACCGAACACCGAGGAGCGCCCGCCGATGACCCAGACGACCGTCCCCGAAGCCGCCGCACCGCTGCCCGCCGAGCCCGCCGCCCCGCCGACCCTGCTGGACGGCGTGAACTGGCCCGGCTTCGCGCTGCTGCTGGCCGGGGTGCTGACGCTGGCCTGGACCCTGGCCGGTTCCGGCGGCTGGCCGGTCATGCGGTCCGCGGTGATCGCCGCGACGTTCTCGGCCGGTATCGCCTGGATCGCGGTCGAGCACCACCGCTTCCGGAACAGACGACGGTAAAGGAGCATCAGATGACCGGATCACTCGACGGCAAGCGCGTACTCGTCATCACCTCCAATACGGGGGTCGAACACGACGAGCTGGCGGTGCCCAGGGATCAGCTGCGCGCCGCCGGAGCCGCGGTGACGCACGCGGCGATCGAGCACGAACCGGTCCGGACCTTCCGGCACGACCTCGACCCCGCCGAGCGGGTGCACCCCGATCTCGCGATCGAGGCGGTCGATCCCGCCGAGTACGACGCCCTGGTGATTCCCGGCGGCACCGTCAACGCCGACAAGCTCCGGGTACACGACCCCGCTCGTGCGCTGGTGCAGTCGTTCGTGGAATCCGGGACGCCGATCGCGGCGATCTGCCACGGGCCGTGGCTGCTGGTGGACTCGTACGTCCTGCCGGACAAGACCCTCACCTCGTATCCGTCCCTGCGCACCGACATCGTCAACGCGCACGGCAACTGGGTCGACGAACCGGCGGTCACCTGCACGCACAAGGACTGGCCGCTGATCACCTCGCGCCGGCCCGACGACCTGCCGGATTTCGTCGCCGCCATCACCGAGCTGCTGACGCGGGCCTGACCTCAGGCGGGCAGGTGTTCCTGTATCCAGACGCTGAAGTGCCCGACCCTGGTGTAGGCGGCGTGGCCGCTCAGGTCGAAACCACACGGGAGCCCGTTCGAGGTGATGCCGATGACGACGGGGCGGGGCGCACCGGGCGGGGTGTAGAGCATCGGCCCGCCGCTGTCGCCGACGCAGGGCCGTGCCGCGCCCGCGCCGGAGATGCAGACGAGGTCCCCGAGCAGGCCCAGGGCGGCTGCGGGAACCAGGCAGTGGGAGCGCGAAATGATGCGCGCCGTGCCCACTTGCAGTGTGGGACTTTGTGATCCGTTGGGTTCGGTGGCGCCCCACCCGGCGATGACCGCGGTGGTGCCCGAGTCCGGGTCCTGGCCCTGCGGGGGCAGGTCGACCGGCTGTGCCGTGGGGCCGAAGGTGATGGGCTCGGCCAGGATGAGGACGGCGAGATCACCGAGACCGAGCATCGGGTTGAAGTTCTCGTACACCGCCGCGTCCGCCACCGGGACCGGGGTCCCAGTGCCGGTGTCGATCGATCCGTACAGGATGCCGAGGTTCGTCGGCCGCTCGATACCGATCAGGCAGTGCGCCGCGGTGAGCACCGCGCGGGGAGCGAGGATCGTGCCGTTGCAGGGGCTGAGCCCGCCGGTGATCTCGACGACGGAGTGAATTTCCCCGGCGACGGCGGGGCGACCTCCCGCGATCGCCGCGGCGGGCGTACAGGGCGCCAGCGCGATCGCCGCCGCGGCGACGGCACCCGCACCGCACAGTAGTCGATGGTGCCCGGACAACGTGGGAAGCGGCATGGGCTGCTCCTGCGGGTGCGATGCAACAGGGACTCTGGAGGTTTTCGCCAACGGGTGTGCCGACTGTTGCGCGGCGTCCGATGAAACTTTTCGGACCGAAGGACGCCGCCTGAAGAATTCTATATGTGACCGAGCACACAGTGCCGGAAAAACGCCCGGCGTGCCTCGAATTCCGCGCGGGAATGGCGCTGACATGGGGATACTCGGCCATCTGTCAGTATGGAGGGGATGAAATCTCCCGCACGCCCTCCGGCCACCGACGTCGACGCCGACGGTTCGGGCGCGGTACGGATCGACGAACTCCGCGAACTGCACGGCCAGTTCGTCGACTTCATGCTCGACTACAAATTCGCGATCGACGAGATCACGACGAAGTTCAATATCCTGCGCGAGGATCTGCACAATTCCAACGAGTACAACCCGATCGAGCACATCAACTCGCGATTGAAGTCGCCCGAGAGCGTGCTGGAGAAGGTGCAGCGCAAGAAGTACCCGATGAATCTGGCGAGCATCCGGGAGAACGTGCTGGACATCGCCGGTGTCCGGGTGGTGTGCAGCTTCATCTCCGATATCGCCGCGGTGCGGGACATGATCGCCGGTCAGGAGGACGTGACGGTCCTGGACGAGCGCGACTACATCACCCATCGCAAACCCAACGGCTACCAGAGCCTGCACCTGATCGTCTCGATACCGGTGTTCCGCGTCGATCGCACGGTCCGCGTTCCCGTCGAGATCCAGATTCGCACCATCGCCATGGACTTCTGGGCCAGCCTGGAACACAAGATCTACTACAAATATCGCGGCCAGGTCCCCCCGAATCTGCTGAGTGAACTGACCCAGGCCGCCGAAGCCGCCAACCGGCTCGACGAGAAAATGGAGTCCCTGCACCGTCTCGTCGACCACAATGGCAGCCGCGAGCCCGTCCGGGATCGGGCCGGCGGGGTCGATTTCAGCGCGCTCTACGAAAATCTGCTCGCCGAAAGCTGAATCCGCGGAACCGCTGTCGCGCACGGAAATCCATTCGACGACCGTGGCAGGATGGGCGCCATGAGCGCCCGATTCTTGAATATCGATGTGGAAGTACGAGATACGGCCGATCTGACGGAGCTGCGCACCGCATTCGGCGACGCCATCTCGGTGCTGCACGAGGGCAGCGACCCGGACGGATCGTTCGTCTTCACCTTCGAGGCCGGCACGGACCATTCCGATGACCCGGCCGCCGTCGCGGCGGCCCTCTGCGCCCTGATCGAGGCGCTGCCGGACCCCGCTCGCACGCGCTGGCACGCCGTGGCCGACCGCGTCTTCGACCTCGGCTACGAAGCCGAGCTGACCGGGCCGGTCACCTCCCCCGTCTTCCCCGCGCCGCTGCTGCGCCGCCTGGCCGACCTGGACGTCCGGCTCGCCGTGTCGATCTACGCGCCCCAGCTGCGGCCCGCGGACACACCCGATCTCCTGGCTCCCGCGACCGATCACTGAGCGCCGGTGCGGGTTTCCGGCAACCGGGCCCGCAAACGCACGGAGCGGACCGGGGTCGCCGGTCCGCTCGGGTATCGGGCCGGACCGGGTGGGTCGGGCCGATCACTGTGCCGTCGTGCGTCTTTCGGCCCGCCCGCCGGTTCGGCGGGCGGGCGGGCGTGGATCAGATCGATAGGGGCAAGGGTGTGGCGGGCCGGGTGTAGTGGGGATGGACCGGGTCGGGTGCGGCGGGGGCGAACAGGTCCAGTTCCTTCGAGGGCCGGTGTGCGCCGGCGATCCCGCCGGGCAGGCAGCTCGCGCTGCCGCCGGCGACGATCAACAGGGCCATCGCGGGCAGGGCCACGGTCCGGGGCGGTCTCATCGGTCGGTGGCGACGGGGTCGGCGGCCATGGCGGCGACCAGGCTGGTCGGGCGCATGTCGGTCCAGTGCTCCTCGACGTAGGCCAGGCAGGCCGCGCGGGTGCCCTCGTGCACCGATTGCCAGCCGTCGGGGACGGGGGCGAAATCGGGCCACAGCGAGTGCTGGCCCTCGAGGTTGACCAGGACGGCGAAACGACCGTCCTCGTTGTCGAATGGATTGGTCTCGCTCATGCGCTGTCCCTTCCGGTGCTGGTGGTGGACCGGCGCCCGGTGGCGCCGGTGGTGGAAACCTCTGTGCGGTCCGCGGATTCGGTCAGATGCCGGCGCACGATCGGGCCGATCTGATCGAGGGCGCGCGGGGAGCCCATGTCCACGTGCGAGCAGGGCATGAAGTGCTCGTGGATCTGTCCGCCCACGATGTCCCGCCACGGTCCGCTCCCGGGCACCGGCGGCGCCGGGCGGTCGGGGGCGGGCGTGTCCTGGACGGTGGCGGTGAAGTACACCAGGTCACCGTCGTAGCCGCGGGGCTCGTAGCGGTAGGCCATGCTGGTTCCGGCCAGGTAGCCCTGGTAGAGCCGCTCGACCTGGGTCGCGTCGAGCGCGCCGAACGGGCCCTGCTGCTCGTGCAGCAGCTCGGCCGCCCGGGCCGCGGTGACGTGTTCGGCGGCCAGGCTCGAATCACCGAGCAGCGCGGCGAGCAGCTCGCCCGCGCTGGGGTCGGCGACCTGGTGTTCACCGGCCAGAATCCGGCTGTCCAGCAATGCCAGCACCGCCACCCGGTCGCCCTCCGCCCGCAGTTGCGCGGCCATCTCGTACGCGATGAGCCCGCCCAGCGACCAGCCCAGCAGGTGGTACGGCCCCTCGGCCTGCACGGTTCGCAGTTCGCGCACGTAGCGGCCGGCGAGCTGTTCGATGGTGTCCAGCCCGGTCTCGTCCTCGGTCAGATGCGGCAATTGCACACCGTAGAGCGGACGTTCGGGCTCGAGGTGCGGCAGCAGGCCGGTGTAACTCCAGGCGACGCCGCTGGCCGAGTGCACACAGAACAGCGGGGCCAGCGTGCCCTGCGGCCGAATCGGCAGCAGCGGCGCCAGCGCGGACTCGATGGCGGCGCCCGGGCCCGGATCGGCGATCCGGGCCGCGATGCCCGCCGGGGTCGGGTCCAGGAACAGCGCCTGCATGGGCAGGTCCGCTCCGGTCCGCTCCCGGATCTCGGTCACCAATCGCGTTGCCAGCAGCGAGTTTCCGCCCAACTCGAAGAAGTTGTCGTCCACGCCCACCGCGGCCGGTCCCAGCACCGCGGCGAAGGCCGCGCACACCAGTTCCTCGGTCGGGGTGCCCGGCGCCCGGTAGGGAGCGCCTGCGAGCAGCTCGGGCTCGGGCAGCGCGGCCCGATCGAGTTTGCCCGCCGGGGTGAGCGGCAACGCCTCCAGCAGCGTGATCGCCTGCGGCACCATGTATCCCGGCACCCGCGCCGCGACGTGCCGGCGCAGATCGGCCACGATCGGCGCCGGGTCGGCGCACACGTAGGCCGCCAGAATCGTTGCGCCGGACGCGGTGTCGTAGCCGATGGTGGTCGCGGCGCGCACCCCCGGGAACGAGACGAGGGCGGCGTCGATCTCACCGAACTCGATGCGGAACCCGCGAATCTTGACCTGATGGTCACCGCGCCCGAGGTATTCGAGCTCGAGCCCGGCCGGCCGCGGCAGCCAGCGCACCAGGTCGCCGGTCCGGTACATGCGCGTACCCGGACGCCCGAAGGGGTTGGCGACGAAGCGTTCCGCGGTCAGCGCGGCCCGGCGGTGGTAGCCGCGGGCGAGCGCCGGCCCGGCCAGGTACAGCTCGCCGGGCACCCCGATCGGCACCGGCCGCAGCCGGGTGTCGAGCACGGCGAGCCCGAACCCGCGCAGCGGCCCGCCGATGGTGATCGGCGCACCGGGCCGCAGCGGCGCGCTGATCGTCGCCGCCACGGTGGCCTCGGAGGGGCCGTACGCGTTGAGCATGGTGCGCTGCGGCGCGCTCAGGGTCCAGCGATCCACCAGTTCGGGGCCGGTGCGATCACCGCCCACCATGATCATCTCGAGCTCCTCCAGTCCGGCCGGGTCGACCGTCGCCAGCGCCGCCGGGGTGACAAAGGCGTGCGTGATCCGCTCGGCGTGCAGCAGTTCGCGCAGTTCCGCGCCACCGACCACGCTCGCGTCGGCCAGCACCAGGGTCGCCGCCGCCCCGAGCGCGAGCAGCACCTCGAGAATCGCGGCGTCGAAACTCGGCGAGGCGAAGTGCAGTACCCGCGAGCCCGCGGTGACCCCGCCGCGCTCGGTGAGCTCCGCGGCGAAATCGGAGATGCCCGCGTGCGTGACGCTGACGCCCTTGGGCAGACCGGTGGAACCCGAGGTGTAGATCAGGTACGCCGGATTGGCCAGGTGCGGCGCGCGATGCAGATCGCTCGCCGCGAGCGCCGCACTCGAGTACAGCCGGGTCTCGGCGGCGAAGGCCGGGTCGTCCAGTGCCAGCCACTGCGGTCCGTCGGGCAGCTCGGCCCGGCAGCGGGTGACGGTCACCCCGATGGCCACCTGCGAATCGGTGAGCATGTGCTCCTTGCGCAGCGCCGGGTAGGCCGGGTCCACCGGGACGAAGGCGGCGCCGGTCTTGAGCACCGCGAGCATGGCCCGCACCGCCTCGACCGAGCGCGGAATGCTCAGCGCCACCACGGTTTCCGGCCCGACCCCGCGGGCCAGCAGCGTCCGCGCCAGCCGGTTGGTGGAGCGGTCCAGCTGCTCGTAACTCATCTGGATCTCGCGATCGCGCACCGCGACGGTGCGCGGCGCGGCGGCGACCGCGGCGGCGAACACCTCGGGGAAGGTGATCGCGCCGCGCGACTCGGCGCCGAATACCGGTACCAGCGTGCGGGTTTCGCGCGGGTCGAGCAGCTCGAGATCGCCGACCGCGATGGAGGTGTCCGCGACCGCGGCCGACAGCACCCGGACGAACCGGCCGCACAGCAGTTCCGCGCTCTCGGCGTCGAACAGATCCCGCGCGTAGGTCACGCACAGCTCGATCCCGTCCGGGGCCCCGTGCGGGGTGTGGGTCTCGGTCAGCGTGAACTGCAGATCGAACTTGGCGACCTCGAAGCCCGGATCCTCCGCGGTGGCCTCGACGGCGCCGAGCCGCGGCAGCCCCGGCACCGCGTTGTGCACCGACAGCATGACCTGGAACAGCGGGTGATGCGCCGCCGAGCGAGCCGGATCGAGCGCCTCGACGAGCCGCTCGAACGGGATGTCGGCGTGCGCGAAGGCATCCAGATCGGTTTCGCGCACGGTGTCGAGCAATTCGGCGAACGATCCGGAACTCGACACCGGGGTGCGCAGCACCAGGGTGCCGACGAACATGCCGACCAGCGCGTCCAGGCGCGGATCGACGCGTCCGCCGATGGGCGTGCCGACCACCACGTCGCCGGTGCTGCCCAAACGCGCGAGCAGCACCGCGAGCACCGCGTGCAGCACCATGAACACGCTGACGCCGTGCCAGCGCGCCAGTTCGTTGAGCTCGTCGTGCAGATCGGCGTCGATCCGCGCGAACACCGAGGCTCCGCGCTGGGTCGGCACCGCGGGGCGCGGCCGATCCATGGGCAGGGTCAGGCAGTCGGGCAACTCGGCCAGCTTCTCGGTCCAGTAGGCGAGCTGGCGCGCGGCCGAGCTGTCCGGGTCGGCGTCGCTGCCGAGCACCTCGTGCTGCCACAGGCTGAAATCGGCGTACTGCACCGGCAGCGGCGGCCAGGCCGGGGCCCGGTGCTCGGACCGCGCGGCGTAGGCCGTGGCCAGGTCGACCGCCAACGGCGCGGCCGAGGCGCCGTCCGCGGCGATGTGGTGCATGACCAGCAGCAGCACGTGCTCGTCCGCGGCCACCCGCAGGATCGCCGCACGGACCGGAATCTGCTGTGTCACATCGAAACCCGCGGTGAGGAAGGTGCGGGCGAACTGCGCCGCGGCGGTGTCGGTGAGTTCGGTGAGCGGCACCGCGAGCGCGGGGTCGGCCACCGGCAGCACCACCTGGTGCGGGCCCGCCCCGTCGGCGGGGAACACGCTGTGCAGGACCTCGTGCCGGGCCACCACGTCCGCGACGGCCCGGCTCAGCGCGTCCGCGTCCAGCGGGCCGCGCAGGCGGAGCACCAGCGGGATGTTGTACGCGCCGGAGGCGGGGTCGAACCGGTTCAGCAGCCACAGGCGCTGCTGCGCCGGGGACAGCGGAATCCGGGCCGGGCGGGCCCCGGCCACCAGTGCGGGCCGATCACCGCCGCCGGCGGCCAGCGCGCGCTCGAGCACCGCGCCCAGCTGCTCCGGCGTCGGCTGTTCGAACACCGCGCGCACCTCGAGCCGGCAGCCCGACGCCGCCGCGATGCGGGCGACCAATTGCGTTGCCGAGAGCGAGTTTCCGCCGAGTTCGAAGAAGTTGTGATCCGCGCACACCGTCTCGCGGCCCACGACCTCGGCCATGGCGGCGGCCACCACCTTCTCCCCCGCCGTGCGCGGGGCCCGGCCGGTGTCGGACACGGTGAACGTGGGCTCGGGCAGGGCCCGGCGATCCAGCTTGCCGTTGGGCGAGAGCGGAATCGACTCCAGCATCAGGAAGGCCGAGGGCACCATGTGCGCGGGCAGGCGCTGGGCGGTGACCTCGTGCAGCACCCGCGCCTCGACCGTCACGCCCTCGAGCGCGACGACGTAGCACACGATGTGCGCGCGGCCACCGTGGTCCTTGCGAACCTCGGTGTGCGCGAAACGGATTCCGTCGCAGGCCGCGACGACCGCCGAGATCTCGCCCAGTTCGATACGGAACCCGCGCACCTTGACCTGGTGGTCGGCGCGCCCGGCGAAGATGAGCTCGCCGTCGGCGTTCCAGCGCACCAGATCACCGGTGCGGTACAGCCTTTCCCCGGACTCGCCGAACGGGTTGGCCACGAACCGCTCGGCGGTCAGCGCCGGGCGGTGCTGGTAGCCGCGCGCCAGTCCGACGCCGCCGACGTAGAGTTCGCCGACCGAGCCGGGCGCCACCGGCCGCATACGAGCGTCGAGCACCACCGTGCTGACCCCGCGCATCGGGCGGCCCAGCACGATGGGCCGATCCGGGTGCATGGGCTCGGAGAAGGTGGTGGCGATGGTCGCCTCCGACGGGCCGTAGCCGTTGACCATGTCCCGGCCGCGGGCCCACTGCTGCACCAGTTCCTGGTCGAACGCCTCGCCGCCGACGACGAGCGTGCGCAGGGTCGGCAGCGACCAGCGGTCGGCGTCCATGCTCGCCAGCGCGGCCGGGGTGATGACCACGTGCGTCACCCCGGCGGCGTCGATGAGCTCGGCCAGATCGTCGCCGCCGTAGACGTCGATCGGGACGATGATCATCGTCGCGCCGCCGCACCAGGCCAGCAGCAGTTCGAGCACGGCCACGTCGAAGCTCGGCGAGGCCAGGTGCATGGTGCGCGCGGACCGGTCGACGTCGAACCGAACCCGCTGCACCTCCGCGCAATTGAGCAGTCCGCGGTGGGTGACCGCGACGCCCTTGGGCAATCCGGTGGAGCCGGAGGTGTAGATCAGGTACGCCAGGTCGTCCAGGCGCGGGATGCGGATCCGCTCGGCGTCGGTGACCGGGGCGTCGGAGAACTCCGGCAGCTCGGCCGCCCCGCCCACGAGCATCCACTCGATCCCGAGGTCGTCGGGGAGCGCGGCCCGATCACCGGGCACGGTGAGACCGAACCGCACCGCCGAATCGGTGAGCATGTGCCGGATTCGATCGAGCGGATGGCGAATGTCCACCGGCAGGAACGCCGCGCCGGTCTTGGCGATGGCCAGCGATCCCGCCACCGATTCCACCGAGCGCGCCAGGCCCAGCGCGACCACGTCGCCCGGGCCGACCCCGCGCCCGATCAGCTTGCGTGCCAAGCGGTTCGTCCAGGCATCGAGCTCGTCGTAGGTCAGCGTCCGCTCCCCCGCGACGATCGCCGGGTGCCCGGGGGTCACCGCGCGCTCGAACAACTCGAGCAGGGTGATCGAACTCGCCGCCCGTGCACCGCGCGCCGGCGCGAGCACCGAACGCTCCCAGGCCGAGAGCAGGTCGGCGTCGCCGACCGCGGCCGCGGGATCGGCCAGCAGGCCCGCCAGCAACCGCACGTAGCGCCGGCTCATCCGATCCGCCGTGGCGGCGTCGAACAGGTCGGTGGCGTAGGACAGCGTCATCTCGATGCCGTCCGGTTCGCCGGTCGCGGTGTGCGTTTCGGAGAACGTGAACTGCAGATCGCACTTGACCAGGCCCGGATCGACCGGGAACCCGGCCACGGTGAGCTCGGGCAGGCGCACGGTCGGCACACCCATATTGGTCAGCGACAGGCTCACCTGGAACAGCGGGTGGTGCGCTGTCGAGCGGACCGGGTTGAGCACCTCGACGAGGCGCTCGAACGGCAGGTCGGCGTGGGCCATGGCGTCGAGATCGGCCTCGCGCACCGAGGCGAGCACCTCGTCGAAGCTCGCGCCGCCGTCGATCCTGGTGCGCAACACCAGGGTTCCGACGAACATGCCGATGAGCTCGTCGAGCGCGGCGTCGCCGCGCCCGGCCACCGCGGTGCCGACGGCGATGTCGCCGGTGCCGCTGGTGCGGGCGATCAGCACCGCCAGTACCGCGTGCAGCACCATGAACACGCTGGCGTCGTGGCCGCGCGCGGCCTCGACCAGGCGGGTGTGCAGATCGGCCTCGATCCGGGCCGAGGTCGACCCGCCGCGGTGCGAGGCCACCACCGGGCGCGGGCGATCCGCCGGCAGTTCCAGGCATTCGGGCAGGTCGGCCAGGCTCTCGGTCCAGTAGGCCAGTTGCCGCGCGGTCAGGCTCTCGGGATCGTCCTCGGCGCCCAGCAGTTCGCGCTGCCAGACACTGAAATCGGCGTACTGCACCGGCAATTCGCGCCACTGCGGCGTACCGCCGGAGCTGCGCGCGCCGTACGCGGCGACCAGGTCCCCGGCCAGCGGGGTGAGCGACCAGCCGTCCGCGGCGATGTGGTGGATCACCACGACCAGCACGTGCTCGTCCTCGCCGACGCGCAGCAGCGCCGCGCGGATCGGAATCTCCACGGCCAGATCGAATCCCGCCGCCGCGACATCGAAGGCGTCGGTGAGCACGGACTGCGGGCTCGACGCGATGCGGGCGAACGGCAGTTGGGCCTCGGCCGCGCTCAGCACCACCTGGTGCGGGCCGTGCGCGTCCTCCGGGAACAGCGTGCGCAGCACCTCGTGCCGGGCCACCACGTCGGCGACGGCCTGGGCCAGCACCGTCGCGTCCAGCGTCCCGTTCAGGCGCAGTCCGAGCGGGATGTTGTAGGCGGCCGAGCCCGGGTCGAAGCGGTTCAGGAACCACAGGCGCTGCTGTGCCAGCGACAGCGGCACCCGGTCCGGGCGGGGCGCGGCGACCAGCGCCGGGCGGCCCGCGGCCGTGCCGGCCGAATCATCGAGCAGCAGCGCCAGTTCGGCGGGCGTGGGGTGTTCGAAGATGGCGCGCACCGCCAGCGGCACTCCGCTCGCGGCCGTCAGGCGCGCCACCAGCTGGGTGGCCGAGAGCGAGTTGCCGCCGAGTTCGAAGAACCCGTGATCGGCGTAGACGCGGTCGTGCCCGAGCACCTCGGCCATGACCCCGGCCACCAGCCGCTCGGTGGGCGTGCTCGGCTCCCGGCCCTCGGCCGCGGCCTCCCAGACCGGTTCGGGCAGGGCCCGCCGGTCGAGTTTTCCGTTGGGCGAGAGCGGGATCGAGGCCAGCGGAACGAACACCGCGGGCACCATGTGCACCGGCAGCCGTTCGGCGACGCCGGCGCGCAGGGCGGCCACGTCCAGTGGATCGTCCTCGGACACGACGTAGCACACGATCGCCTGCCGCCCGGCGGCGTCCTTGCGGACCTCGGTGTGCGCGAAGCGAATCCGCGGTCCGTCCGAGACCACCGCGGTGATCTCGCCCAGTTCGACGCGGAATCCGCGCAGCTTGACCTGATCGTCGCTGCGGCCGACGAAGGCCAGCACGCCCGACCGGGTCCAGCGCACGACGTCGCCGGTGCGGTACATGCGCTCGCCCGGGTTCGCCGCGAAGGGATTGCTCACGAAGCGGTGCGCGGTCAGGCCGGGGCGCTGATGGTAGCCCCGGGCCAGGCCGTCGCCGCCGATGTAGAGGTCGCCGGAGACCCCCGGCGGCACCGGGCGCAAGCGCTCGTCGAGCACCACGACGGTCGTGCCGCGGATCGGGCCGCCCAGCACCACCGGGTCGTGCGCGCCGATCGGATCGGAGATGACGCTCATGATGGTCGTCTCGGTGGGGCCGTAGCCGATGAACATCGAGCGGTCATCGGCCCAGCGCGCCACCAGTTCCGGGCCCACGGCCTCGCCGCCCGCGCACAGGCTGCGCAGGGCCGGCAGCGGCCAGCGGCGGACATCGATGCTGGCCAGCGCGGCCGGCGTGATGAACGCGTGGGTGACCCGCTCGCGGTCCAGGAACGCGGCGAGTTCGTCACCGCCGAAGATCTCGGGCGAGGTCAGCACCATGGTCGCGCCCGCGCCCCAGGCCAGCAGCATCTCCAGGATCGCGGCGTCGAAACTCGGCGAGGCGAAATGCAGGGTACGGCTGTCGGAGTCGATCCGGAATCGCTCCCGCTGTTCGGCCGAGAACCCGGCCAGCCCGCGATGGGTGACCGCGACGCCCTTGGGTTTGCCGGTCGAACCCGAGGTGTAGACCAGGTACGCGACGTTGTCCAGGGCCAGCGAGCGGATCCGCTCGGAATCGGAGATGGGCGCGGCGGACTCGCCCGCTTCCAGATCGGCCAGGGTGAGCCAGGTCAGTTCCGTGGACAGATCCGCGAGATTGGCCGCGGTGGTGATGCCCAGGCGCGCACCGGAATCGGTGAGCATGTGGGCGATGCGGTCGGCCGGGTAGCGCAGATCGACCGGGGCCAGGGTGGCGCCGGACTTGGTGACCGCGACCGCGGCCAGCACCGATTCCAGCGACCGCGGCAGTCCCACCGCGATGGTGTCGCCGGGGCCGACGCCCCGCGCGATCAGCGCGCGCGCCACCCGATTGGACCGCTCGTCGAGTTCGCCGTAACTCATCGAGCCCGAATCCGATACCACGGCAAGGGCTTCGCGGGAGGCGGTGGCGGCGGTGAAGATCTCGGACAGGGTGGCGGGCACGGGCCCGCCGACGCCGCGCGCGGGCGCCGAGGCGGCGCGCTCGGCGACCGAGAGCAGGTCGAAGTCGCCGACCGGGATGTGCGGGCGGCCGCTGACCCCGGCGAGCAACTGGACGAACCGCGCGCAGAGTTCCGCGGCGGTGTCCGCGTCGAAGATGTCGGTGGCGTACGTCAGGCGGATGTCGAGGCCGTCCGGATCGCCCGCCGCGGTGTGCGATTGGGTGAAGGTGAACTGCAGATCGAACTTGGCGATCTCGAGGGCGATGTCCTCGACCCGGATCACCACGTCGTCCAGGTGCGGCAGTTCGGGCATCGCGTCGTGCACCGACAGCATGACCTGGAACAGCGGGTGGTGCGCGGTCGAACGCACCGGGTCCACCGCCTCCACCAGGCGTTCGAACGGAATCTCCGCGTGCGCGAAGGCGTCGAGGTCGTGCTCGCGCACCGCGGCGAGCAGTTCGGTGAACCGGGTGGCGCGATCGACCTCGGTCCGCAGCACCAGGGTGCCCGCGAACATGCCGATCAGCGGGTGCAGCCGGGCGTCGGCGCGCCCGGAGATCGGGGTGCCGACCGTGACGTCGCCCGTTCCGGCGAGCCGGGCCAGCAGCACCGCGAGCACGCTGTGCAGCACCATGAACAGACTCGCGTTGTTGTCGCGGGCCAGGCGGGTGAGCGCGGCGTGCGAGGAGCCCTCGAGCCGGGCGGTGACCGACTCGCCGAGCTGGGTCCGCTCGGCCGGGCGCGCGCGATCGGCGGGCAGTTCCAGGACGTCCGGCAGTCCGGCGAGCCGCTCCTTCCAGTAGGCGAGCTGGCGCGCGGCCCGGCTCTCGGGATCGGTCTCGTCGCCGAGCACCGCCTGCTGCCACAGACTGAAATCGGCGTACTGCACCGGCAATTCGGCCCAGTCGGGAGCCTGCCCGCGCCGCCGGGCGGCGTACGCGGTGGCCAGGTCCCCGGCCAGCGGCGCGGTCGATCCGCCGTCGGCGGCGATGTGGTGCACGACCACCAGGAGCACGTGATCGTCGGCGGCGACCCGCAGCAGTTCCGCGCGCAGCGGCAGCTCGGTCGCCAGATCGAAGCCCCGCGCGGCCGCGTCGTTCAGGTGCTCGGCGACGGCGTCGGTGGCGAGCTCGGACACCGGCAGGGTGAAGCGCGCGGTGCGCACCGGGGCCCTGTTCGCAACGCTGGTGTCCGCCTCCGGGTTTCGGCCGATCGGGCTGTCCGACCGATCGAGCGGCAGCACCTGCTGGTGCGGCCCCTCGGCGTCCTGGGGGAACAGCGTGCGCAGCGCCTCGTGCCGCTGCACGACGTCCAGCAGCGCCGCGCGCAGCGCCTGCTCGTCCAGCGGGCCGCGCAGGCGCAGCGCCACCGGAATGTTGTAGGCCCCCGAGTCGGTGTCGAACCGGTTCAGGAACCACAGTCGCTGCTGTGCCGGGGAGAGCGGAATCCGGCCGGGGCGGTGCCCGCGGGACAGCTCGGGCACGTCCGAATCGCGGGCGAGCAGTTCGTCGACCACCCGCGCCAGCTGCTCCGGGGTGGGATGTTCGAAGACCGCCCGCACGCCCAGCTGACGCCCGGTCGCGGCGGCGAGCCGGGCGACCAGCCGGGTCGCCGAGAGCGAGGTGCCGCCGAGTTCGAAGAAGTCGTGATCGGCACAGACCCGATCGCGCCCGACGACCTCGGCCATGGCCTCGGCCACCAGAACCTCACTGGGCGTGGCGGGTTCGCGGCCCTGTGCCAGTTCCCAGACCGGAGCGGGCAGCGCGCGGCGATCGAGCTTGCCGCTGGGCGAGAGCGGAATCGTGTCCAGCAGCACGACCGCGGTCGGCACCATGTACCCGGGCAGTCGAGCGGCGGCGTGCGTGCGCACGGCGCCCGCGTCGAGCGCCCCGTCGCCGGCGATGTAGCTGACGATGCGCGGGGTACCGGCGTCGTCGTGCCGGATCTCGGTGTGCGCGAAGCGGATTCCCGCCAGCTCGGCCACGGCCGCGCTGATCTCGCCGAGTTCGACGCGGAATCCGCGAATCTTGACCTGGTCGTCGCCGCGCCCGACGAACACCAGCGAGCCGCTCGCGGTCCAGCGCACGACGTCGCCGGTGCGGTACATGCGCTCGCCCGGCGTCGCCGCGTAGGGATTGGCCACGAACCGCGCCGCGGTCAGGCCGTTGCGGTCGACGTACCCGCGCGCCAGGCCGGCGCCCGCGACGTAGAGCTCACCCGCGACGCCGACCGGTACCGGGCGCATGCGGGCGTCGAGCACCGCCAGCGCCGCACCGCGAATAGCGCGGCCGAGCAGCACCGGCTGATCCGGGACGAGCGCGTCCGAGATGACCGGGGCCACGGTGGCTTCGGAGGGCCCGTAGGCGTTGAACATCGCGCGGCCGGCGGCCCAGCGGGCCACCAGATCCGCGCCGACCGCCTCGCCGCCCACGACGAGGCAGCCCAGGGCGGGCAGCGGCCGGCGCGCGATGTCGATGTCGGCCAGCGCGGCCGGGGTGATGAACGCGTGCGTGACCGCTTCGGTCTCGAGCAGCTCGGCCAGCTCGTCGCCGCCGAAGTTGTCGGCCGAGGCGACCACCATGGTCGCGCCCGCGCCCCAGGCCAGCAGCAGTTCCAGCACCGAGGCGTCGAAACTGGGCGAGGCGAAATGCAGTGTGCGACTGGTGGATCGCACGGCGTAGCGGTCGCGCTGTTCGGCCGCGAAGGCCGCCAGCCCGCGATGGGGCACCGCGACGCCCTTGGGGACACCGGTGGAACCGGAGGTGTAGATGACGTACGCGATGTCGTCGACCGAGAGCGGTCGCGTCCGGTCGGCGTCGGTCACCGGGGTGCACAGCTCACCCGAGTCCTCCACCGGCAGCCAGCGCAGGTCGAGGTCGGCGGGCAGACGGGTGCTGTCCGCGGCGGTGGTCAGGCCCAGCGCCGCACCGGAATCGGTGAGCATGTGCCGGATCCGATCGGCGGGGTGGCGCACGTCCACCGGCAGGTAGGCCGCGCCGGTCTTGGCCACGGCGACCGTGGCGACGACCGATTCCATCGAGCGGCCCATGCCCAGTGCCACCACGTCACCGGGGCCGACACCTTCGGCGATGAGGGTGCGGGCCAACCGGTTCGACCAGTCGTCGAGAGCGCCGTAGGTCAGGTCGCCGGTCGGGGTGCGCAGCGCGGTATGCGCCGGGTTCGCGGCGGCGGTCGCGAAAAGCTCCGGCAGGGTGCGGAATTCGCGCACCGCGGGCCCCCGGACCGGGGCCAGGGCGCGCACCTGCTCGGGATCGAGCAGTTCCAGATCACCCACCGCCGCACCAGGTTCGGCGACGGCCGAGGCCAGCAGGCGCACGAACCGGCTGGTCAGCTCCACGGCGGTGGTCTCGTCGAACAGGTCCGTCGCGTAGGTCAGGCACAGTTCGAGACCGGCGGCGCCCGGGTCGCCCGGAGACGGCGGCACGGCGGTGAAGGCGAACTGCAGATCGAACTTCGCGACGGTGGGGTCGACCCGGTGGACGGACAGGTCCAGCCCGGGCAGGCGCACGGCGGGCGCCGGGAAGTTGTCGACCGACAGACTCACCTGGAACAGCGGGTGATGCGCGGTGGAGCGCACCGGGTTCAGCTCCTCCACCAGTCGTTCGAACGGCAGATCGGCGTGCGCGAAGGCCGCCAGATCGCTCTCGCGCACGCTCGCCAGCAGGTCGGTGAACGCGGCGTTGCCGTCGACCTCGGTGCGCAGCACCAGCGTGCCGACGAAAGCGCCGATGAGCGCTTCCAATTCGGGTTCCGAGCGCCCGGCGATGGCGGTGCCGACTGCGATGTCGGACGTCCCGGCCAGCCGGGCCAGCAGCACCGCGAGCACGGCGTGCAGCACCATGAACTCGCTGACGTCGTGCCGGCGCGCGAGGGCGGCGACCCGGGTGTGCAGATCGGCTTCGACCCGGGCGCGCACCGATCCGCCGCCGTGGGTGGCGACCACCGGCCGCGGGCGATCCGCGGGCAGCTCGAGGCAGTCCGGCAGCGCGGCCAGGCGCGCCCGCCAGTACTCGAGCTCCTGTGCGGCAACGCTTTCCGGGTCGTCTTCACTGCCGACCAAGTCCTCGTGCCAGACCGCGAAGTCCGCGTACTGCACCGGCAGCGGCGCCCACTGCGGGGCCCGGCCCGCGTGCCGCGCGATGTAGGCGGTGCTGATGTCGGCCGCCAACGGGGCCAGCGACCAGCCGTCCATGGCGATGTGGTGCACGATGAGCGCGAGCGCGTACTCCTCGTTGCCGGTGCGCACCAGATCCATGCGGATCGGCAGTTCGGTGGTCAGGTCGAAGCCCTGTTCGGCCGCGGCCGCGACGTGCGAATCGACCTCGAGGGCCGAGGCCCGCAGCACGGTCAGGCTCAGCGGCACCTCCTCCACCGGAACGACGACCTGATGCGGCCCCTGCGCGTCCTGCGGATACAGGGTGCGCAGAATCTCGTGCCGGGCAAGGACATCGGTGAGCGCGGCGCGCAACGCCGGCTCGTCCAGGTCGCCGCGCAACCACAGCGCCACCGGGATGTTGTACGCGCCGGAATCGGTGTCGAGCTGGTTCAGGAACCACAGCCGCCGCTGTGCCGAGGACAGCGGCACCCGCGCCGGGCGGCCGTTCGCGGTCAGCCGGGGCCGATTCGAGATCGGTTCGCCCGCCGCCTGATCCAGCAGCCGGGCCAGCGCCTCGGGGGTCGGATGCTCGAAGACCGCCTTGACCGCGAGCCGATGCCCGCAGGCGGCCGCGAGCCGGGAGACCAGCTGGGTCGCGGACAGCGAGTTGCCGCCCAGTTCGAAGAAGCTGTGATCGGCGGCCACCCGCTCGCGATCGAGCATGCGCGCCATCTCGGCGGCCACCAGGGCCTCGTTCGGCGTGGCCGGGTCGCGGCCCGCGACGCCCAGGTCCCAGACCGGTTCCGGCAGCGCCTTGCGATCGAGTTTGCCGCCGGGCGACAACGGAATCGAGGTCAGCGCCACGATCGCCGAGGGCACCATGTGTGCGGGCAGCCGGGCGCCGAGCGCGGTGCGCAGGGCGCGCACGTCCGGCGCGGTATCGCCCTCGGGCAGCACGTAGGTCACCACGTGCGCGCGCCCGCCCGCGTCGGTGCGAACCTCGGTGTGCGCGAAGCCGACACCCGCCTCGCCCGCCACCGCGGCGGTGATCTCGCCGAGTTCGATGCGGAATCCGCGCACCTTGACCTGGTCGTCACCGCGACCCAGGAACACCAGTTCGCCCTCGGCCGTCCAGCGCACCAAATCGCCCGTGCGGTACATGCGATCGCCCGCGGCGCCGTAGGGGTCGGCGATGAAGCGCGACGCGGTCAGGCTCGGCCGCGCGAGATAGCCGCGTGCCACGCTCGCGCCGCCGATGTAGAGCTCACCGGCGACGCCGACCGGTACCGGACGCAGGCGGCGATCCAGCACCGCGAGCCCGGCGCCACGGATCGGCCCGCCCAGCACCACCTGCCGGTCCGGGGACAGCGCGTGCGAGATCGCGACCGCGACCGTGGCCTCGGAGGGCCCGTAGGCGTTGAACAGCTCGCGGTCCCCCGCCCAGCGCTCGAGCAGTTCGGCGCCGACGGCGTCGCCGCCGACGACGAGCCCGCGCAGTGCGGGCAGGGTCCGCCCGCCCGCCCCGAGCCCGGCCACCGCAACCGGGGTGAGGAAGGCGTGGGTGACCGCTTCGCGTTCGAGCAGCTCGGCCAGTTCCTCACCGCCGTAGATCTGCGGCGGGGCGATCACCATGGTCGCGCCCGCACCCCAGGTCAGCAGCAGTTCCAGGATCGAGGCGTCGAAGCTCGGCGAGGCGAAATGCAGTGTGCGCGAATCGGAACCGACCCCGAACCGGTCCGCCATGGTCCGGGTGAAGTTCGCGATGCCCGCGTGCGTGACGGCCACGCCCTTGGGGACGCCGGTCGAGCCGGAGGTGTAGATGAGGTAGGCCAGGTGCGACATCCGCAGCGGCCGGACCCGATCCGCGTCGGTGATCGGCGCGCTGGACACCTCCGACAGCGCGCTCACGATCGCCCGGTCGTCCAGCGCCAGCCAGGTGACGCTCGTGGACGGCAACTCGTCGCGATGCTCCTGCGTCGTGAGACCCACGCGCGCACCGGAATCGGTGAGCATGTGTTCCTGGCGCGGGCGCGGGTAGGCGGGGTCGACCGGCAGGAAGGCCGCACCGGTCTTGGTGACCGCCACGGTGACGCACACCGATTCGATCGATCGCGAGATCGCCAGCGCCACGATCGATTCCGGTCCCACGCCGCGGTCGATGAGCAGCCGGGCGAGCCGGTTCGACCGGCGATCGAGTTCTGCGTAGGTCAGCTCGTGGGTGCCGAAGCGCACCGCGATGGCGTGCGGATCGACGGCGGCCGCGGCGGTGAAGATCTCCGGCAGCGTGCCGGCCGGCGCGGCCTGCGGGCCGCACACCGGTGTCAGCGCGGCGATCTCGGCGCCCGACAGCAGCGGCAGCTCGCCGACCGGGGTGTCCGGGGCGGCCGCGGCCGCGGTCAGGACCCGGGTGAAGCGCTCGACCAGGCGCCGCGCGGAGGCGTCCTCGAACAGGTCGGTGGCGTAGGTCAGTTCGAGATCCAGGCCCGCGGGAACGCCGGGCGCCGATTGT
>NZ_JBSFNO010000067.1:0-28757 GCF_053981095.1 Nocardia sp. NPDC003693
CCTCGACCTGGTCGGTCAGCGGGGTGAAGGCGCTGATCTCATTGATGAATCGGGGCAGATTCCGGTAGTCGTTGACATATGTATCACGACCGAGGATCCGGCCAACGGGTTCCGGCCCGACACCGGCCGTATCACCGGGTACCGCTCGCCGGGCGGCGCGGGCGTACGCCTGGACGGCGGCACCAACGTCGGCGCCGAAGTGGGTGCCTACTTCGACTCCATGCTGGTCAAGCTCACCTGCCGCGGGCGCGACTTCCAGACCGCCATGGCGCGTTCGCGCCGCGCGGTCGCCGAATTCCGCATCCGTGGCGTGACGACCAACATCCCGTTCCTGCTCGCGGTCCTGGACGATCCGGACTTCCGTGCCGGCCGGGTCACCACCTCGTTCATCGACGAGCGGCCGCAGCTGCTGACGCTCAAGAGCTCGGCCGACCGCGGCACCAAGATCCTGAACTACCTGGCCGACGTCACCGTCAACAAGCCGCACGGCTCCCGGCCCACCGCGGTGTACCCGCACGACAAGCTGCCCGCCCTCGACATGACCGTGCCGCCGCCCGCCGGATCGCGGGATCGGCTCCTCGAACTGGGTCCGGAGGGGTTCGCCCGCGCGCTGCGCGAGCAGAAGGCCCTCGCCGTCACCGACACCACCTTCCGCGACGCGCACCAGTCGCTGCTCGCCACCCGCGTGCGTACCAACGGCCTGCTCGACGTGGCCGGGCACGTGGCACGGCTGACGCCGGAACTGCTGTCCATCGAATGCTGGGGCGGCGCAACCTATGACGTGGCACTGCGGTTCCTGTACGAGGACCCGTGGGAGCGCCTCGCCGCGCTGCGCGAGGCGGTGCCGAACATCAACCTGCAGATGCTGCTGCGCGGGCGCAACACCGTCGGCTACACCCCGTACCCCGAAAAGGTCACGCGCGCTTTCGTTTCCGAGGCCACCGCCACCGGTATCGACATCTTCCGCATCTTCGACGCGCTCAACAACGTCGATCAGATGCGGCCCGCCATCGACGCGGTGCGCGAAACCGGTACGGCCCTGGCCGAAGTCGCCCTGTCCTACACCGGCGACCTGTCCAACCCCGACGAGGACCTCTACACCCTCGACTACTACCTCAAGCTCGCCGAGCAGATCGTCGAAGCGGGCGCCCATGTCATCGGCATCAAGGACATGGCCGGGCTGTTGCGCGCGCCCGCCGCGACGACGCTGGTGACGGCGTTGCGCCGCGAGTTCGATCTGCCGGTGCACGTGCACACCCACGACACCCCCGGCGGCCAGCTCGCGACCTACCTCGCCGCCTGGCAGGCCGGAGCCGACGCCGTCGACGGTGCGTCCGCGCCGATGGCCGGGACCACCAGCCAGCCCGCCTTGTCGGCAATTGTGGCCGCGACCGCGAACTCTCCGCACGACACCGGCCTGAACCTGCAGAACGTGTGCGACCTCGAGCCGTACTGGGAAGCGTTGCGAAAGGTCTACGGCCCCTTCGAATCCGGTCTGCCCGGCCCGACCGGTCGCGTGTACACCCACGAGATTCCGGGCGGTCAGCTCTCGAACCTGCGCCAGCAGGCCATCGCGCTCGGCCTCGGTGATCAGTTCGAGCAGGTCGAAGCGAAATACGCTGCGGCGGACCGGCTCCTGGGCCGTCTGGTCAAGGTGACCCCGTCCTCGAAGGTCGTGGGCGACCTCGCCCTCGCTCTCGTCGGCACCGGCGTGGACGTCGAGGACTTCGCCACCGATCCGGGCCGCTACGACATCCCGGATTCGGTGATCGGTTTCCTGCGTGGAGAACTCGGCACCCCGGCCGGCGGCTGGCCCGAGCCCTTCCGCAGCCGCGCCCTGGCCGGACGCGGCGCGGCCAAGCCGGAAACCCAGCTCACCGCCGAGGACGAGGCGGGCCTGAACGGCAGCTCCGAGGAACGCCGCGCCACCCTCAACAACCTGCTGTTCCCCGGGCCCACCTCGGAATTCCTCGCGCACCGCGAGAAGTACGGCGACACCACCAACCTGTCCGCCAACCAGTTCTTCTACGGCCTGCGCCACGACGAAGAGCACCACGTGCAGCTGGACAAGGGCGTCACCCTGCTCATCGGGCTCGAGGCGATCTCCGAGCCGGACGAGCGCGGCATGCGCACCGTGATGTGCATCCTCAACGGCCAGCTGCGCCCGATCACCGTGCGCGACAGGTCCATTGCCAGCGAGGTGCCCACCGCGGAGAAGGCCGACAAGAACAACGCCGGTCACATCGCCGCGCCGTTCGCCGGTGTGGTCACCCTCGCGGTGGGCGAAGGCGACACGGTCGCCGCGGGCGACACCATCGGCACCATCGAGGCCATGAAGATGGAGGCCGCCATCACCGCGCCGCGATCGGGCCGGGTGCGGCGCGTCGCGATCGGCAAGGTGCAGCAGGTGGAAGGCGGCGATCTGCTGGTGGAGGTCAGTCTCACCGAGGCCGCGGCCGAGTGACACGCATCGTCGCGGGCACCGCGGGCGGACGCCGGTTGCGCGTTCCGCCCGCGGGCACCCGCCCGACCTCGGACCGGGTGCGCGAGGCGCTGTTCAATCTGGTCTTCTCGCGCATGGACTTCGACGGCCTGCGCGTGCTGGACCTGTACGCCGGATCCGGCGCGCTCGGACTGGAAGCGCTGTCCCGCGGGGCCGCGCACGCGCTGCTCGTGGAAGCCGACCGCAAGGCGGCGGCGGTCGTCCGCGGCAACATCGACGATCTCGCCCTGCCCGGGGCGGACCTGCGCGCGAACACCGTCGCCGCCGTCCTGGGCCGGCCCGGGCACGCGTCCGCCCCGCCGGGCGCGCCGTACGACCTCGTCTTCTCCGATCCGCCGTACGACGTCGACGTGGCCGACGTGCAGGCCGATATCGCGGCGCTGGCCGAGGGCGGCTGGCTGGCCGAGGGCGCGCTGTTGATCATCGAGCGCTCCACCCGCTCGCCACAGGTGGACTGGCCCGTGGGTTTCACCCCGGAGAAGTCGCGCAAGTACGGCGAAACCCGTTTGGACATAGCCGAATACCTTCCCGGCGCCGAGTAGCGCGGGTGACTGACGTCGTCCGCGGGGCTCGCATTCCCGGCGGACGGCCTCGGGCACGACGTCCCCTGTAACCGGCTCTGTCGCCCCTCGGTGTGCCGCACGGTATCGGACGGCCCCGACCCGGGCGCACCCGAACGGACGGCACGGTCTGCGGTAGCGTGCGGCCATGGCTGGAGCATTGTGCCCGGGTTCGTTCGACCCGGTGACCAACGGACATCTCGACGTGTTCAACCGGGTGGCCGAGCAATTCGACGACGTCGTGGTGACGGTGGTGATCAACCCCAACAAGCAGGGCATGTTCAGCGTCGAGGAGCGCATGGACCTGATTCGCGAGGTCACCGCGCACCTGCCCAACGTGCGGGTGGAATCCTGGCGGGGTCTGCTGGTGGACTTCGCCAAGGAGCAGGGGATCACCGCCATCGTCAAGGGTCTGCGCGATGCCACCGACTTCGGGTACGAGCAGCAGATGGCGCAGATGAACCGCAAGCTCACCGGCGTGGACACCTACTTCATCGCCACCAACCCGCTCTACGGATTCGTCTCGAGCTCCCTGGTGAAGGAGGTCGCCACCCTCGGCGGCGACGTCACCGACCTGCTCCCGCCCGCGGTCCACAAGGCCCTGCTCGCCCGCATCGCGGAACGGCAGGCGGCGAAGTAACCGGCCGGCGACAAGCCCCGAACCCGCACGAGCGTTGCTCCCGGCGCTCGTGCGGGGAACGTCCTCACAACGGGTGCAACGTCGTTCGCCGCGGCTCGGGGACGGCGCCGGGGTCGATCCGGCCGTCGAAACGGCGGCCGCCGGGGCGCGCGAGCGCCGCGTACAGGCGGTGCGCGGGACCGCTGCCCGCCAGATCGGACCAGGTCCAGCGGACGACCCGTAACCCGAGCGCGCGCAGGTGGTGATCGCGAATCATCTCCCGGCGCACCACCTCCGCGACGTCGTCGCCGGGCCGCACCCGCCGCCCGAACCGGATCGGGCCGTCGAATTCGCAGACCACGCCGGTGTTCTCGTAATAGAACCCGACCCGCGCCACGAATCTGTCGTCGGCGGTCACCACGTCGCCGCGGGTGCGCGGCGCCGGTAGCGCCATCCGGCGCAACATGATTCGGCTCAGCGACTCCCCGGCGCCGCCGCTGCGGCCGTCCAGGAACGCGATGACCTGTTTGGCCTGGGCGATGCCGTGCCTGCCCGCGGCTCGGGAAAGCTCGTGCGCCAGTTCGCCGCCGCCGATGCCGAACATGCCGACCAGCGCGTCGCCCGCCACCACCGCGGACTCGAACGGCAGGCTCAGCGCCAGGTCCACCACCGTGCGGGCGGGCGGGGTCAGCAGCAGTCCGTGCCAGCGCACGGCCGCGTGCAGGGGTGAACCGTGCACCCGCGTCAGGGGCCGAGTCCGCCCGCCGCCCCGGCGATTACGCGTGACGCACACCCGATCCAGGGGCGTGCGCCACAGCGGCGCGCCGTACAGCAGCGCCGCGGATTGGTGGCTCACCACCGTCTCCCCGGCCATGTCCGGCAGCACCGCCTCGATCAGCATCCGGTGCCGCGCGCGCGAATCGGGGAGCGAGGCGTGCGGGCCGCCGCGCCCCTCGGGCGGTCGCCACCCGAGACCCCTTGTCGCACACGCTCTCGCCACCCCGGTGCGCGGGCCCGTCCGTACCGCGGCCCGCTCCCGGCCGCCGCCCGCCGGCCCCGGCGACGTCATTCCCCCTCCTCGTGCTTGCGTGGCCGGCCCGGCCGCCGATGGTGCCGCACACAGCAATCGCTCTCCCGCCCCACCGGCCGCCGCGGACCGGGTCCGTGCGCGTCCCGCCGTCCGCCGAGGCATCCGTGCCCGTGCCGCATAGCGAAAACCCCTCTCGTAGGTCGATGCTGGTTTTGACGCAGCTCCGATCGGGACGGTTCCACCACCCCCGGAAATGCCGAATCCCCGTACCACTTGCCGGATTTCGACCGGATCGTGGTGACGGGGACGCGGGGGAATCGATGGGGGATGGACCCCGGCGGGTGAAGGTCTCAGAAGACCCAGAGCCGCAGGGTCAGAAAGCGCATGGTGCCGACCGCGGCGGTGATCGCCAGTACCGCGCCGGCCTGCGCGAGATCGCCGAGTCCGGGGGCGGTGCTCTGCAGGATCGCCAGCCCGCCCGAGGTGATGGCCAGTCCGGCCAGGGCGAGGCCGCCGCCCTCGAGCTGCGCGGTGAACCAGCGCACCCGGCCCGCGGCGTGGAAGGTGAGCCGGCGGTGCAGTTCGTTGGCCAGCGCGGTGCTCACCACGGATCCGGCCAGATTGGCCAGCTGCGGCCCGCCGCCGTAGAAGGCGAGGAACAGCAGCAGGTAGCCGATATTGCTGAGGCCGCCGACCGCGGCGAATCGTACGAGCTGGGCGAGGGCGTGATCGCTGCGGATCCAGGCGCCGAACTGTCCGGTCCAGCGTGCCCCGAAACCGCGGACGACGTCGGCGCCGTACGCGTAGGTGTCGATCAGGGTGGGCACGGGCAACATCGGGGCCCGCTGCGGGATGTCCAGGACAGCCATTGTCTTTTCCCATCGAACACGTCGGGCCCGGCCCGGCGGAGTGTCCCTCACTTCGAACACTCGGTACTATGTGTTCAGTATCGACTGAACAAAGCGAACAGTCAATCCCGTTGTCGCCGCGGGCTCCGCTGCCCCGGCAACACTTTCTTGCTCAATGAATGTAACACCAACTGGAGGCGTTTCCTCCACTTCTTTTTGTGGTCTATGAAACAGCAACGCGACACGCCGTGTCGCACGTGTTGACAGCCGCTCGGCGGGCAGACTGGCAAGAACGGAGAACCTCGCCGTGGGAGTCCTGGCAGGAAAGAGGGGATAGCAGGCATGTACCGGGTATTCGAAGCGCTCGACGAGCTCGTGGCCATCATCGAGGAGGCGCGAGGCATCCCGCCGACCCGCAACTGCATCGTGCCGCGCGGTGAGGTGCTCGAACTACTCGACGACGTCCGCGAGGCGCTGCCGGGCGAACTCGACGACGCCCAAGACGTGCTCGATCACCGCGACAAGATCGTCACCGATGCCCGCAACGCCGCCGAGACCGCCGTGACCGGCGCGAACGAGCAGGCCCACAACACCATCACCGGCGCCCGCGACGAAGCCGACCGCATCCTCGCCGACGCCAAGGCGCACGCGGACCGCATGGTCGCCGAGGCCCGCGCCCACGCCGAGCACCTGGTCAGCGACGCCGAGGCCGAGGCCGAGCGGGTCGTCACCGAGGGCAACCAGGAATACGAGATGGTCACCGGCCGCGCCCGCAGCGAGGCCGATCGCATGACCGCCGCCGGTCAGGCCGCCTTCGATCGCTCGGTCGCCGACGGTAAGGCCGAACAGGAACGGCTGGTCTCGGCGACCGAGGTGGTCCGGGCCGCGCACGTGGAATCGGCCCGGCTCATCGACACCGCCCAGGCCGACTCCGATCGCCTGCGCACCGAATGTGACGAATACGTCGACGCCAAGCTCGCCTCCTTCGAGGAGACCCTGAGCAACACCCTGCGCATCATCGGCAAGGGCCGCAGCCAGGTTCGCCCGCCCGCGCCGACCTCGCACATCCCGGACTACGCCGCGGAGTTCGGCCGCTGATCGGCCGCCCCCCGATTGGGCTCTGAGCGTGCGCTTCGGTATTGTGGGGTGGTTGCCCATTCCACACCCGAAGGTGAGTGAACCCTGATGTCCGCCGATTCCGGCTCCACGCCTCGTCACCGTCGCACGACGGCCGACGACGCGGGCTTCAACCTGGATACGCGACGTCTGGGGCGCAAGCCGGGCTCGATCCTGCCCGTGCACCGCACCTTCGCCATCGATGAGCGCATCGGCCTGGAAATGGTCGGCATCCCGGCGGGCGCCGAGGTCGAACTCGACGTCAACCTGCAGTCGGTGTCCGAGGGCGTACTGCTCATGGGCACCCTGCGCGCACCCGTCGAGGGCGAATGCTCACGATGCCTCGAACCCTTCGCCGATTCGATCGAGTTGCAGCTCACCGAACTGTTCGCCTACCCGGACAGCGCGACCGAGCAGACCACCGAGGAAGACGAGATCCATCGTCTGGTGGACGACATGATCGAACTCGAGCCGGTGGTCATCGACGCCGTCGGGCTGGAACTGTCGCTGCAGCCGGTGTGCGAGCCCGATTGCCCGGGATTGTGCGCCGAATGCGGCGTCCGGCTGGCGATTGCGGAATCCGGCCATGGTCATGAGATACTTGACCCTCGCTGGGCCGGGCTCGCGAAATTCGATGTCGTGGATGGCGAGAAACCGTCCGCGAACTAGCCCCTCGGCTGCGGTGTCCTCGTACATCGCGCCGAACCCCATCAGCACAGCTTTCACCCTTGCGGACCACGGTGGTTCCGTGAGTATGAGGACAGAGGAGAAGTAGTCGTGGCCGTTCCGAAGCGCCGGATGTCCCGTTCCAACACCCACTCGCGCCGGAGCCAGTGGAAGGCCAGCGCGCCTACCCTGATCACCTGCCCGAACCGCGCCTGCGGCCAGGCCACCCTGCCGCACATCGCGTGCCCCTCCTGCGGCACCTACAAGGGCCGTCAGATCACCGCCGCGGTCTGATTCTCTGATCCAGCCGATCGTGACCGCCAGCAAGGACGCGGCGGAGGCGCCCGCCGTGGGTGACTCCGCCGACCATTCCAGCCTGCTCGAAGCGCTCGGCGTCGGCCTGCGACCGGACCTGTTGCGCCTCGCGCTCACCCACCGGTCGTATGCCTACGAGAACGGCGGGCTGCCGACGAACGAGCGCCTGGAGTTTCTGGGCGACTCGGTGCTCGGCCTGAGCATCACCGAACGCCTGTACCTGGAGCATCCGGATAAATCCGAGGGCGAACTCGCCAAGCTGCGCGCCAGTGTGGTCAACATGCACGCGCTCGCGGAGGTGGCTCGCACCCTCGGCGCCGGTGGTCTGGGCCGGCATCTGTTGCTCGGTAAGGGCGAAGAGCTCACCGGTGGCCGGGACAAGCCCAGCATTCTCGCCGACGGTATGGAATCGCTGCTCGGGGCAGTACACCTCGAGCACGGAATCGATACCGCGCGGACCGTGGTGCTGCGGCTGTTCGCCGAGCTGCTCGAACGCGGCCCCCGCATGGGCGCCGGGCTCGACTGGAAGACCAGCCTGCAGGAGCTGACCGCCGAGCGAGGCATCGGCGTCCCCAGCTACGAAATCACCTCCACCGGACCGGATCACGACAAGGAGTTCACCGCCACGGCGGTGATCGGTGGCCGGTCCTACGGGCAGGGTGTCGGGCGTTCCAAGAAGGAAGCCGAGCAGAAGGCCGCGGGCGCCGCGTACCAGGCTCTGAATGATCAGAACGCCGAAAACGGTACCGCCGCCGACGGTTCGGCGTAAGCGGGCCGGGACTATCATTCTCCCGTGCCCGAGCTGCCCGAAGTAGAAGTCGTACGGCGCGGTCTCACCGAACACGTGGTGGGCCGCGTCGTCACCGCCGTCACGGTCCGCCATCTGCGTTCGGTCCGGCGGCACATTCCCGGCGGCGACGATCTGGCCGCCCGGTTGACCGGCCTGCGGGTCGAATCCGCGCAGCGGCGCGGCAAATTCCTGTGGCTCACCTTCGACGAGCCCGATACCTCGCTCGTGGTCCATCTGGGCATGAGCGGGCAGATGCTGGTGCAGCCCGCCGATTCCCCGCGCGAGAAGCACGCCCACATCATCGCCACCCTCGACTCGGGGGACGAGCTGCGGTTCGTGGATCAGCGCACCTTCGGCGGCTGGCAGTTGGCGGATCTGGTCGAGGTGGACGGGACGCTGGTGCCCGAGCCGGTCGCGCACATCGCGCGCGATCCCCTCGACCCGCTCTTCGACGCCGACGCGGTCGTCAAACGCTTGCGCGCCAAGCAATCCGAGATCAAGCGGTTGCTGCTGGATCAGACCGTCGTCTCCGGTATCGGCAACATCTACGCCGACGAAGCGTTGTGGCGGGCCAGGATTCACGGTGAGCGGGTCGCGGCCAAGCTCACCCGGCCGGCCCTGACCGGCCTTCTGACAGAGGCGAGTTCGGTCATGAGCGACGCGCTGCTGGCCGGGGGCACCTCGTTCGACGCGCTCTACGTGAACGTCAACGGGCAGTCCGGTTACTTCGAGCGGTCGCTCAATGCCTATGGCCGCGAACACGAACCGTGCCGGCGCTGCGGTGCGCCCATGGCGCGGGAGAAGTTCATGAACCGCTCGTCGTTCTCCTGCCCGCGCTGCCAGCCGCGGCCGCGGGTCTGACGGTTTCCGAGGGTCGTCGCCACCGTGCGCCACCCCGGGGTCCGCTCTTCGGAAGAGCGTCCCCGCGCCCGGCTGTGAAGCGCTACCGTTTTCAGTAGCGGCACGCGTGGTGTCGGCTGGAGGGATCAATGCGCAAACTGACCTACTACGTGGCGGCCACCATCGACGGCTTCATCGCCTCGGACGACGGCGCCGTCGACTTCTTCCCCGTCGGGGGTGATCACGGTCCCGCGATCACCGCTCAATACCCCGAGACCCTGCCCACCAAGGTGCGGGAGGCGCTCGGGGTGGCACATCGCAGCACCACCTTCGACACGGTGATCATGGGCCGGAAGACCCATGATTTCGGGGTCCGGACCGGCACCTCCAGCCCGTACTCGCACCTGCGGCAGTTCGTGGTCTCGCAGGCCCTGCCCGAGAGCCCGGATCCGGACATCGAGTTGATCTCCGCGGATCCGCTGGCCCGGGTGCGCGAGCTCAAGCGGGAGAAGGGGCTGGGCATCTGGCTGTGCGGCGGTGGTGAGCTCGCGCAGACGCTGCTGCCGGAGATCGATCAGGTGTTCCTCAAGCTCTACCCGATCGTGCTCGGCACGGGCCGGCCGCTGTTCGGCGCGGGCGGGAAGCTTCCGGAGGCGACCCGGTTCCGGGTGCTCACCAGCCGGGTGTTCGAGGACGGCGTGGCGTTCCTGAAGTACAGCCGTATTCGCTGAGCGCTCGCTCGCACTAGGATTCGAGCGGTGGGATTGTCGTTCGAGACCCGCGGGTCGGATTCACCCTGGATCGACATCGTGTGGACGTGCCGCAGCGAGCAGGTCACGGAGATGACCTCCGTGGCCTCGGAGACCGTCGGCCTGGTGTTCTGGGAGCAGCGCGGCGTTCGGTACGCCAGCGTCACCGGGCCCGAGAATCGTTGCGGCACAGCGCCGGTGCCCGAGGGCGCGCACTTCGTGGGCATCCAGTTCGCGGTGGGCACCGCGCTGCGCATGGTGGCCACGCCGCAGCTGCTCAACGGTGGGGTGCTGCTGCCCGATGTCGGCAACCGCACCTTCGCGCTGGACGGTGACCACCGGGAGACCCCGCAGGCCGACGACGCCGAGGCGCTGGTGACCAGGCTGGTGCGGGACGGCGTGCTGGTCCGTGATCCGCTGGTCGCGGACCTGCTGCGCGGGCATCGCCCGGCGGCGGCCGAACGCACGCTGGAGCGGCGTTTCCGGGCGGCGACCGGGCTGACCCAGGGCGCCGTGCGGCAGATCGGGCGTGCGCGGACCGCGGCGGTGCTGCTGGCCGGCGGCGAGACCGCGAGCGCGGTGGTGGACAAGCTCGAGTACTACGACGAACCCCACCTGGCCCGCGCGCTGCGCAAGTACATCGGGCGTACCGCGCAGCAACTGCGGTCCGGCGGCGGCGGGAACATCGCCCTGGACCCGGGTCAGCGCACGACCTCGTACACCAGCTTGCTGACGCCGTTGGAGTAGTTGGCGGACTCGCGCAGGCGCAGCTGCTGCTTGTCCCGGTCCGAGCGGCTGAACAGGCTCTTGCCCGCGCCCAGCAGCACCGGGAAGACGAGCAGGTTGTAGCGGTCGATCAGGTCGGCGTCGGAGAGGTTGCGGGCGAGTTCGGCGCTGCCGTGGATGAAGATGGCCCCGCCCTCGGTCTCCTTGAGCTTGGCGACGTCCTCGATCGAGCGCAGGATCGTGGTCGGCCCCCAGCCGTCGAGCAGGTCATCCTCGCCGAGTCCGGTGGAGAGCACGTACTTGGGCAGGTCCTTGTACGCGATGTGGTCCTCGGATTCGCGCCAGAACGGCGCGAACGCCTCGTAGCTGCGCCGCCCGAACAGCAGCGCGGTGTGATCGGCGAGCTCCTCCCCCTTGAGCGCGTACGCCTCGGGCACGAACTCGGTCTCCATCACCCACCCGCCGCTACGGTGCCCCTCGACCTTGCCCCCGGGCGAGTCGACGACGCCGTCGAGCGACATGAATCCCGTGTAGACCAGTTCGCGTGCCATGGTGTTCCTCCTGATGTCCGGGGCGGTGTGTCCGCCGCCGTGCTGGTGATCATCAGCCTAGGAGGGCGGCATGCCCCGGGTCTTGGACGAAACCGGCACGTTTCGGCGACCGTGTTTCGGGCCGAGCCGCGCCGTGGCCGAGCCGCGCGCAGTTGCCCGCGGGCACGCGATGGCGAGATTGCCCAGCACCTCGCGATGTTCGATGACGGTGCCCGTCCACACCGGCAATATGCTCCATGTACAGGGGTAGCAGCTGATCGTGGTCGGCAGGGCGGAGCGGGAGACGCGTGCGAGGACGCGCCGGCCGGGTGCGCCGGGCGGCACGTCGCATCGTGATCAGAGGATGGCTACCGCGACCACTAGGCCGAGGGCGAAGTGGGCTGCGGCCACCACCAGGGCCTCGGTGGTGAAGGTCGGCTTGTGCAGGACCTCGCCGATATTGATCCCGAAGGCGTGCTCGAGGATCCGGACCGAGACGACCTGGGCGATGATGCCGACCAAGCCGTAGATTGCGGCCGCGATCAGGCCTTCGGTGAGCTTGCCCGCCGAGGAGTAGATCGCCAGGACCACGATGAAGGCCATGCTGAGCATGCCCGCGGCGCTGACCACCACGGCGTTGGGCAGGCCCTGGGCGACCAGGGCGCGCAGGGAGCCGGGGGTGGTGAGGTCGACGGCGTAGAAACCGATGAGCATGAGTACCAGGCCGACCAGGGCGTAGAGCAGGATGGCGCCTACGCCACGGCCGAGGGAACTCCAGTACCCGGCTTCGAGCGCGAGAGTGGTCGTCATCTGCGGGTCCTCCGGGGAGTCAGGGTTGAGGGATACGGTGCGGGACGAAGGCGGCGCCGTCGTCGGTGATCAGGCCCGCGGTCTCGCGAATGCCGAGGCCCGCGGATTCGTCGCCGACGATCCACGCGCCCAGCACCGGGCGCATGTCGTCGAATACCGGGAGCGGGTCGAGCAGTTGGTAGACATAGCCTTCCGCGCCGTAGACGCCGCCGGTCGCGGTCTCCATGCCCGCGCCGACGATCGTCATGTTCGCGCCCTCGCGCCCGAGCTTGGGTTTGCGAATGTACTCGGTGAGCTCGTGCGGATCATCGAGGTAGGTGGGCAGCAGGTTCGGGTGGCCGGGGTACATCTCCCACAGCACCGCGAGCAGGGCCTTGTTCGACAGCAGCGACTTCCACAGCGGCTCCAGCCACATGGTGCCGGGCAGCGAGGCCGTCACCCGCTCGCCGAACTGGTCGGTGAGCACCCATTCCCAGGGATAGAGCTTGAAGATCGACTGGATCGGCGCCTCGGCCAGATCGACGAACCGTTCGAGTTCGGTGTCGAAACCGATGTCCTCCACCGGAAGCGCGATGGTGTCGAAGCCCGCCTCGGCGGCGGTCTCCTGCATGTAGGCGGTGGTGACGTTGTCCTCGCCCGAGGCGTCGGCGCCGGACCAGGAGAAGTGCAGTTCGGTGCTGGGCAGCAGCTCGCGCAGCTCGCCCCAGCGCTCGACCAGCTTCTCGTGCAGTGAGTTCCACTGATCGTCGTCGGGGTGCGTGTCGGTGAGCCAGTGCCACTGCACGATTGCCGCCTCCACCAGCGAGGTGGGGGTATCGGCGTTGTACTCCAGCAGTTTCGCCGGGCCGCGACCGTCGTAGCGCAGGTCGAAGCGGCCGTAGATGTGCGGGTCGGACCGCTTCCAGGACGCCGCGATCGGTTCCCAACTCCATTGCGGCAGACCGAAATCGGCGAACCGCTCGGTGAGGATGATGTGTTCCACGGCGTGCAGGCACATGGTGTGCAGCACCTCGACCTGCGCCTCGAGGGCCAGGATCTCGTCCATGTCGAACTCGTAGTGCACCGATTCGTCCCAGTAGGGGCGGGGCGCGCCCTGGGCGTCGCGGCCGGGCTTGCCGTACACCAGGCCCTGGCTCTCGACGATCCGCTCCCACCCGGGGCGGGGTGCGCCGCGCACGCGCCGCATTACGATCCGCTCCCGCCGCTGCTCTTGGAACCGAGTCCGCCGCGCTGAATGCTGGTGCCGCTCTTGGTTTTGATGGATGCGCCCTTGGGTTTCACGGTCGTGCCGCCGGTGGGCGCCTTGCCCACGGTGTTGTTGCCGCCGTAGTAGTAGCGGTACTGGTTGCCGTTGAGGATGAAGATGCCCGTGCTGCCGCCGTGGCCGCCGCCGGTGGCGCGGTCGGCGTCGTCACAGTCCTTGTCCGGGATGATGATTTCCTGGTTGTCCTGTGTGGCGGTGACGGTTTGGTCGTTGCCGAGCGAGACGACCTGGCCCTTCTTCGCGATGATCGTGCAGTAGGCGGTCACCTCGGGGCCGGTCAGCGCGCGGTACGCCAGGTAGCCGCCGCCGACCAGACCGGCGACGCCGACCACAGCGACGCCGCCGATGAGCAGCTTCTTGCGCTTCTTGCGCTTGGCCTCGGCCGCGTCGGCTTCGGCCTGGGCGGCCTGGGCCGCGCGTTCGCGGGCCTTGTCCCGGGCGCGCGCCTCGGCGACCGTGGGCGGGCGCGGGGTGGTGACGCCGGCTTCCTGACGGGCCACCTTGCCGCGCCGGGGGCCCTGTGCGGCAGCGGGTTCCGCCGGTGCGGGCGGCCACGCGGGGGGCACGTGCGCGCCGCCGGGTTCCGGGGCGCCGGGCGGCGGCCACGGGGGCGGGACGGCGCTGCCCGCGGTGAACGGTTCGGTCGGCGCGGTCGCGGCGGGTGGCGGCCACGGGGGTGGCGCGTGCGAGACGGTGGGGTCGGCGGCTCCGGGCTCGCCGGGCGTACCGGCGACGGGTGGCCACGGCGGGGGAGCGTGCGGCGCACCGGTTTCCGGCGACCGGGGTACCTGCGGCGCGGAGGGCGGCGGATACACCGGCTGCCCGGAGGGGACGGTCGGCTCCTGCCGCGCGGTCTCGTCACCGGGCCCGGCGTCCCGCGGCTGCAGCGGCCGTCCGCCCGCGCCGAAGACGGGCGGTGCGGCATCGTCGGGGGACCCGCCGCCGGGCGTGAGGGGGCGGCCACCCGAACCATAGACGGGAGTCGTTTCGCCGCTTGGCGGTTCGCCGGCGGGTTCGGGCGACCTCGGTTGCAGGGGGCGTCCGCCGGAGCCGTAGACCGGTGCCGGGTCGGGCTCGCCCGCCGTGGATCCCGGGGCGGTGTCGTCGGAGTCGCGTGCTGACGGCTGGAGGGGACGACCACCCGAGCCGTAGACGGGCTCGCTCGCCGGGGGCGAGTCGTCGCCCGCACCGGACGACGGTGCCAGAGGTCGTCCACCCGAGCCGTAGACCGGGGCCGGGTTAGATTCGCCCGCAGCGGGTTCGCCGGTCTGGTCGCCGGTATCGCGGGATGACGGCTGGAGCGGTCGGCCGCCGGAGCCGTAGACGGGAGCCTCGTCGCCGGTCTCGTCGCCCGTGGCGCGGGACTTCGGTTGCAGGGGACGGCCGCCGGAGCCGTAGACCGGCGCCGGGTCAGGCTCGCCGCCGGCGGGTTCGGGGGTCTCGTCGCCGGTGTCGCGTGATCTCGGTGTCAGGGGCCGTCCACCGGAGCCGTAGACCGGCGGCGGAGTGGAACCCGGTTCGCCGGTGGGGGATTCGCCGGGGGTGTCGCCGGGGCGTTCAGTGGCCAACTATCGACTCCTAGAACTCCGTGCGCACTAGCGCTCCTCGAAACCGGACATGCCTCCTTGGGCGGCGCCCCAGTCTTCCACAACCAGATCCACCCGGCCAGGCGTATCGCCCGAACGTAGCAGGTCGAGGAGCGCTTCGCAGTCGGCACGCGGGCCCTCGGCCACGACGTGCACCCGGCCGTCACGGTGGTTGCGGGCGTAGCCGGTCAACCCGAGTTCCAGTGCGCGCGAACGGGTCCACCATCGGAAGCCGACGCCCTGGACCCGTCCGTGCACCCAGGCGCTGAGCCGGGCCGGGTTCACTCGTCGACGCGGAAGGTGAGATTGACGGTGGTGCCGGCCTTGAGCGTGCGGCCCACGGTGCAGACCTTGTCGATGGCGCGCTGGGCGGCGACCATGACGCGCTGGCGCGTCTCCTCGTCGAGTTCGCTCAGGTCGAGTTCGAAGCTCTCGTTCAGCTCCGGGTAGGTCTCGTTCTCGCGGTCGGCGTCACCGGAGACGCGGACGGTCGCGTCGAAGTTGTCGCCGAGCTTGCGGGACAGGGTGAAATCGGCGCTGAGGCCGGTGCAGCCCGCGAGCGCGATCTTGAGCAATTCGCCCGGGGTGAACGCGCCGGCCACGCCCGCCGAGGCGATGAGCACCTCGCCGCCCCGGTTGTTGCGGCCGGTGTAGGCGCGGGTGCCGGTGCGCTCGGCCCACAGTTCCACCGGTTCGGCGGTCTGGGTGGCGGCGGCGGTCTGCGGTGCGGCGGTCTGTTCAGCCATGTCACGATCCTCCCATTCGTCCCGCGCACGCCGCGCGAGCCCTCACCCGGATGTGACACACAGCCCATCCGGATCATGCGGAACGCGGGGAGCGACCGGCGAATTCCGCGTGCGGGGCCGCTGTGACGTGCGGCGCGATCGACGCACCGGGCACGCGGCCCGGGTGGTCGATCGACTGCCGGATGCCGAGGGACGGTCGAACCGTGCGTGCGCTTCGCGAGTCGGCAAGCGCCGTATGCAGCTATCTACCCGCCGGCCCGGGGGAGGGAGTCGATCAGCGCGGGGGTCAGGGAGGGGAGGCCGTCGGTCACCACGTGGGCGGCCAGGGCGAGGGCGTCGGGGGCCGGTGGATAGCGGGGGTGGGGGACGGCGATCACCGTCATGCCCGCCGCAGCGGCCGAACGCAGGCCGTTGGAGGAGTCCTCGATCGCCACGCAGTCGCGCGGGGCGATGCCCAGGCCCGCGGCGGCGGCCAGGTAGCCGTCGGGAGCGGGTTTGCCGCGGTCGACCTCCTCGGTGGAGACGGTCGTGTGGAACAGGCCGGTCACGCCCATGTGGGCCAGGACCACGTCGATCAGGCGGCGCGGGGAGGAGCTGGCCAGGCCGAGGGTGTAGCGGGCGGCGAAGCGGCGCACGGTCTCCACCGCGTCCGGCATCAGCGGCAGGTGCTCGGCGTAGCGGGCGCTCATGCGGTCGATGACGTCGGTGGCGACCTGGTCCGGCGTGCGGCTGCCGTCGATCAGATCCTTGCTGATGTACTCGGACCATTCGGCGGTGCTCATACCCATGAACCGCTCCTGGGTGTCGGGCAGGATGCGCCCGCCGAGCTCCTCGATGTAGGCGGTGCGGACTTCTTCCCAGATGGGCTCGGTATCGATGAGCACGCCATCCATGTCGAAGACGATTGCGGCGACAGACATGGTGCCCATGGTCGTGCATCGCGAGATGCGGGCGCGCTCCGGGGGCGGGAAGCGATGCGCCGGAAGGCCGGACGCGATCCGTGTCGCGCGGCGGTGCCGGACCGTACGCGGCGGGGCCGCGGGGCAGCGAGGTGCCCGTGCGCGCCGCACCGGATGCGACGCGCACGGGCACACCCCTCTATTCGCGGTCGTCCGTGTGCGCGGAGGTGGGCAGGGGTGTCCCGAGGCGTTGGGCGAGAAGGGCCACACCAGGTCCCTCCACCATGGTCAGCGCCACCGGCCGTCCGGTGATCAGGAGCAGCAGCGCGAGGACGGGTCCGCGAACCTCCGCGCCGGCGCCGTGCGACCACTCGATATCGGTGGCGGTGAGGTGCAGCCCGTCGAGGCGGTGGGGGTCCCACACCGGGCGGCCGACCTCGACCGCGCGATCGGCGCCGGCGGCCGCGCCCGCGGGCGCGACGATCAGGGTGCGGCCCAGGGGAATCGCCATGTCCTGCCCGTGCACGATGGTGTCGAACAGGATGTTGCGGTAGTTGGTGAGCCGGGGCAGCGTGCGCACCGCGGCGTTGGCGCGCAGCGCCGCGACCGGATCCCCGGCGATCGCGGCCTGCTCGCGGGTGAGGGTGTCGATGAAGCGGTTGTAGTTGCCGCGCGTGCGAATCGCGGTGGCCAGCATGACTTTCGCCGCCGGCGGGGTGGGGGTGAAAGCCACGTGCGCGGCGACCTCGCGCACCCGCCAGCCCGCGCACAGCGAGGGGGTGTCCCACTGCTCGGGCGTGAGATCGGCGAGCATGTCGGCGATGGCCAGGCGCTGCTGTTCGATGACCTGCCAGCTGGTTTCGCGATCCATGACGGTTACCTCTTTCGGGCACAGCGGAATCGGAGTCGCGCGATACCGGCCGAGTCCTGCCGTGGCGGGCCGCCGATCGCCGGGGCGAGCCGGTGGAATTAGTCAGTATCTCTGACTAATATGGTAAGAGTCTCTGACCGAATGTCAAGGAGGACGATGAGCGGCGACACCGCTGAACAGGACACGAGCGAGGATCCCGGCGAGCTGAACATCGGCCTGCTGATGTTCATCGCCCACCGCTCGATGGAGCAGCGCGTGCTCGCGGAGCTGATCGCACAGGGCCACGGTGCGATCACCACCGCGCAGGGGCGGCTGGCCGCGCGCATCGACCCGGGCGGCACCCGGCTCACCGACCTGGCCGAACGCGCGCAGGTCACCAAGCAGACCGCCGGGTTCCTGGTCGACCAGCTCGAGCGCGCGGGCTACGTGGAGCGGGTGCCCGACCCGAGCGACGGTCGCGCGCGCCTGGTCCGGCTGAGCCCGTTCGGGCGGGAGATGGCGGACCGCGCCAATGTCATCGCCGCCCGGATCCAGGACGAATGGGCCGCGCACCTGGGGCCGAGGCGCACCCGCGCGCTGCGGGAGGCCCTCACCGCGCTGCGCGAGATCACCGATCCCTACGCCTGAGCGGCCGCCGCCCGAGCGGGGCGGCCGGTGTCCACTGACTGGGATCGGGGTCGCGAACGCCGCCGCCCGGTCCGCCGCCGTGGTTACCGTCCGAAGGGAAAGACGAACACCCGCAAGCGAATACCGAGGTGGGCCGTGGGCACGGTCAAGGACATCTACGATCCGCAGCTGCATGTGGACGGGCCGATTCACGAGATCTTCGCCGACCTGCGCCGCACCGACCCGGTGCACTGGCAGGACATGCCGGGCGAACCCGGCTACTGGGCGGTGCTGCGGCACGCCGATGTGTCGTACGTGGCGCGCAACCCGCGACTGTTCTCGGCCGAGATCGGCGGGGTGGTGCTCGAGAATCAGCCGCCCGAACGGCTCGAGACCACCCGCAACATGCTGCTCATGATGGACCCGCCCCGGCACACCGACTACCGCAAACCCCTGGCCGAGCACTTCAAGTCGCGGGTCATCGGCGAGCTGGAGGACCGGGTCCGCGCCCTGACCGGGCAGCTCCTGGACGGCGTCGAGGGCGAGGTCGAGTTCGTACACGACGTGGCGGGCGTGCTGCCGAGTCAGGTGGTGGGCGGGCTGTTCGGCATCCCCGAGGCCGACTGGCCCGACATCCGGCGGTGGGCCGAACAGTCCACCAGCCAGCAGGATCCGGAACTGATCGGCGATTTCGACACCACCGCCGATCTGACCAAGATGGCCGTCTACGCGATCCAGTTCGCGATGGCCCGCCGCGCCGGGGAGCCCGAGCCCGACCTCACCTCGCTGATCCTCGATGGCGAGTTCGGCGGAAAAACCATGTCGGAGCTGGAGTTCGGCAGCTTCTTCACCCAGCTGGTGATCGCCGGGAACGACACCACCAAGACCATGCTGTCCTCCGGATTGCAGCTGCTGCTCGAACATCCGGATCAGTTGCGCGAGCTGCGCGCCGACCCCGCGCTGATTCCCGGCGCGGTCGAGGAGATCCTGCGGTACGCCAATCCGCTGCACTACTTCCGGCGCACGGCCACCGCAGACACCGAGATCAACGGCGTGCCCGTGAAATCCGGTGACAAGGTCGCCATGTGGTACACCTCGGCCAATCGCGACGAGACGGTGTTCACCGACCCGCAGCGCTTCGACATTCACCGAAATCCCAACCCGCACCTGTCCTTCGGGCTGGCCCAGCACTTCTGCCTCGGGGTGCACCTGGCCCGGATGGAGGGGCGGGTGTTCTTCGAGGAGCTGCTCGCCCGCTTCCCGGTGATCGAGCAGACCGGTGAGTCCCGGCGCATCCGCTCCAACCTGAACAACGGCCTGAAGTCGCTGCCGATTCGATTGTCACGCTGAGCGTTCCGGCACGGATCGCGAGACGGGCCGCCCGTGCGGTCCGTCCGCGAAGCGCCGGGGCAGCCGCCCCCCGCTACACCGCGACGATCAGATCCCGCAGCTCGTACCCCGAGATCTCCGGCTTCATCGTCACCCGCGGCGGATTCTCCATCCGGAGCCCGTCCAGCGCGAACAGCTTGCCCAGGAAGATCTCCGACTCCTGCAGCGCGATGTGCGCCCCCGGGCATTTGTGTGGCCCGTCGCCGAAGGACAGCACCGCGGCCCCGGCGCCGCCGGACAGCGCGCGCCCGGGGCACACGTCCAGGGGCTGGTCCCCGACCACGCCGGGATCCACGTTGGCCACGCTCACCGCGACGTCGACCAGTTCACCCGCCGGAATAGTGGTCCCGCTGGGCAGCGCCACCTCGGACACCGTGCGCCGCTTGATATCGCTGATGACCGGCTCGAGCCGCAGCAGCTCCTGCAGCAGCGCCAGGCGCTCGGCCTCGCCCCCGGCCCGGAAGCGGGCGCGCAGGTCGTCGTCGGTGAACAGGTGCCAGGCCGCGAGATTGATGAACTCGCGCGTGGTGACCATGCCCGCGGCCGCGAAAGTCAGGCATTCGCCGAGGATCTCGCCGTCGGCGCAGCCCTCGTCGATCAGATGCGAGATGAGGTCGTCGCGCCGGGCCTTGCGCCGCACGCGCACGGCCGGGCGCACGTCGTCGAAATAGATTGCCCCCCAAGCCCGCAGCTGCCGCACGTAGCCGAGCAGCCCGGCGATGCTGGTGAATCCGGGCTCGGCGAACTTCTCCGGGAAGAACACCTCGAGCCGCCGGTCGGTACCGGGCTTGCTGTCGGTCAGCCCGATCACCGCCTTGGTCACATCGACCGCCAGCCGGAAACTCATCTGCGACAGATTGGCCCGCCCCTCGGCGCGCAGTGCCGCGATCTCCCGATCGGCGATCTCGTGCATCAGGTCGCGGTAGTGCTCGTCGACGCGCTTGGGCGTGAAGTACCTGGCCGTCTGGCGGCGATGCTCGCGGTGTTCCTCACCGTCGCGGTACAGCACCGGCCGGCGCAGCCGCGCGGGCAGTTTCTCCACCGTCTCGATGCCGAGCCCGGCCTGTACCGTGCCGGTGCTGCGCAGCAGCGCCCGCCCGTCGGCGTAGTCGCGAATCTGCCAGGTGCCCTCGGTATCCCGGTGCACCGGGCAGGCGTCGGTGTCCCCGCGGTCGATCTTGCGCGCTCCAGCCATGCGTCAGTTGTAGCGCACAAGCGTTGGCGCAGCAGCGCATTCGGCCTCAGGGCTGGAACCGGTACCCCATGCCCGCCTCGGTCAGCAGATGTTTGGGCTGCGACGGGTCGTCCTCGAGCTTGCGCCGCAACTGCGCGAGATACACGCGCAGGTAGTGCGTCTCGGTGGCGTAGGACGGCCCCCAGACCTCGCGCAGGATCTCGCGCCGGCCCACCAGCTTGCCGCGATTGCGCACCAGCATCTCGAGCATGCCCCATTCGGTGGGGGTCAGGTGCACGTCGCGGCCCGCCTTGGTGACCTTCTTCGCGGCGAGATCGACCGTGAAGGAGGCGGTTTCGACGATCGGCTCGACCGCGTCGGTGCCGGTGGCCGAGCGCCGGACCGCCGCGCGCAGCCGCGCCAGCAGCTCGTCCATGCCGAAGGGCTTGGTGACGTAGTCGTCCGCGCCCGCGTCCAGGGCCTCCACCTTGTCGGAGGAATCGGTGCGGGCCGAGAGCACGATCACCGGGGTACTCGACCAGCCCCGCAACCCCGCCAGCACCTCGATGCCGTCCATATCGGGCAGGCCCAGGTCCAGGATCACCACGTCCGGGTGCTTCTCCGCGGCCGCGCGCAGGGCCGCCGCGCCGGTGGCGGCGGTGGTGACCTCGTACCCGCGCACCGACAGGTTGATCCGCAGTGCGCGCAGGATCTGTGGTTCGTCGTCGACCACCAGGACCTTGGTCGGCGCGGGCGCCGCGTTCGTCACTCGTTCTCCTGTTCGTCACAGGCGGCCAGGTCGATGACCATGGTCAGACCGCCGCCGGGGGTGGGTTCGGCGTGCACGGCGCCGCCCATGGCGTCCACGAAACCGCGCACCACCGACAGGCCGAGTCCGACGCCGGTGGAATTGTCGCGATCGCCGAGCCGCTGGAACGGCTCGAAGAGCTGGTCCTCCATACCGCTGGGCACGCCGGGCCCGTTGTCGGACACGGTGATCGCGACCCGCCGCCCGGTGCGCTCGGCGACCACCCGCACGGGCGCGGCGGCGGGGGAGTACCGCACGGCGTTGTCGATGAGATTGGCCAGCACCCGCTCCAGCAGCCCGGCGTCGGCGCGCACGCACACCGAGTCCACGGCGACCTCGACGCGCCGCATCGCCGTGCGCCGCAGGCCGCGCGTGCCCATACCCATGAGCGCGTGGTGCACGACCTCGTCCAGGTAGACCCGGCGCAGCTGCGGCCGCACCACCCCGGCGGCCAGGCGCGAGGAGTCGAGCAGGTTGCCGACCAGGGTCGTGAGCTGATCCACCGATTCCTCGATGGTCTCGAGGAGTTCGGCGGTGTCCTCGGGCGAGAACTCCACGTCGTGGCTGCGCAGGCTCGACACCGACGCCTTGGCCGCGGCCAGCGGGGTGCGCAGATCATGACTGACCGCCGAGAGCAGCGCGCGGCGCAGCTTGTCCGCCTCCAGAACCGCCTGCGCCGCACCGGCTTCGGCCTGCAGGCGCTGGCGCTGCACCAGTCCCGCCGCCTGGTCGGCGACCGCGCCGAGCACGAGCCGATCGCCCGCGGTGACCGGGCGCCCGCGCAGCAGCAGCCGGTGCGTGTCGTCGCCCGCCTCCACCACGGTCTCGCCGGCGGTCGCGACGCGCGGGGGATTCTCGCCCACCGAGGCCACGATCCACGGTTCGAACCCGTCGCGCGCGTCCGTGCCCGGTTCGCGGGCCTCGGCCTCGTGCTCGGCCCCCGCGTCCTCGATCAGGCTGACCGCGTCCTGCCGGAAGGTCTCGCGCACCCGTTCCAGCAGCGCGGGCAGATCCGCCCCGCGTAGCACCGAGCCCGCGAACAGCGTCAGCAGCTCGGCCTGGCGGGAAGCCTTGCGCGCCTCCCGGCTTCGTTTTGCCGCCACGTCGACCAGCGCGGAGACCGCGACCGCGACCACGAGCAGCACCACGATGGTCAGGAAGTTGTCGAGTTCGGCGACGGTGAGACTGTGCCGCGGCGTGGTGAAGAACCAGTTCAGCAGCAGCCCGGACAGCAGGGCGGACAGCACCGCGGGGGCGATGCCGCCGAACAGCGCCACCGCGACGACGCCGATGAAGAACACCGCGCTCTCCCCGCCCAGGGCCAGCCAGCGATCGAGCCACAGCGCGGTGACGCCGCAGATGATCCACGGCACGCCGATCGCCGCGATCCAGGCGCTGAGCGCGCCCTCGCGGCGGGTGGGCGGGCGCAGGCGCAGGCCCCGCGCGGCCTCCTCGTGGGTGACCATGTGCACGTCGATCTTTCCCGACCGCTGTACCACCCGGGCCCCGATGCCCTCGTCCAGGGCGCGGGCCCAGCGCGAGCGCCGCGAGGTGCCCAGCACCAGCTGGGTGGCGTTGATCTGGCGGGCGAAGTCCAGCAGCGCCCCGGGCACGTCGTCACCGGTGACGGTGTGCAGCGCGGTGTCCAGGCCGGTCGCCAGGTCGCGCAGCCGGGTGAGCCGCTGCGGGGAGACCCCGGCCAGGCCGTCGCCCCGGACCACGTGCACGACAACCAGTTCCGCGCTGGATTTGGCCGCGATCCGGCTCGCGCGCCGGACCAGCGTCTCGGATTCGGGGCCGCCGGTCACCGCGACCACGAGGCGTTCGCGCGCCTCCCAGATATCGGTGATCCGGTGGTCCGCACGGTATTTGGCGAGCGCCGCGTCGACCTGGTCGGCCAGCCACAGCAGCGCCAGTTCGCGCAGCGCGGTCAGGTTGCCGGGCCGGAAGTAGTTCCGCAGCGCCGCGTCGACCTTGGTGGCCGCGTACACGTTGCCGTGGGAGAGCCTGCGCCGCAGGGCTTCCGGGGTGATGTCGACCAGTTCGACCTGATCGGCGCCGCGCACCACCCGGTCCGGCACGGTCTCGCGCTGCACCACCCCGGTGATCTGCTCGACCACGTCGTTGAGGCTCTCGAGATGCTGCACGTTGACCGTGGACACCACGTCTATTCCGGCGTCGAGCAACTCCTGGACGTCCTGCCAGCGCTTCTCGTTCTTGCTGCCGGGCACGTTGGTGTGCGCGAGTTCGTCCACCAGCACGACCGCGGGCGCGCGGCGCAGCACCGCGGGCACGTCCAGCTCCGGCATGGCCGCGCCGCGATACTCGATCAGCCGGGGCGGGATTCGCTCGATGCCCTCGAGCAGTTCCGCGGTCTTGGACCTGCCGTGCGTCTCCACGACCGCGGCCACCACGTCGCGCCCGCGTTCGAGGCGCCGATGTGCTTCGGAGAGCATCGCGAAGGTCTTGCCCACCCCCGGCGCCGCGCCGAGATAGATGCGGAGTTGGCCGCGCTTCACTTGTCCGGCGTGGCGCGGTGCGCGGGTAGTTCCGGGCGGGCCGGGCGTACGCGCGCGGGGCGCGGCCCGGTCGTGGCCAGGACGCGCAGCATCAGCGCGACGCTCAGAAAACCGAATATCACCAGCATTGCGTAAGCGATGTCCGGCACAGTGTCTCCTCGAATGGTTCCGTTCGGCCCAGCCGAGCCGATGTCCGGACTCGGGCGGGTTCTCCCTGTTTACCGGCGCGCGGCCCGCGGACGGACGTCCTGACGGTTTCTTTACGGGCGCGCGCCCGATGTTGACGGTATCGATCCGGCCGGGGCGAGCAGGGTGGCCTCGGTCCAGTTCGCGGGGGCGGGCCCGAAGGTCTTGCGCCCGTTGGCGATAACGGCCCGGCCGAGTGCGTGATTGCCGACGCCCCCGATCACCGCGCCGATGCCGGCGGGCAGCACCTTGCCGAACATCAGCACACCGCGCTTGATGATGAATCCGGCGATGAACCGGCGCGCCATGGCGTTGTCGATGTTGCGCACGATCGGGAGCTTGTCGGCCACGGTCGAGGCCCAGTCCCGGGCGGATTGGCTCGCGCTCTTGCCGAGCATCTCCGCCCCGCCCTCGCCCAGGACGACGCCGACCACGAGTGTGCGGCGCTGCTTGGGCTGCAGCTTGTCCATGCCGTGCACCGCGCCCACCGAGGCCGCGTACAGCGCGGAAGCCTCCAGGAAGAACACCGATTCCACACCGCTGACCGCCAGTCCGACCAGGGTGCCGACCCCCGGGACCGCCGCGCTCAGCCCGGCGAGCGTGCCGCTGGTGGTGACCAGGGCGAGGTACCGCCAGCGCAGTCCCTGCTCGATCTCCTCGGGGGACCGGCTCGGATGCTTGCGGCGCAGCCTGTCGACGTACTTGGCCGCCAGCGGAACCTGTATGCCTGTACCGCCGCGGACCGCCAATTCCATGGACTTCTGTACAGCGCGTTCGAACATCGCGGTCCCTTCGGTCACGGCTCGCGCCGGATCGCGAGCCTGGTCCTGACGGTTTCCTTACGGTTTCACGCCGGGACTCGACAGTTCCCCCCGACACTCCGGGCAAACCTGTAAACGGAGCGTCAAGGCCGTGATCCGCACCGCAAAGAAGTCGTCAAGGACCTCGTCCGGGCGCACGGCAGCGGTTTGACTCACTCGGTCGCGGCTCGTGATCGCGGCATCCAGAGAGAGGTTTCGAACATGTCCGTCGTGGTGTTCACCGTGCTGACCGTGGCGATCTTCGCCCTGCTCGGCCTGATCCAGCGCGGGGTGGAACGGCTGTGACGCAGAACGTCATCGGTCTCGTTCTGGCCGTCGGCATCGCCGTCTTCCTGATCGCGGCGCTGCTGTTCCCGGAAAGGTTCTGAGTGAGCACGACAACAGCGGGGATCGTCTTCGCGGCGACCCTGGTCCTCGCGCTGGCCCTGGTACACGTGCCGCTGGGCGATTACATGTGCCGGGTGTACAGCGGCACCGAGCATTCCCGAGCCGAGCGCGGCATCTACCGCCTCATCGGCGTACAGCCCGGCGTCGAGCAGACCTGGGCCGTCTACGCGCGCAGCGTGCTCGCCTTCTCCGCGGTGAGCATCCTGTTCCTGTTCTTCTTCCAGTTGCTCCAGGGCACACTGCCGCTGCACCTGAACGACCCGGCCACCGAGATGACCCCGGCGCTGGCCTGGAACACCGCGGTCAGCTTCGTCACCAACACCAACTGGCAGAACTACTCCGGTGAATCGACCCAGGGCCACCTGGTGCAGATGGCCGGACTCGCGGTGCAGAACTTCGTCTCCTCGGCGGTCGGCATCGCCGTCGCCATGGCGCTCGTGCGCGGCTTCGCCCGCAGGCACACCGGCGATCTCGGCAACTTCTGGGTGGATCTTGTGAGGGGAACCATCCGGATTCTGCTGCCGCTCGCCTTCGTGTTCGCGATCGTGCTCGTCGCCGGCGGCGTGATCCAGAACTTCCAATTGCACGACGAGGTGGCATCGACCATCGCCGGTGGGTCACAGACCATTCCGGGCGGACCGGTCGCGAGCCAGGAGGTCATCAAGGAACTCGGCACCAACGGCGGCGGCTTCTACAACGCGAACTCCGCGCATCCGTTCGAGAACCCGAACTCCTGGACCAACTGGCTGGAGATCTTCCTGCTGCTGGTGATCTCCTTCTCGCTGCCGCGCACCTTCGGTCGCATGGTCGGCAGCACGAAGCAGGGCTTCGCGATCGTGGCGGTCATGGGCGCCATCGCCCTGGGCAGCACGCTTCTGACCAACCTGTTCCAGCTGCAGCACCACGGCACCGTGCCCACCGCCGTCGGATCCTCGCTCGAGGGCGTGGAAACCCGCTTCGGCGTATCGAATTCGGCGACCTTCGCCGCGGCGACGACGCTGACCTCCACCGGCGCGGTGGACTCGTTCCACGACTCGTACACGAGCCTCGGCGGCATGATGACCATGTTCAACATGCAGCTCGGCGAGGTCGCGCCGGGCGGCACCGGCTCGGGTCTGTACGGGATGCTGATCCTGGCGATCATCACGGTCTTCGTCGCCGGGCTCATGGTCGGCCGCACCCCGGAGTACCTGGGCAAGAAGATCACCCCGCGCGAGATCAAACTGGCCGCGAGCTACTTCCTGATCAGCCCGCTCCTCGTGCTGGTCGGCACCGCCGTTGCCATGGCCATGCCGGGGCAACGGGCGAGTATGGCCAACTCCGGACCGCACGGGCTCTCGGAAGTGCTCTACGCCTTCACCTCCGCCGCCAACAACAACGGTTCGGCCTTCGCCGGCCTGTCCGGCAATACCGAGTGGTACAACACCGCGCTCGGACTGGCCATGGTGTTCGGCCGCTTCCTGCCGATCATCTTCGTTCTCGCACTGGCCGGTTCGCTGGCACAGCAGGGCACGACCCCCGAATCGATCGGCACGCTCCCGACCCATCGGCCGCAGTTCGTGGGCATGGTCGTCGGCGTGACCCTCATCCTGGTCGCCCTGACCTTCCTGCCCGCGCTCGCGCTCGGGCCGCTCGCCGAAGGAATCCACTGACATGTCTGCTCCCACTATCGAACCGGGAACGACGGCCGCGGCCGAACCACCCCAGGGACGGGTCTCCAGCGGACTGTTCGATCCGCAGTTGCTGCTGAAGTCGTTGCCGGACGCCTTCCGCAAACTGGATCCGCGCACCCTGTGGCGCAATCCCGTCATGCTGATCGTCGAGATCGGCGCGGCGTACTCCACGGCTCTGGCCATCGCCGACCCGTCCTTCTTCGGCTGGGCCATCGTCGTATGGCTCTGGGCGACGGTGCTTTTCGCCAATCTCGCCGAGGCCGTCGCCGAGGGCCGGGGCAAGGCGCAGGCCGACACCCTGCGCAAGGCCAAGACCGACACCGTCGCGCGCAGGCTGGCGAACTGGTCGCCGGGCGCGCGGGTGGTCGAGGAGCGGGTGGCCGCTGTCGATCTGCAACGCGGTGACTTCGTGGTCGTGGAGGCCGGTCAGGTCATCCCGGGCGACGGCGACGTCGTGGAAGGCATTGCCTCGGTGGACGAATCGGCCATCACCGGCGAATCCGCGCCGGTGATCCGGGAGTCCGGCGGCGACCGTTCCGCGGTCACCGGCGGCACCACCGTGCTGTCCGACCGCGTGGTCGTCAAGATCACCCAGGAGCCGGGCAGGAGCTTCATCGACAAGATGATCGCGCTCGTGGAGGGCGCGAGCCGGCAGAAGACGCCGAACGAGATCGCGCTGAACATCCTGCTCGCGGCGCTCACGATCATCTTCGTGTTCGCCGTGGTCACCCTGCAGCCGCTGGCCATCTACTCCAAGACGAGCCTGCCCGGCGTGCCGGACAGCATCGCCATCGACGGCAACGGCATCGGCGGCATCGTCATGGTCTCGCTGCTGGTGTGCCTGATCCCGACCACCATCGGCGCGCTGCTGTCGGCCATCGGCATCGCCGGTATGGACCGGCTGGTGCAGCGCAACGTGCTCGCCATGTCCGGCCGCGCGGTCGAGGCCGCGGGCGATGTGAACACCCTGCTGCTGGACAAGACCGGCACCATCACCCTGGGCAATCGCCAGGCGTCGGCCTTCGTGGCCATGCCGGGCGTGAGCGAGGACGAGATCGCCGACGCGGCACAGCTTTCCAGCCTCGCCGACGAGACGCCCGAGGGCCGCTCGATCGTGGTGTACGCCAAGACCGCGTACAACAAGCGCGAGCGCACCCCCGGTGAGCTGACCGGGGCCACCTGGGTGGAATTCACCGCCCAGACCCGCATGTCGGGTGTGGACCTGGCCGGCAAGCATCAGCTGCGCAAGGGCGCGGCCGGTGCGGTGACCGAATGGGTGCGCCTGCACGACGGTTCGGTTCCGGCCGAACTCGGGCAGGCTGTCGACGGTATCTCGGCCTCGGGCGGCACGCCGCTGGTGGTCGCCGAGATCAAGGACGGCACCGCCAGACTGCTCGGCGTCATCCACCTCAAGGATGTGGTCAAGCAGGGCATGCGCGAACGGTTCGACGAGATGCGCCGCATGGGCATCCGCACCGTCATGATCACCGGCGACAATCCCCTGACCGCCAAGGCGATCGCCGACGAGGCGGGCGTGGACGACTTCCTCGCCGAGGCCACGCCGGAGGACAAGCTGGCGCTGATCAAGCAGGAGCAGGCCGGTGGCCGGCTGGTCGCCATGACCGGCGCTGCCACACCCGGGCCTTCACGTCCTGGGCCGCGCTCACCGCGCACGCCCTGGAGTGGTTGTCGGACAACCCCGATCAGCGCGAGTTGCTCAGCCGCG
>NZ_JBSFNO010000068.1:0-27723 GCF_053981095.1 Nocardia sp. NPDC003693
CAGCGCCGCCACGCCGCCCTCGAGGGCGGCCACGCGCTGCTCCACCGCGTCCTGGGTGGGGTTCATGATGCGGGTGTAGATGTTGCCCGGCTCGGCCAGGCCGAACAGCGCCGCGGCGTGATCGGTGTCGCGGAAGGCGTACGAGGTCGTCTGGTAGATCGGCAGGGCGCGTGCGCCCGTGGCCGGATCGGGGGCCTGCCCGGCGTGCACCTGCTTGGTCTCGAAGGACCAGTTCGCGGGATCGAGGTTGGCAGCGGGCGCGGTCGAGTCACTCATGATTACTGCTCCAGGAAGAATCGCCGTATACGGCGGAAGGCTTGGGTTATCGGAAGGCGAATTGGCTTCGACAACAACACATCTCGGTGCCTCCTACAGTGCGCTTGCGCTCGGCCTTCGAGCGCCCGGTCTTCACCCGGAGCACCCCACCGCAGCTGGAGGGTTGCCGATCAGCGAGCCGGGGCTTGGCGCTGATGCTCTTGACCTGTTTCGGGATTCTAACGGTGCTCGGCCGCGATGTCGGCAATGGGGTTACCCACAGTCGGAACGGCGCAAATACGGACGAACTCGTGATAGGCGGTGACCACCGCGTCGGCCATGGCGCGCGCGGAGTCGGCGAGCACGCCCTCGAAACTGCCGACCTCTGCCTCGCACTCCACGCCCGCGCGCATGATGGCGTGCCAGGTGCCGGTGATCAGCCGCACCGGCAGTGCGTCCGGGTCGGTGCCGAGCCGCTCGCCGAGCACGGTCGAGGTCTCGCGCATCTTGTAGTCCGCGGCGTCGAGGCTGCGGGCGCGCACGGCGGGGGAGTGCCTGATGATGTTCTGCATCTGCTGGAACCAGCGGAACGGCAGCGGTTCGTCGCGGTCGATGATGCCCTCGATCATCTCCAGGTAGCTGTTCAGTAGCGCCTGCAGCTCGTTCCCGGTGATCGGCTGGCGGCGCAGGTTGTCCGCCAGCGTGCCGCCGAAGTCCTCGATCGGCGCTATGACGATGTCTTCCTTGCTGTCGAAATACCTGTTCACCGTGCGCGGGGAGACGTCGGCGGCGTCGGCGATCTGTTCCACGGTGGTGGTGTCGAAGCCGTGCTCGTCGCACAGGCGCAGCGCCACGTCGATGACCCGGGTGCGGGTCTGCTGCTTCTTGCGCTCGCGCAGGCCGGTGCGGGCGGTCGGCGATGACGGCTCGAACATGCCCCGATGGTAGCGCGGACCGGAGAATTCGTGTCCATGGACGCCAACTGTCGCAGTCAGACATTTTTCTCTTGACGCCAATTGTCGGGGAGTGCCACGATGGGCTCGGCTGTTCGGAGCAATCGAGGAGTAGGCATGACCGGCGGGACGGCAACGCTCGAACCTGACGAAATATCAAGTGAGACAAAAAATTCCGCACGATGGTGGGCTCTCGGCGTCATCGCCGTCGCACAGCTGATCGTGGTGCTCGACGCCACCATCGTCACGATTTCGCTGCCCTTCGCCCAGCAGGACCTGGGCATCAGCGACGGCAACAAACAGTGGGTCCTGACCGCCTACACGCTGATCTTCGGCGGACTCCTGCTGCTCGGCGGGCGGCTGGCGGACTATCTCGGCCGCCGGCGCGTCTTCATCGCCGGCCTGGTTGGTTTCGCACTGGCCTCCGCTCTGGCAGGGCTCGCGCAGAACGGCGCACAGCTGTTCGCCGGACGCGGTCTGCAGGGCGCGTTCGCGGCGCTGCTCGCCCCGGCGGCGCTGTCCCTGGTGTCGGTGACCTTCACCGAGGCCAAGGAGCGGGCCAAGGCGTTCGGCGTCTTCGCCGGGGTCTCGGCGGGCGGCGCGGCCATCGGTCTCATCGCGGGCGGCGCGCTGACCGAATACGCCAGCTGGCGCTGGTGCCTGCTGGTGAACACCCCGATCGCACTGCTCGCCGTGCTGGGCGCGCTCGCCTTCGTGGTCCGGGACGTACCCGCCCCGCGGACCGGCGGATACGACCTGCCGGGCGCGATCACCGGCACCCTCGGCCTGATCGCGGTGGTGTACGGCTTCAGCCGCGCCGCCGAGGACGGCTGGCTGGCGGCCTCGACCCTCGGGCTGCTCGCCGGCGGCGCGGTGCTGCTGGCGCTGTTCGTCGTCATCGAATATCGCAGCTCGAATCCGCTGCTGCCGCTGCGTATTCCGGGTGAGATCAATCGCGGCGGGTCGTTCCTCGTGGCGCTGCTGATACCTATCGCCATGTTCGCCATGTTCCTGAACCTGAGCTTCTACATGCAGATGACCCTGGGGTACTCCGCGCTGAAGACCGGTTTCGCGTTCATGCCGTTCCCGCTGGGCATCACCATCTCCGCGGGCATCACCAGCGTGCTGCTGCCCAAGCTCGGGCCGCGCCCGCTCATGCTCGCCGGTGCGGTGCTCGGGGCGGCCGGGCTCGTCTACATGGCGCAACTGGACTTCGGTTCCAGCTACGCCGCGCTCGTGCTGCCCGCGATGACGCTGATCGCGCTCGGCATGGGCCCGCTGTTCGTCTGCATGCAGACCACCGCGCTGCACCAGGTCGACGACGAGGATTCCGGTGTGGCCAGTGCGCTGCTCAACGCCGCGCAGCAGGTCGGCGGGTCCATCGGCGTCGCGCTGCTCACCACGATCGCGGTGCAGGCCGCGGAGCGGTACGCCACCGACAATCCGACGGTCGACAATCTGGCGGCGCGGGCCGCGATCCACAGCTACGACGTGGCCTTCTACCTGGGCGCGGTGTTCTTCGTGATCGCGATCCCGGTGATCGCCTTCATGATTCGGGACAAGCCGTCGAGCCTGCTCGAGGGGTCGGAAAACCCGGTGCACGTGGGCGTCTGAGGTCGGCGCCGGCCCGGGCGGCCGGTGGGAACGGGTGCCTCGCCCCCGTCACGGATCGCGCCGTGGCGGGGGCGAGGCCGCGGCGGCTCACGGCGTGACGGGCGCGCCGGGGCCGGGATCTCTTATGGCACCGAGCGTTTCGGGTGCGTCGGAACAGGCCGTCGATAGTGAACTTCCTCCGCACGCTGGGCGTCCACGCTCCGTGGTGACCGGAGGGTTCGCGATCCGGGCCCGCGGAATCCGTGGTGGGTGGTGCCGAACAGCGAATGCCGTCGTGGCGGGTGTCTCCGTGGGCCTGCCGGGTGCGAGGGGGCGGGGCCGCAAGTCGATGGCAAGTCGTGGTCAACAGGCGCGGCTCATGGTGGGCGCATGAGCATCACCACTGAACTACCGGCGGACGGCAGCGACTTCCGCTGGCGGGCATACGCATTGATCGGGGGCGGTGTGCTGTTCGCGATCGGCAACGCACTGCACCCGCTGCGGCACTCCGAGGAGGCCGAGCAGGCGGCGACCTGGGTCGCGGCGCACGTGAGCTTCAGCGCGGGCGCGGTCCTCATGGCCGCCGGGCTGCCGCTGGTGACCGCGGCCTGGCACTCGCTCGGGCGGCCGGGCATCGCGAGACTGGCCGCTGTCATCCGCGCGCTGCTGTATGCCGGTCTGGCCGTGGCCATTCCGGTCGGGGGCTATCACGAGGCGTTCGTGGCGCCCCGGCTGTCCCATCACGAACAGCACGCCATCGAGACCGCGGCCATGCCGGTGAACGGGCCGCTCGCGGCCTGCTTCCTCGTCGGCTTCCTGCTGCTGGCGGGCTGCGCGTTCGCGGCGCCGAACACTCTGCTCACCCGCCCCGCGGCGGCGGTGCTCGTGGTGTCGGTGCTGGTGATGGGCGCGGCCGAAGGGCTGCCGGGCGCGGAGGGGTTGTGGATCATTCCCGGCACGATCGCGGTGGGCCTCGTCGTGGCGTTCGCCGGGGTGCGGGCGTTGCGGGAGACGCGTGCGAGCACGCCGCGGGCAGCGATGAGTTCCTGAGTGAGGGTGCCGGTTCCGTGGGGGAATCGACCTCGAGCTTGAAGCCGTTGGGGTTGCGAAATCGGCTGGGCGCGCGATGCTTCAGCCGTGGTGATCGTGGAACTGCTCGGGGCGCTGGGTGTCCGGGTGGACGGGCGGCCCGCGGTGTTGCGCGGGCCGATGCAGGCTGCGGTGCTGGCGCGGCTGGTGGCGGCGGGCGGGGAGGTCGTGTCGGCCGACCGGCTGATCGACGATCTGTGGGCGGGCGCGCCGCCGCCCAAGGCGGCCGGGTCGTTGCAGGCGCACATCTCGCACCTGCGGCGCGCGCTCGAACCCGAACGTCCCGCCCGGTCGCCCGCCCGCGTCGTGGTGTCGCGCGCGCCCGGCTACGCGCTCCAGCTGCCCGCCGCCGCGGTCGACGTCTGGCACTTCGAGCGACTGTTCGCCGACGCGGCGGGCCACACGGACCCAGACGCCCGCCACCGTCTCCTGGACACCGCGCTCGCCCTGTGGCGCGGCCCGGCCTACGCCGCCTGCGCCGATGCCGCCTGGGCTGCCGCCGAGATCACCCGCGTCACCGATATGCGCTGGACCGCAATGGAACAGCGCGCCCAGGCGGCCCTGGACCTGGGCCGCCCCGGCGACGTAGCCGCCACCCTGCCCCGCCTGCTCCACGAACAACCCGGCCGCGAGGAAGCCGTCCGCCTGCTGGCCCTGGCCCACTACCGCCTGGGCCGTCAACTCGAGGCCCTGGCCGTCCTGCGCCGCGCCCGCACCACCCTCCACACCGATTTCGGCATAGACCCCGGCCCGCCCCTGCGCGCCCTCGAGTCGGCGATCCTGGCCCACGATCCGTCCCTGCTGCCGCAGTCGGCACCCCGGATGCCTGCGGGCCCGGCTCGAGGGACGGCCGACCCCGCCGCACCGCCGACCATCCGCGGGGCTTCGAGTCTGCCCGGGCTCGAACCGGTTTTGGATCCCGTCGTGGCTCGCCCGGAGCCGCATCCCGCTACACCGCTCGGTGCCCCCGCGCCTCCGGGACCCGCCACCGCGCAGTCGCCGGTGCCCGGACAGCTGTCGATCCCCGTCCTTCCGGAGCAGGGAGCCGCGACCACGCCGGGCCGCGCAGTCCAACCGGGATCGGAATACTCCACCCCGCAGGCACGGGATCTCAGAATCCCGCACGCGATCGAGGCGCCGAGCGCCGAGTCGACCTCGGTCACCGCTGCGGAGTCGCCAGGTCCGCCCGGGACGTTTTCCGAAACCATCGACCCGCCGAACCGGTCGGCGTCGCCGTCCACTTCCTCGAATTCCCGCGCCGGCTCGGCGGACTCCACCGCGTCGATCGGAGACCGCCCACGCGTGCACCCGGGTGCGATGGTCGGCTACGCCGCACAGCGCGCCGTCCTGCACGCCGCCGCCCGCGAAGCGGCCCGGGGTGGAGCGCGGCTGGTCTGGATCGAAGGTGAAGCGGGAGCGGGCAAGTCGACCCTCGTCGGTTCGGTCATCGGCGACCTGTCCGAGTCGGGCTGGCGGGTGGCGGTTGGCAGCTGCCCGGAGGTCGACGGCGCACCGGCCGGCTGGGCCTGGCAGCAGATCCACGACGAGTTGTCCTATGTGGCAGCCGAGTTGGAGTCGACGAGGCCGACGCTCGTCACAGCTGTGTGGGCTCGCGGGGAGGCGATCGGTCTGTCGTATCCGGCTCCGGAGGTCGCCGGCGAGACCTCCGACCCAGCCGTGGAACAGGCCGCTGTTCCGGAAAGAGGTGTCCCGAGCGTCGCATCGGATGCGGGCGTCGGTCGACCCACCTCGAGTGGTGAGCCGGAGCGCACTCGCGCGGATCGAAACATCGCAGGCGCGGTTCGAGATTCGGGATCTCGTTCGCTGGGCGGCGGAATCGACTCGAATCGCGGGGCGGCCGGGGACACCGCGTTCGGACTGGCTCGGACGGTGGCGGGGCGGTGTGCGTGGTGGGGGCGGCGGCAGCCGGTCGTCGTCGTGGTGGAGGACGTACATCGGGCGGACGGGGCGACCCTGCAGATGTTGCGGCAGGTGGTGGCCTGGACGGCGGGGACGCCGGTGTTGTTCGCGGTCACGGTGCGGGGGTCGGAGGTGCGGGACGAGATACGGGCCACCTCGGCGGCATTGGCGGCGGTGACCGTGGGGCGGTGTGAGCTGGGCGGGTTGGACGCCGGGTCGGTGCGGGCGGTCGCGGAGGGGGCGGGGCTGACCGGGATGGACGAGGACACCGTGCGGCTGGTGTGCGCGCGGACCGGGGGCAACCCGCTGTTCGTGGTCGAGCTGGCGAAACTCGCGGCGGCGGAGGGGGATCTGCTGGGGGTGCCGCCGGGGGTGCGGGATGTGTTGCACCGCAGGATCGCCCGGCTGCCGGACGCGGCGGCGCGGATGTTGCGGCTGCTGGCGGTGTGGGGCGAGGCCGCCGAGTTCGGCGTGCTGCCGCTGCTGCTCGACGAGAACGAGGACGCGCTGGTCGATCTGGTGGACACGGTCGTGGCGGCGGGACTGCTGCGCACCGAGGGCCGTCGAATCCGCTTCGGGCACGCGCTGATTCGCGATGCGGTCTACTCCGGGATTCCGGCGTTGCGGCGCGCCCGGATGCACGGGGACGCGCTGCGGGTGGCGGCGCGGGCGGCGGCGCCCGATGTGCACGCGCTCGCCCATCACGCGCTGGCGGGCGGCGACGCCGTGCGTCCCGAAGCCGCGCTCGGCCACGTGGTGACCGCTGCCCGGCACAGCGCTGCCCGCCGAGCCTTCGCCGAGGCCGCGCCGCTGTGGCAGGCCGCCCTGGAACTGCACGCCCTCGCAGGTCATCCCGAGGACGGCTCCGATCGGGCCGCCGGGATCGCCATCCTGGAGGCCCGCTGCGAGCTGGTCGGCGCACTGGCCCACGGCGGCAACGACGCGGCCGCCCGGTCCCTGCGTCACCGGGCTCTCACCCTGGCGGAGTTCCTCGACGAAAGCCCTTCCAGGACAACGGAATCGGTGCTCGACCTGCCGGACACCACGGTCGGCGCTTCCCGTGGCGATCGCCCGGATGCCCACGCCGTGGCTCGCGCTCGGCTCGGTAGGTCCGAGAGATCGTTCGGGCCCCGGTTGTCGGGGGAGCCGCGCAAGCCGAGTGAGTCCGCCGGGGATCCGTCCGCGCCGAGTGAGCCCGCAGGGCCATCCGAGCCCTCGTTGTCGGGGGTGCCGCGCGTCGAGACCGCGCGCGGGTCGTCCGATCCCTGCCGGTCGCCGTCACCCGCGGACTGGGAGCCGGTATCCCCGGTGCTCGGCGGGACCACGCCGCCGATCATCGCGGCGCACCTGGACCGCATCCGCGAGCGAGCCGACGCCACGCACCTCGCGCCGGACCCCGCCCGCGACCCGCTCGCGTGCGCGCTCGGCTCGTGGCGGGCGCCGGTGATCTGGGAGACCCGGGACAAGCGGCTGCCCGACGCCCGGATGATCGACGCACTGCGGACCGCGCTGGCCCGGGACCTGACGCCGGGCGACCGGGTGCGGCTGCTGACGGCGCTGGTGTTCGAGGTCGAGGGCGACGACGACCCACTCGCCCGGGCCGCCGCGGCCGAGGCGGTGCTCACCGCGCGGGCGCTGGGCGACGCCGAATCGCTGTGTGCCGCAATCAATGCCAGGGCCTTCCTCGCGCTCGGGCCGGAGCTGTGGGACGAGCGGGAATCGCTGACCGCCGAACTGCTCGCCGTCTCGACGGCCGCCGGACTGGTCGAGTTCCAGGCGGTGGCGCACTTCCTGGCCTGCCTCATCGCCTGCGGGTCGAACGATCTCCTGCGGGCCCGCGCCGAAGTGGAACGCGGGCTGGAGTGCGCGACCGGCGGCCAGCTGAACCAGATGCTGACGGTGCTCTCGCTGTTCTCGGCGGTACTCGCCGTCCTGCACGGCGACCTGGACACCGCCGAACGCGTCTACGCCGAACGCAGCGCGGAGATGATCGCCTCGGGCACCGCGAACGGCCCCGAACTGCTGCTCGTCTCCGGGATGATGCTCGGCTGGGCGCGCGGTGATCTGTCGGCGCTGGCCGAACCCCTGGCCCGCGTGTACGAGGTCGCCCCGCACGCCATGGTGTACCCCTACGTGGCGGCCCTGCTCGACGCGGGCGATGCCGACCGGGCTCGGACGGTGTTCGACGCGGCGGCCCCGGTCAAGCGCGACCACTACTGGTCGGTCATGGCGAGCTTCCGCGCGCGGGCCGCCCTCGGGCTGGGCGACGGCGCCGCGATCGCGGAGTGCTACCGCGACATGCTGCCGCGCGCGGGCACGATGGCGGGCCTGGATACCGGTTCGGTGGTGTACGGCCCCGTGGACGCCATGCTGGCCGAACTGGCGACCGCACTCGGCGACAGCTCCGCCGCCGCGTCGCATCGCACGCGAGCGGCCGACGTGGCGGCCGCCGTCGCGGCGCAGCTCGCCCTGATGCCCCCGCCCGGGCGTTGAGCGCGATCCGCCAGTGGCGTTGCCGACTCACCGGCGGCGTGCGTCGCCGGTGGAGTCACGGCGTGACGGCTCGGCCGCGCTGCCCGGTCCGGCCGCGCCGAGCAGCCGACCCGCGCCCGCTGTTCGACGCTTCCGGCGGATGAGCGGCGGAACGCCCGAACCCGCGGTGATACCGATTCACGCGGGACGTGACGTGGCTCCTACTCGCCGGTAACTGAGGGCGCGGTCCCGCACAGCGGGGGCTGCCCGCGCGGTGAGGTTCCCACCAGCAGTACGCTCGTATTGCTTGGCGCTCCGGAATGCGGACCTGGTACCAGAGGCCCCGTAGGAAACGCCGGGCATATACGTTGTTTGTTGAACAGCCGGGGTCCCCGCTCACAAGCGTGCTCACCTGGCCGTGCAATGGGAGCACCACCTTCCTAGGAGGACACGAAGTCCATGTCCAAGATCAAGGTTGAAGGGACTGTCGTCGAGCTCGATGGCGACGAGATGACCCGGATCATCTGGCAGTTCATCAAGGACAAGCTGATCATCCCGTATCTCGATGTGAACCTCGAGTACTACGACCTCGGCATCGAGTACCGCGACAAGACCGATGATCAGGTCACCGTCGACGCGGCCAACGCCATCAAGAAACACGGCGTCGGCGTGAAGTGCGCGACCATCACCCCGGATGAGGCCCGCGTCGAGGAGTTCGACCTCAAGAAGATGTGGCGGTCGCCGAACGGCACCATCCGCAACATTCTGGGCGGCACCATCTTCCGTGCGCCGATCATCATCTCCAACGTGCCGCGTCTGGTTCCGGGCTGGACCAAGCCGATCATCATCGGCCGCCACGCCTTCGGCGATCAGTACCGCGCCACCGATTTCAAGGTGCACCAGGCGGGCACCGTCACCCTGACCTTCACGCCCGAGGACGGCTCCGAGCCGATCCAGCACGAGGTCGTGCGCATGCCGGAAGACGGCGGCGTGATCATGGGTATGTACAACTTCCAGGAGTCCATCCGGGACTTCGCGCGGGCCTCGCTGAACTACGGTCTGCAGCAGAACTACCCGGTGTACCTCTCCACGAAGAACACCATCCTCAAGGCCTACGACGGCATGTTCAAGGACACCTTCGAAGAGGTGTACCAGAACGAGTTCAAGGACGAGTTCGACGCTCAGGGCCTGACCTACGAGCACCGGCTCATCGACGACATGGTCGCCTCCGCGCTCAAGTGGGAGGGCGGCTACGTCTGGGCCTGCAAGAACTACGACGGCGACGTGCAGTCCGACACCGTGGCGCAGGGCTTCGGCTCGCTGGGCCTGATGACCTCGGTGCTGCTCACCCCGGACGGCCGTACCTGTGAGGCCGAGGCCGCGCACGGCACGGTCACCCGGCACTACCGCCAGCACCAGCAGGGCAAGCCCACCTCCACGAACCCGATCGCCTCGATCTTCGCGTGGACCCGTGGCCTGGCTCATCGCGGCAAGCTGGACGGCACCCCCGAGGTCGTCGGCTTCGCGCAGACCCTCGAGGACGTCGTCATCAAGTCCGTCGAGGACGGCCAGATGACCAAGGATCTCGCGCTGCTCGTCGGCGGCGACCAGGGCTACCTGACCACCGAGGAGTTCCTCGGCGTGCTGGACGCCAACCTGGCCCGCACCCTGCGCTAGGCCGCACCGGGAAGAGGTGACATCTCCGGATTCGGCGGTTGCCGGGGTACGGGGCGTAAGATTCCCGGGCGCCCGGAATTCTCCGGAAGGCCCGGGGCGCAAGACTTTCGGAACGCGAGGGATCACCTCGCCGGACGGGAGCAGGACGTCATCGATGTCCGAGTAGAAGTCGCGCCGGCGTGAACAGCGGCGCAGCGGCGAAACGATGGCGGCCGGGACCGATCGTCCCGGCCGGAACCATCGCGCCGAACATCCGGGCACCTGCCTCCGCGAATACGCGGAACAGCGGGTGCCCGAACTGTTTTCGGCGTCCGGACCACGGCGATACCCGCGATTCCGTTGCGGGTGATAAGAACTGGGCATGGGTAAGGTTCGCGCACTGCCGCCGCGGTATCGGCTGTGGATTCGGCTGGGGTGGGTGCTCGCGGTGGCATCGCTGGGGATGACCGTGCTGTGTTTCGTCCTGGCGGCGCGGGCGGACGACCGCAGGTGCGGGCCCGACGAACGCGGGGATTGCCTGACGAGTGCGGACGCGGCCCAGGTGCCGCTGATTCTCGGCGGCGGCTTCGTGCTGGTCACCGTGCTCGCGCTCGCCGGGGTGCTGGGCCTGCGCAAGACGCTCGTCGCCGCGGCCGCCGCGCAGGGCAGACGATAATGGCGAGATTTATCTGTTACTTGCGGTAGCGCACACATGGTCCGTGTGCCAGGCTGAAGCGGTATTGCCGGAGCGCTGGAGGTGCAGGTCAATGGGGACCGACGTAGCCGTTCGTATGTCGGAATTTCGCCGGGGTGAGCTGGTATTCCCGGTCATCGACTCGGGGCCGCTGGACGGCGAACCCGTCCTGCTGCTGCACGGGTGGCCGCAGGACTCGCGGAGCTGGGACGCGGTCGCGCCGCTGCTGCACGCGGCGGGGTACCGGACCTTCGCGCCGGACCTGCGGGGCTCGGTGGCCAGCGCGGCGCCGCGCTGGCGGTGGCAGTACCGGCTCGGGGAGCTCGCGGGGGACGTCGCGGCCATGATCGAGCAGATCGGGCGGCCGGTGCACCTGGTCGGGCACGACTGGGGCGCGGCGCTGGCCTGGGTCGTCGCCGGATCCGGACAGGGCGGCCTGAAATCCATGGCGGCGCTGTCGATTCCGCATCCGGGAGCGTTCGCGCGCGCGGTGCTCACCAGCCGCCAGGTGGTGGCGTCCTGGTACATGTACGCCTTCCAGGTGCCGCTGCTGCCCGAATTGACCCTGCGCACCGGCATTTTCCGCCGGATCCTGGGTGACCTGGGCCAGACCGACGAACACATCCGGCGCGATTCGGACCGCGTGCGCGACCGTGCGATCGCCCGCGGCGGCCTGCACTGGTACCGCGCGATGCTGCTGTCCTCCCCGCGCGTACTCACCGCCCGGGTCGCGGTCCCGACCCTGCAGATCTGGAGCAGCGGGGACCAAGCGGTGCTGGAGAGCGGAGTGCGGCTCACCGAGCGGTTCGTGGACGGCCCGTTCCGGCTCGAGATCCTGCCCGGCGTCTCGCACTGGATCCCGGAGGAAGCGCCAGAGGACACCGCACGGCTGCTCGTGGAGCATTTCGAGTCGGCCGGCGCCGCCGCGCGCTGAGGCACTGTTCGGTGCCCGCTGCGGTACCGGGCCGTGCCCGTCGTGCCGCAGCCGGTGACTATCGTCCCGAGACGCCCCGTGCTGTCGTCCGGGCCACGCCGTACCCGATCGCGTCGCGCCGGCCGGGCGTTCATGTGCCTGATCGCCACGGGTGAGTGGGCTCACGCCGAAAGCGGGATGGGGGAGATGCGCCGGGGTGTTGCGCACGTTCATGGCTAACTCTGTGCCCGGCGGGGATGTGGCGGTCGAGACGGCGGTGGCCGCTGCGCCCGAGACGGCGGTGGCCGCTGCACCGGAGAGCGAGCGGCGATGGCCGATCGCGGCGATCCTCGCGCTCGCGCTGGGCGGATTCGGGATCGGGACCACCGAGTTCGTCACGATGGGTTTGCTGCCCGATATCGCCGGCGCCATGGACGTCTCCGAACCGGTTGCGGGGCATGTGGTTTCCGCCTACGCACTGGGCGTGGTCGTCGGTGCCCCGGTGATCGCGGCCATGGCCGCGCGGGTCGATCGCAAGAAGCTGCTCATCTGGCTCATGGTGGCGTTCACCGTGGGAAACGTGGCCACCGTGCTCGCCCCGAGCTTCGCGACGCTGACCGCGGCACGCTTCGTTTCGGGCCTGCCACACGGCGCCTATTTCGGCGTCGCGTCGCTGGCCGCGGCCTCCCTGGCGCCGGTGGGCCAAAGGGCCAAGGCGGTAGCGGCGGTTATGCTGGGTTTGAGCGCCGCCAATGTTGTCGGCGTTCCCAGCGCCACTTGGCTCGGTCAGCATCTGGGCTGGCGGGACGCCTTCGTGGTCGTCGCCATCATCGGTTCGGCCACCGTCGCCGCTATTTCTCGTTTCGTGCCGCACTTGCACGGGATTCGCCTTACCGACCCGCGGACCGAGCTGGGTGCGCTGCGGCGTCCGCAGGTGCTGCTCACCCTGCTGGTGGGCGCGGTCGGCTTCGGCGGCATGTTCGCGGTCTACACCTACATCACCACCACACTCACCGATGTCGCCGGTATGCGGGTCGGCCTGGTGCCCATCGTGCTCATGCTCTTCGGGCTCGGCATGGTGGCGGGCAACATCCTGGGCGGCGTGTTCGCCGATCGCGGCGTCGACCGCGCGATTCTCGGCGGCCTGATCTTCATGGTGCTCATCCTGGCGGGTTTCGTTGCGGCCGCGCACAATCCGTTCACGGCGGCGGCCGGAGCCTTCTTCGTCGGCGCCTCCGGCGCGGCGCTCGCCCCGGCCCTGCAGACCCGGCTCATGGACGTCGCGCACGATGCCCAGACCCTGGCCGCCGCGCTCAATCACGCGGCCCTCAATATCGCCAACGCGGCGGGGGCGTGGCTGGGCGGCCTGGTGATCGCGGCCGGCTTCGGCTACACCGCCCCGGCCGTCGTGGGCACGCTGCTGGCCGTCGCGGGCGTGCTGCTGTTCAGCGTCACCCTGTGGGTCGCGCGCCGGAGCGCCTGACCGGGAGCGGTCTCGTTTACATACACTCTTGTATGTAAGTGTACGATCCAGGGATGACCACGACCGCGGCGCCGAAGCAACCTCGCCGGACCCAGGAGCAGCGCAGCAGCGAGATGCGGGTGCGGCTGCTGGACGCGACGATCGAGTGTCTGGTCGAGTTCGGGTACGCGGGCACCACCACGCCGCGGGTCGCCGAGCGGGCGGGCGTGACCCGCGGGGCCATGGTCCACCACTTCGGATCCAAGACCGATCTGGTGGTCGCGGCCATCAGTCATCTGGCCCAGCGCCGCACCGAGGCCGCCATGCTGGAGATCGGGCGCATCAAGGACGGCGCGGATTCCATCGCCACCATGCTGGATTTCCTGTGGGAGCTGCACCAGGGCCCGCTGTTCATCGCGGCCATGGAGCTGTGGGTGGCCGGGCGCACCGATCCGGTGCTGGCCCGGGAGATGGGCAAGGTCGAGCCGTTCGTGAACAACGCGGTGCTCATGGCCCTGTCCCGGTACGTGCCGGATGAGGTGTACCGCAAGGATGCTCGCGATTTCCTCTACACCGCCATGGACGCCCTGCGCGGCATTCTGGTGTCGAGCTTCATCGAGCCGGATCCGGCGCGGGCGCTGCGGCGCTGGCGGCGCGCCTCGGCGCATCTGCGTGTGATCGCGGCGGCGTCGCTGCCGGGTCTGGTCATCGCCGACTGACCTCCGGCCGGCCACGGCCTTTCTCGCGGCGCCCGGGCGAACGGCCCGGGCGCTGTTCATTTGCTCATGCATCCCGGAATGTATGTATTCACATTCCGGCGCTGACGCGCGCCCATGATCTGCTTCGACTCCAGCTGGGAACCGCACCCTTGTGTGCTTACATACATCTCTGTATGTTTGTTTCTGTTCGAGCACAGCAGCGTGATGGGAGGAGTTCGATGGCGAACAAGGTGTACGTGGTCGGCGTCGGAATGACGAAGTTCGAGAAGCCGGGCCGTCGCAAGAACGAGGACGGCAGCAACTGGGACTACCCGGACATGGCGCGCGAGTCGGGCACCAAGGCGCTCGCCGACGCCGGCATCGACTACCGCGAGGTCGAACAGGCCTACGTCGGCTACGTCTACGGCGAGTCGACCTCCGGTCAGCGCGCGGTGTACGAGCTCGGCATGACCGGCATCCCGGTGGTGAACGTCAACAACAACTGTTCCACCGGTTCGACCGCGCTCTACCTCGCCGCCCAGGCGATCCGCGGCGGGCTCGCCGACTGCACCCTGGCCCTGGGCTTCGAGAAGATGCAGCCGGGCTCGCTGGGCTCGAGCTACGACGATCGCGAACAGCCGATGGCCAAGCACGTCATGGCCCTCGCCGAGATCTCCGAGGTGCTGTTCCCGGTGGCCCCGTGGATGTTCGGCGCGGCCGGGCGCGAGCACATGGAGAAGTACGGCACCACGCTCGAGCACTTCGCCAAGATCGGCCACAAGAACCACAAGCATTCGGTGAACAACCCGTATGCCCAGTTCCAGGACGAGTACTCGCTGGACGACATCCTGAACGCGCGGATGATCTACAGCCCGCTCACCAAGCTGCAGTGCTCGCCGACCTCCGACGGTTCCGGCGCGGCCATCCTGGCCAGCGAGGACTTCGTGGATCGGCACGGCCTGGCCGCGCAGGCGGTGGAGATCGTGGGCCAGACCATGACCACCGACTACGCCTCCACCTTCGACGGCACCGCCAAGAACCTCATCGGGTACGACATGAACGTCCAGGCGGCCGAGAAGGTCTACGCCGAGGCGGGTTTGGGCCCGGAGGACTTCCAGGTCATCGAACTGCACGACTGCTTCTCCGCCAACGAACTGCTGCTGTACGAGGCGCTGGGCCTGTGCGGCGAGGGCGAGGCGGGCAAGCTCATCGACGCCGGGGCCACCACCTACGGCGGCAAGTGGGTCGTCAACCCCTCGGGCGGCCTTATCTCCAAGGGACATCCGCTGGGCGCGACGGGTTTGGCCCAGTGCAGCGAGCTCACCTGGCAGCTGCGCGGCACCGCCGACAAGCGGCAGGTGGACAACGTCACCGCCGCCCTGCAGCACAACATCGGGCTCGGCGGCGCGGCCGTCATCACCGCCTACCAGCGCGCGGACCGCTGAGCGCGTCGCGAAACACCAACCGACACAGATCTACTCGACGAGGAGCAGTTTTCACATGGGACACATCGAAGCCAGCCGCGACCTGACCGCCAGCCCCGCCGCCCTGTGGGCCGTGGTCTCCGATCCGCAGACCTGGGACAAGTGGTTCAGCATCCACGAGCGCTGGATGGAGGACGCGCCGGCCGTGCTGTCCGAGGGCGCGGTGCTGACCGCCAAGGTCGTCATGCTCGGCATGGCCAACAAGATGGTCTGGAAGGTCGAGAGCGTCGAGGCCCCGAATCGCCTGGTGCTCAGCGGAACCGGCATGGCCGGGGTGAAGGTGCAGTTCACCTTCGACATCACCCCCGCGGGCGAGGGCAGCAACTTCGCGGTCGCCGGTGACTTCGAGGGCGCGCTCATCAAGGGCGCGCTGGGCAAGGCGGTGGAGAAGGACGGGCTGAACCAGCTCGACAAGACCCTCACCGCCCTCGACTCGCTGGCCGCGGCGGCCTGAGATGTCGGGCACCCCCATCGAATTCGATGCCTCGGGCCTGAACACCTGGTCCGACGAAGAGCGTTTCGAGGTCACGGCGGAACGGCTGGCCGAATACGCCGCCGCCACCAATGATCCCATCGAGGCGCACCGCAAGGGCGAGATCGCCTCGCCCGTGTTCGCCATCGTCCCGGTGTTCGACGCCATGATGGTGCCGGTCATCGACGTGGTGCCGATGGACATCTTCGGCCGGGTCGTCCACGGCGAGCAGGACTTTCACTTCCACCGCCCGATCCGGCCCGGCGAGACGCTGGTCTCGCGCGCCAAGGCCATCGGGTTCGAGGGCAGGGACAACGGCTCGACCATCACCATCCTCATCGAAACCCGGGCCGAGGACGGCGAACTCGTCAACGAGCAGTATCTGACCGCGTTCTTCCGCGGCGTGAACGCCGGTCCGCGGGTCGGCGACGGCGCGCCAGCGCACCGTTTCGACGCCGCGCTGGCCGACCTGCCGCCGGTGGCCGAGGTGGCGGCGCACGTGGATCTCGATCAGACGTACCGGTATTCGCCCGCCTCGGGTGATCCGGTGCCGCTGCACCTGGACGACGACGTCGCCAAGGAGGCCGGGTTGCCCGGCATCATCGCGCACGGGCTGTGCACGATGGCCATGTCGTCCTGGGGCGTGCTCACCGAGGTCGCGGGCTCGGATGTGGCGCGGCTGAAGCGCTTCGCGGTCCGGTTCTCGAAGATGGTGTTCCCCGGCGACGACCTGCGGACCCAGCTCTGGAAGCTCGACTCCGCCGACGGGGTCACCACCTATGCCTTCCGCACGCTGCGCGGGGACGACGTCGTGTTGAGCGACGGCCGCGCCGACATCGCGGATTGACACCTTCGAACGGCGTCGGCGGGGTGACGCCGTTCGCGAAAAGACTTGCTGGACAGGAGAGATTCATGGGATTGCTCGAAGGACGGGTCGCCGTCATCACCGGCGCCGGTCGCGGTATCGGCCGTGAGCACGCACTGTTGTTCGCGCGCGAGGGCGCCGCGGTCGTGGTGAACGACCTGGGCGGCAGCAACTCCGGCGAGGGCGTCGACGTCGGCCCCGCGCAGGAGGTCGCGAACGAGATCGTGGCCGCCGGCGGCCGCGCCGTCGCGAACACCGACAACATCGCCGACTGGGCCGGCGCGAAAGACCTGATCGATCAGGCTGTCTCGGAGTTCGGCCGCCTCGACGCGGTGATCAACAACGCCGGGATCCTGCGCGACGCGTTCATCGCGGGCATGGACGAGGCGCAGTGGGACGCGGTCGTCGCGGTGCACCTCAAGGGGCACGCCGCGGTGCTGCGCCACGCCGCCGGGTACTGGAAGGACCAGTCCAAGGCCGGTAACCAGCCGAACGCCGCGGTGGTCAACACCGCGTCCGCCTCGGGCGTGACCGTTCCCAACGCCGGGCAGGGCAACTACGGTGCGGCCAAGGCCGGCATCGCCGCGCTGACCCTGGTCGCGGCCGACGAACTCGCCCGCTACGGCGTGCGCGTCAACGCCATCGCGCCCATCGCGCGCACCCGGCTGACCCTGGCCACGCCGGGCATGGGCGAGATGATGGCCGCCGAGGCCGCGGATCTGGAAGAGGGCGCCTTCGACGCCTTCAGCCCGGCCAACATCTCCCCGCTGGTCGCCTACCTGGCCACCGAGAAGTGCCCGATCACCGGCAAGGTGTTCGCGGTGCAGGGCGGGGCCATCTCCGAGCTCGCGGGCTGGCACGACGTGAAGACCATCGAGACCGACGGTCCGTGGCTGATCGACGACATCGCCGCCCGCCTGCCCTGAGTCGTACCGTCCCGATCGCACCCCGACAGCGAAACCGTCTGGAGAACAACGATGTTCGAATGGTCCGAAACCGACGAGATGATCCGCGACGCGGTGCGCGGCTTCATCGACAAGGAGATCCGCCCGCAGCTGGCCGGTCTCGACAGCGGTGAGATCTCGCCGTATCCGATTATTCGAAAGTTGTTCAGCGACTTCGGCATCGACGCGCTGGGCGGCGACGCGATCGGGAAGCTGCTGGCCCGCCAGCGCAAGCGGGAAGCGGCCCTGGCCGCGGGCGAGCCGCTGCCCGAACGCAAGGAGGGCTCCTCGGGGGACGGCGGTCCGTTCGCCGGTCAGGAATCGATGATGGCGGTGCTCATCAGCGAACTGTCCGGGGTGTGCATGGGGCTGGTGACCGCCATGGGCGTGAGCATCGGGCTCGGGGCGACCACGATCCTCTCGCGCGGCACGCTCGCGCAGAAGGAGCGCTGGCTCGCGGACATCGTGACCATGAAGAAGGTCGCGGCGTGGGCGATCACCGAACCCGACTCGGGCTCGGACGCTTTCGGCGGGATGAAGACCTACGTGCGCCGCGACGGCGAGGACTACATCCTCAACGGGCAGAAGACCTTCATCACCAACGGGCCGTTCGCCGACGTGGTCATCGTCTACGCCAAGCTCGACGACGGTGACGGCACCGACAAGCGCGATCGCAAGGTACTGACCTTCGTGCTCGACAAGGGCATGGAGGGCTTCACCCAGGGCAAGCCGTTCCAGAAGATGGGCCTGCACGCCTCGCCCACCGGCGAGCTGTTCTTCGACAACGTGCGCCTGTCCAAGGACCGGCTGCTCGGGGAGACCGAGGAGCACAGGGGCGGCGACGGCCGGGAGAGCGCCCGGTCGAGCTTCACCGCCGAGCGCATCGGCGTCGCGTTCATGGCGCTGGGCATCGTGAACGAATGTCACCGGCTCTCGGTGGAATACGCCAAGACACGCAAGCTGTGGGGGCAGGAGATCGGGCGTTTCCAGCTGGTGCAGTTGAAGCTGGCCAAGATGGAGGTCGCGCGCATCAACGTCGAGAACATGGTCTTCAACATTCTCGAGCGCGGCCGCGCGGGCAAGCCGCCGTCACTGGCCGAGGCGTCGGCCATGAAGCTGTACAGCTCCGAGATCGCCACCGAGGTCGCCATGGAGGCGGTGCAGCTGTTCGGCGGCAACGGCTACATGGCGGAGTACCACGTCGAGCAGCTGGCCCGGGATGCCAAATCGCTCATGATCTACGCGGGCAGCAACGAGATCCAGGTGACGCACGTCGCCAAGGGGCTGCTCGGCAAGTGAGCCGGCCACCGGGTCGTGCGGGATGTGCTCGCCGGCGCGACCCGGTTACCGGAACAACCGCACAGCAACGGATTTCGTGAAGAGAGAGTGACAATGACGTCACCGTGGGCCGCCCTCGGCGGCGAGATCACCGAACGATCGCAGTGGTACGGGGAGTTCCGGACGCGCGTGCTGGAGGTGCCGGGCGGCGGTCCGCGCTTCGTGCTGCTGCACGGGTTCGCCGATTCCGCCGACACCTGGCGGGGCGTGCTCGCCGGGCTGCACGCTCGGGGGCGGGCCGCGGTGGCGGTCGACATGGCGGGGTTCGGGGTGACCGATCCGTTCGCGCCCGGTCCGCTGCTGCCGCAGCTGGACGCCTTCGCCGACGCGCTGCTGGCGTCGACCGGACCGGTGGTGCTGGTGGGTAATTCGCTCGGGGTGGCGATCTCGCTGCGGGCGGCGCAGCGCAATCCGGGCCTCGTGCTCGGGGTCTGCGCCCTCGACGAGCCGCTGCTGTCCGATGACTGGCTGGCACGGTTCGCCCGCGGCCGGATCGCGCCCGCCGCCGCGCGGGTACTGCACCGGACGCGCATGCCTGCGCCGCTACTGCGCGGGGGCATCTCGGTGTTCGCGCGGCTGGCGCTGTGGGGTGACCCGCGCGCGGCCGATCGCGCGCTCATCGCGATGTGGCGTGAGAAGTACGGCAGCTCCGCGCAGGTGGCCTGGCTGGCCGAGAACGCGATTCGCTTCGCGCAGGAATCGGTGGGCGGCTACGCGGATGATCCCGTGTCCTGCCCGGTCCGGATCGTGCACGGCCGCCGGGACCGCATCATTCCGGTGCGGGCCGGGGCGGCGCTGCATCGGCTGCTGCCGGGCAGCGAGTTCATCGTGCTCCCGCGCGCCGGGCACTGCCCGCAGCTGGACGATCCGGCCGGAATCGCGGAGCTGCTGGCAGATTTCGCGGACCGGCGGGTGGGTGGGGCGAGTCGCGACGTGGGGTGACGCGCTGGTTCTCGAGCCTTGGCGGGCGCCGGGCAGTGGGGCGATGAGCGCCGCAGACGACCGCGGTGCATCGGCGGTGGACACGTGCGGTGCGCCCTCCGGTAGCTGGACGGGAAAATCTGCGACTATTCGGGCATGACATCGCTGTCGGACCTGCTGCCCGAAGACGCGATCCAGCTGGATGTACCGGCCCCGGACTGGCGCGCGGCGATTCGCGCCGCCGGGAGCTTGCTGACCGCCACCGGCGTGGCCACGGACGAGTACACCGCCGAGATGATCGGCAACGTGGAGGATAACGGGCCGTACATCGTCATCGCGCCCGGATTCGCCTTCGCGCACGCGCGACCCTCGCCGGCGGTGTCGCGGACCGGCATGTCGTGGGTGCGACTGCGCGAGCCGGTAGAGTTCGGCAGCCCCAACGACCCGGTGGATCTGGTGGTGGCGCTGGCGGCCACCGACTCCGAGGTGCACACCGACGCCATGGCCGCGCTCGCCCGGCTGCTGCTCGAACCCGGCGCCGACGAGCGGCTGCGGGCGGTGGCGACGCCCCGGGAACTGCGCCGGCTCATCACCGGTGAGGACGCGGCCGAGTCCGAGAAGCTCTCCACCACAACGACTTCCGGTGATCACCCGGCGTCCGGGCCGGTGAAGATCCTCACCGTGTGCGGCAACGGCGTCGGCACCAGCCTGTTCCTCAAGAGCACCCTGGAGAAGGTGCTCAACCGCTGGAAATGGTCGTCCTACGTCGATGTCGAAGCGACCGACACCATTTCGGCCAAGGGCAAGGCGGGGGAGGCGGTCGCCGTGCTGACCTCCGGAGAGATCGCGAAGACATTGGGAGACATGGGAATTCCGGTGCGGGTGTTGGAGAACTTCACCAGCACCGCCGAAGTCGACCGCATCCTCCGCGACCTCTTCGACGTGTAGGAGGCGAGCCCCGTGAACGTCGTCCTGGCCATAGCCCAGTTCATCGTCAACGAGATCCTCAGTCAGCCCGCGTATCTCATCGGCATCATCACCGCCGTCGGGCTGATCGCGCTGCGCAAATCCACCGGGCAGGTGGTGGGCGGGGCCATCAAGGCCACCCTCGGCTTCCTGCTCATCGGGGCCGGCGCGGGCCTGGTGGTGCTGTCGCTGAAACCGCTCGGGATCATGATCCAGGGCGCGCTCGGCGCGCACGGCGTCATCCCGACCAACGAGGCGATCGTGGCTATCGCGCAGGCCGAATACGGCGCGCAGGTCACCTGGCTCATGATCCTCGGGTTCGCCATCAGCCTGCTGCTGGCCCGGTTCACGTCGCTGAGCTACGTCTTCCTGACCGGCCATCACATGCTGTTCATGGCCACGCTGCTGACCATGGTGCTGGCGGTGGCCGGCTTCTCCACGCCGGTGGTGGTTCTCACCGGCGGCATTCTGCTCGGCATCGTCATGGTGGCGCTGCCCGCGCTGGCCCAGCCGTGGACGCGGCGGGTCACCGGCGGCGACGACGTGGCCATCGGGCACTTCGGCACCGCCGGATACGTCGCGGCCGGTGCGACCGGTCAGCTCGTCGGCAAGCGCAGCCGCAGCACCGAAGAGATGAATCTGCCGGAGGGCCTGCGCTTCCTGCGCGATTCGATGGTGGCCACGGCGCTGTCGATGGTGCTGCTCTATCTCGTCCTGGCGGTGATCTTCCTGGTGCGCGTCGGGGCGGACGAGGCGTACCGGGCGTTCCCGGACGGCGCGACGAACATCGGGAACTACCTGATGAAATCGGTGAGCCAGGGCCTGCAGTTCGGAATCGCGGTGGCGGTCATCCTCTTCGGCGTCCGCACGATCCTGGGTGAGCTGGTGCCCGCCTTCCAGGGCATCGCCGCGCGCGTGGTGCCGGGCGCGGTGCCCGCGCTGGACGCGCCCATCGTGTTCCCGTACGCGCAGAACGCGGTGCTGCTCGGGTTCATCTCCAGCTTCATCGGCGGACTGGTCAGCCTGGGACTGCTGACCTGGATCTTCAATCCGCTGTTCGGCTTGACCCTCGTGCTGCCCGGGCTGGTGCCGCACTTCTTCACCGGCGGCGCCGCCGGCGTGTACGGCAACGCCACGGGCGGCCGCCGGGGCGCGATCGCGGGCGCGTTCGTCAACGGCGTGCTCATCACCTTCCTGCCCGCGTTGTTGCTGCAGGTGCTGGGGCCCTTCGGCGAGGAGAACACGACGTTCGGCGACGCCGACTACGGCTGGTTCGGCACGTCCATCGGCACCGCGGCGAAGCTCGGCGGCTGGGGCGCGGTGGTGGCGGCGCTCGCGATCGGCGCGGTGATTCTGCTCGCCGCGATCGTGATGCAGACGAAAGTGGTTGCCGCGGGCTGGGATCCGGGCGCCCGGCGCGACGCCGAGCTGGGAGTGTCCACGCTGCCGGATCCCCTCGGGGAACCGGTGGCGGCGGGTGCGCGGCGATACCCGAAGATACCGCCGCCGCGGGGCGCGCCCGTTCCGCCGCCGCCGGAGTAGCCCGCTAGGGCTTACGGGCCATCGCGGACCCGATCAGTTCCTCCCACACCGTCAATTCCTGGACGTGGGCGCCGATTCGGGTCATGTCGCCCTGAGATTCCTGATGCCACAGCGCCGACGGGACCACCCCGGGGGCGACCATGTCGAGATCGCCGAACAGGCCCGCGATCTCCGCGTCGGTGCGCCAGCGGCCGCGACCGAACGTGGCCTGGAGCTTGTCCTCCGCGGCCTTGGTCTCCTCGTTCTGACCGGTGCGGAAGTGCGAGATGTAGAACGGGCTGCCGGGCCGCGCCAGATCGGCCCAGTAGCGCACCAGGTCGGCGGGCTTCTCCTCGTCGTTCAGGTGATGCAGGATGGCGCTGAAGATGACGCCGACCGGGCGGCTGAAATCGATGAGCCGCTCGACTTCCTCGCTGTGATGGATGGATTCGGGCTCGGTCAGGTCGGCCTGGATGACCGCCGTGGTGTCCTGGGTGGCCAGCAGCGCCCGGCCGTGCGCGAGCACGATCGGATCGTTGTCGACGTACACCACGCGCGCATCCGGATTCACCCGCTGCGCCACCTGGTGTACGTTGTCCGCCGTCGGCAGCCCACTGCCCATGTCCAGGAACTGGTCGATGCCGCTGCGGGCCATCTCGTCCACCGCGCGCACCAGGGCCTGGCGGTTGGAGTAGACGATCGCCACCGACCCGGGCAGATCCTTGAAGAAGAAATCGCCGACCTCGCGGTCGACCGCGTAATTGTCCTTACCGCCCAACATGTAGTCGTAGACGCGCGCGACACTCGGCTGTGTCTGATCGACCTTCGGTTGCACACTCATCTGAAAATCACCCCTGTCCGACCCGGACCTACTCTGGCTATCCTTGCCCGTTCGATCCTAGGAGCGAACGGGATCCGGTGGGGCGCTTGGGGAATTCAGACCGCGCGCAAACGAGTGCGACTCGCGTAGACGTGCTCGGCGATCAGGGTGGCAATACGATCGGGGGCCTCGAGCATGGGGACGTGGCCGACGTCGTGGATCAGGATGCGATCCGCGGACTCGGGCAGTTCCTGCAGGAAACGACGAGCATAGGTCTGGTACGGAATGATCCGGTCGTTCTCACACATGAGCAGGCGCACAGGGGTTTTCAGGTCCGACATGTCCTCGAGATCGGGGGCGCGCAACGCGCCGGCGATCATCGGGAGCATGGCGCGGCAGTTCATGGCCGAGGTGATGGCCGCCTCGACCGCGCGGCGCGGGGCCGCGGCGCCGTTCTTGGACAGCAGCAGGGCCACCGCCGAGCGCACCGGGGCGCTGAAGGCGATGGCGTTCGGCAGGCGTCTACCCACCTCGACCACCGGCACCAGCGACAGGAACTTCAGGCCGACCTTCACCTGCAGCGCGGAGGGGGTTTGCCAGCCACCGGCGGGGGCGATAGCGGTGAGCGTGCGGGCCCGGCCGCGGCGCGCGAGCTCGAAACCCACCCAGCCGCCGAGCGAATTGCCCGCGATATGGCAGGTGCGCCAGCCCATCTCGTCCAATTGGTCTTCGACCCGATCGGCAAGGGCACTGACATCGAGGTACCAGCCCTCGAACTCCGGGCCGCCCCAGTGGCCGGTGAAGGCGGGAGCGAACACCTCGCAATGGCTTGCCATCCGCTCCGCGACCCCCTCCCAGCAGTGCGGGGACATCATGAACCCGTGCAGCAGGAGCAGTGGATCACCGGAACCGGTGTGCAATGCGCGCATGGGGGCGAGCGGGGTGGCGGGCTTGGCGGTGCCTGACGTCATCGTCATCACCCCTTCCTGGACCTCGATGTCCACGGAGAAGGTTGGATAGCGGCATTGTACGGTCGTAGGGTGCCCAAAATCCTCAGCACGGTAAACGTCAATGGAGTTCGCGCGGCGGCCCCCAAGGGTCTGCTCGCCTGGCTGGCTGTCACCGAGGCCGATATCGTCTGCCTACAGGAGACCCGGGCGACCGAGGAGCAAACGCGTAGCGTGCTGGCTCCCGCGCTCGATGCCGGGTGGTATCTGAGCCACGCCGAACCCGGGATCAAGGGGCGCGCGGGGGTGGGGATCCTGTCCCGCAGGCAGCCGGACGCGGTGCGGATCGGGCCCGGGGTCATGGTGGACGGAAACTGGGTTCCCGGAACCGAATTCGCGAGCATCGGGCGTTACATCGAGGCCGATTTCGACGAGCTGACCGTCGCGAGCGTCTACGTGCACACCGGCGAGGCCGACACCCCGATGCAGGACGAGAAGTACCGGTTCCTCGACGAGGTCGGCGCGCGGATGACCGGGATCGACCGCGACTTCGTGATCATGGGCGACTGGAACGTGGCGCACACCGAGCTCGACATCAAGAACTGGAAGGGCAACGTCAAGAACTCCGGCTTCCTCCCGCAGGAGCGGGCGTGGGTGTCCGCGATGCTCGCGGCCGGGTACGTGGACGTGGTCCGCGAGCTGCACCCGGGCGTGCCGGGCCCGTACAGCTGGCACTCCTACCGCGGTCGCGCCTACGACAACGACGCCGGCTGGCGCATCGACTACCAGCTCGCCCGCGGCGACATCGCCGGCCGCGCGAAGCAGGCCGTGGTGGAGAAGGCCGCCACCTACGCGGAGCGCTGGTCCGACCACGCGCCCGTGACGGTCCAGTACCGGTGACGATCTCGCCGCGGGTGCGCGCGTGGCTGCTGCTGGGCGGCGCGGTGGCGCTGGTGTTGCTCGCGCTGTTGCTGGCGCGCGGGAACGACAGCGTGGACCGGGGTGGGGACGCCCGGCCTGCGGTGACCTCGACGGCCGCGCCCAAGCCGTCGAACCCGGGGGCGGTCGGACAGCCGAGCGCCTCCGCGCCCGCCAAGGTCGCGGGGGTGCCGGACCGGGCCTACCTGACGCTCGTCGAGATCGACGCCGGGCGCTGGCCGGACTCGGCGGGCGCGCCCGGAACGCGCGGCGGGGACACCTATTTCAATCGCAACCGGGCGCTGCCCGCGCGTGACGCCGCGGGGAAGAACATCAGCTATCGCGAGTGGGATGTGAATCCCAAACGGCGGGGCCAGGACCGGGGTGCGGAGCGCATCGTCACCGGCAGCGACGGCTCCGCCTGGTACACCGCCGACCACTACGACACCTTCACGAGGATGCGCTGATGGCCACCCCGATCTCGTTGTCGCAGTTCCTGTCCCGGCCCGCCGACCCCGTGCTGGGCGCGCTGCGGGTGCAGGCCCCCGACTTCAGCGGCCTGCGCTACGCCCTGCCCCGCACCTACGTCTCCCGCGAGCTGCGCGCCCCCCGGATGCGGACCGTCGCAGGTGTTTTCGACGAGTTCGCCGCCGCCCTGCAGTTCCCCTACTACTTCGGCGCGAACAAGGACGCCTTCGACGAGTGCCTCCGCGACCTCGCCGAGTCCCTGGGCGAGGCCGACGGCTACGTCCTGCTGGTCCGCAACGCCCCCGATCTGCTGGCCGACCAGCCCGCCGAGCTCGACTGGTTCGCCGCCGCCATGACCGACTGCGCGGCCTACTGGACCCCGTTGAAAACCACCTTCCGCGTGATCCTGCAGGGCGGGGTCCCCGGCCTGCCCGCCACCACCCTCGACTGGGACCGCCGCGAGCTGTAGGCGGAGCGGGCAGCCCGGGCGGACCGCACATACGTCGAACCATGGCTTTGCACTGCGCTCCGCGGCTCTGCTGCCGGGAGCCTGTCAGGCGTTGCGCAGCTGTGCTGCCAGATCCTCGCCCAGGAGAACGAAGACATCCGTCGTCTGGGCGATCAGCTCGTCCCTCGTCATGGGCAGGTCGCCCTGGAGCCAGGCGGCCAGGGTCTGGATCAGGCCGCCTACCAGGTAGGTCGCGCGGAAGGTGATGGCGGGGTTGGGGGTTGGGGGAGCGAGGTTGTAGAAGTCGGTGCCTTCGGCGGCGACCATGTTCGCGAAGGCGCGGACCGTGTGGACCGTGCGGGTGCGGAGCTCAGGGGTCGCCGAGCTCACCACCAGGGCCACGCGGGCCTTGCGGGGGTCGTCGGTCAGGACGTGGACGCCGGCGGTGATGGCGGCGTGGGCCTTGGCGCGGGAATCGGCGGGGGCGGTGTGCAGGGCCAGGATCAGGGTCCCGGCCAGCTCCTCGGCGATGGCGTCGAACAGGGCCGACAGCACCGCGTCGCGGCCGTCGAAATTCTCGTAGTAGTAGCGCTCGTTGAGGTTCGCGCCGGTGCACAGGGCGGCGACCGTCAGTTTGTCGACGCCGTGCGTGCCGAGGATGTCCAGGGCCGCGTCCAGCAGGGTCGCGCGGCGCTGGGCGCGGCGCTGCGCCGCGGAGATTCCGCCGTACGTGCGTTGCCCGGTCACGGGTCGATTCTGGCACGGGCGCAGTTCTGGGGGTAGGTCTTGCCAGATTCTCGAATCTGGGGGACTCTTTTTCCAGATGTGGTGGTTCGCATCACACACTGCTTCGGGAGGCAACGATGCCTGCACGGTCGGATACCGGATATTTCTCCGATGACTCGATGATTCGGCGCGTGATGCGCAAGCGCGCGGTGGGGCTCACCTACGGTCAGCGCGCACTGGTGATCGGGGCCGTGCACCCGCTGCTCTACGTCGGCACCGCCGAGAACACCCAGCACCGGACCACCCCCTACACCCGGCTCGCGCTCACCGGACGGCTCTTCGAAGCGGTGTCGCTGGGCACGAAGGAGGAGGCCGACCGGGCGCGCGCGTTCACCCACAAGCGGCACGCCAAGGTCCAGGGCGGACTGCCCGAGGACGCGGGCAGCCACCACCCGGCCGGCACCCGGTACTCCGCGCACGATCCGCAACTCATGTTCATGACCATGGCCTTCACCTTCGATTCCGCCGAGGTCATGCACGATTTGCTCGTCCGCAGGCTCACCGCGACCGAACGCGAAGGGCTGTACCAGGATTACGTGCGCTGGGGTGAACTGTTCGGCATGCCGCGCGACGCCGCGCCCGCGAGCTACCCCGAATTCCGCCGGGTCTTCGACGGCTACCTCGCCTCGGACGAGGTCTTCCTCACCGACGAGGCCAGGGTCGTCGGCGGCTACCTGATGGGCCAGCAGGTGCCCTATCCCATGCCGGTGCCCGTGCAGCAGGCCCTCGGCGGCTTCAATCTGCTGGTCCAGGGCAGCCTGCCCCCGCGCATCCGCGAGATGTACGGCCTGACCTGGGGAATCCGCGAGGAGATCGCCTGCCGCGGCCTCGCGCAGGCCGTGCGCACCGCACACCTGTCCCCGCCGCTGGCCCCGAAACTGCTGCGCGGCACCCTGACCGGGCCCAGCTACCCGCTCTACCGCCTGGCCACCCGCCGCGAACAGAAGCTGGTGAACTCCGGGCGGCCGAGTATGCCGGGGGTTGACGCAAGGCCTCGACACGCCCGGGTCAGCTGACCTCGATCTACTCTCGCCTCGTGGTTCGCGGCCCGCCCGGTTCTGGACTGACGGAGCGGGGGAGCGAAGCGGAGGAGCGGAGGAGGGAAGAACCGGGTTACGAG
>NZ_JBSFNO010000069.1:0-24930 GCF_053981095.1 Nocardia sp. NPDC003693
ATCTGCGACTGCACCAGATCCACATCGGTGATCTCCTCGGTCACCGTGTGCTCCACCTGAATACGCGGATTCATCTCGATGAACACATGGTTCCCACGCTCATCGAGCAGGAACTCCACCGTCCCCGCACAGCTGTACCCGATCTGCTTCGCGAACGCGACCGCATCCGCACAGATCTTGTCCCGCAGCGCCGGATCCAGATTCGGGGCGGGCGCCATCTCGATCACCTTCTGATGGCGGCGCTGCAGCGAACAGTCGCGCTCGTAGAGGTGGATGACATTGCCCTGCTGGTCACCGAGAATCTGGACCTCGATGTGGCGCGGGTTGATGACGGCCTGCTCGAGGAACACCGTCGGGTCGCCGAACGCCGACTCCGCCTCGCGCGCGGCGGCCTCGATGGCCTCGCGCAGCTGAGCCGGATCCCCGACGCGGCGCATACCGCGCCCGCCGCCACCGGCCACGGCCTTGACGAAGACCGGGAACTCCATGCTCTCGGACGCCTTCACGAGCTCGTCCACATCGGCGGACGGCTCGGAGGAGGCGAGCACCGGGAGCCCGGCGGCCTTGGCCGCGGCGATCGCGGTGGCCTTGTTGCCGGTCCATTCCAGGATCTCCGCCGAGGGCCCGATGAAGGTGATGCCCTCGCGCGCGCAGGCGGCGGCGAGATCGGGATTCTCGGAAAGAAAACCGTAACCCGGGTAGATGGCGTCGGCGCCGGAGGTCTTGGCCGCCTTGATGATCTCCTCGATCGACAGGTACGCCCGGACCGGATGGCCCGGCTCGCCGATCTGATAGGCCTCGTCGGCCTTCAACCGGTGCACCGAGTTGCGGTCCTCGTAGGGGAACACCGCGACGGTGCCGATGCCGAGTTCGTAGGCCGCGCGGAAGGCGCGAATGGCGATCTCGCCGCGGTTGGCGACCAGGACTTTGGAGAACATCCGCCTAAGGTACCTGCCCCGGCACGCCGGGCGAGCATCGAAGTACGGTTCGCAGCAATCTTCACAGTCACATACCGGGCGGTTGCGAATTTGTGTTCATCACCTGGACACATAGCCGATCGTGAGGTCCGCGCGCCGCGGTCCGCCGAATTCGCCGACTTGCTAACTCCGGGCGGCGAACAACCGCCTCCCACCCACCGGAACTCGGGCGCGGATGTGCGCACGGGCGCGATCGGAACACCGGGCGCGGTCGCGCGACGGAACAGTGCGGCGCTTTCGGTGTTGTTTATGACTGACCGGTCATTCATAATCGGACCGTGCCGAAATTCGTCGACAAAGCCGCGCGGCGGGACCACATCCTCGACGCCGCCGCGAAAGTGTTCGCCCGCAAGGGCTTCGCCGCCTCCCGCATCGAGGACGTCGCCGCCGAGGCCGGCATCGCCAAGGGCAGCGTGTACCTCTACTTCGGCAGTCGAGACGAACTCCTGACCGGAGTCTTCGACAGCTACGCCGCCCGGTCCGCGGACACCCTCGCGGATCTGGGCGGGGGCGGCGCCCTCGACCAGCTCGAACGCCTGGTGCGCGGCACCGTCGAGTTGCTCGCCGCGCATCCCGATCACGCCCGGGTGCTGCTGGACGTGTGGGCCGCCAACCCGCCCCTGGACATGACCGCCATGTACCGCGACTACCGCGCGGTCATCGCCGAACTGCTCACCCGCGCCGCGGCGGAGGGCGCCCTGCGCGCCGGGATCGGCCCGGCGCACGCGGCCGTCATCGTCGGCGCGATCGAAGGCTGTCTCATCCAAACCCTGCTCGACCCCGAGCTCGCCCTGACCGATCTGGCCACACCGCTGGTCCAGCTCTGCGTGGAAGGACTACGCGCATGACCCTCACCGACCGCCTCATCGCGCCCGGCGCCACCCGGGGCGAGGTCACCACGGCCCTGGGCGCCGCGTTCCTCGGCGCCGCAGCGGCTTTCGCGCTCGGCGCGCACGCCGGCTATTCCGCGCTCACCCTCGCGGTCATCACCTTCGTCGCCTTCGACATGTTCGGCGGCGCGGTCGTGAACGCCACCACCTCCGCCAAACGCTGGTTCCACCGCGAATCCCGGACCACACGCCATCACCTGGGCTTCGTGGCCATCCACGTGCAGCCCTTCCTCCTGGCCTGGGTCACCCCCGATTTCACCTGGCGCACCGCCGCGGCCGTGTACGCCACCGCCCTGTGCGGCGCCCTGCTGATCACCGCGGCGCCCCGGGATCTGCGCCGCCCTATCGCTTTCGCCGTCACCGCCTTCGCCCTGGTCTGCGTCACCAGCCTGCTCACGGTCCCGCATGCCCTGGCCTGGTTCGCGCCCATCCTGCTGATCAAACTTCTACTGGCGCACCTGCTTCCGGAGGATTCGCACCCGGTCTCCGGTGGCGTCGCCCCGGCCGCGGCGTGAATTCGGCCGGGAACCGGACGCCGACGGCAGCGCGTGCCCTGCGCGGCGCGCAGGGCGTGCGATCGCGACGGGATCAGGTGCGAGGTCGCGGGTGCTGTTCCAGCCCTTCCCCGATACGGCCCGCGGTGTCCGCGATCTCGGTGAAGTAGCGGCGACGTTCGGCGCGGGTGACCGCCGGGCGCAGCGGGCCGATCTGGAGTTCCATGACGGCGTGGCCCGCGGTGTCGAAGACCGGTGCGCTGATATAGCTCAGCGGCAACGCGATATCGCGATCGAGGGTGGACCGGTCGTAGGCGCTGCCGATGATCGTGGCCAGCTGGGCCAGGACGCGGCCGCGCAGCTCGCTGCTGGTGGGCACCTCCGCGAGCCGATCGACGACCTCGGTGAGGACGCGGACCGCGGGCATGCTGTCCGGCTCCAGCCGCCAGGCGCAGTGCCCGCTCTCGCGGACGATGTCGAGGACGGCCTCGAACTCCGCGCGGCGTTCGGGGCCGCGGGTGTCGAGCCACGCGCGCCGGCGCGCCCGGCTCGCGTGCGCGATCATGCCCGCGCCCGCGGGGGCGAGCAGCGGTATGCGAGCGCCGGATTCGATGCCGACGGTCACGCGATCCCGGGTGACCGCGAGGAATTCCACGTAGTCTCCGTCGAGGGCGGTCAGGGCCGCGCCGCAGTCGATGCGTTCGGCCAGCCGCTCCAGTTCGGCGTTCATCCAGGCGCGGTCCCGGCGCGTGTCGGCGGCGCGCAGCCCGAGCGCGGCCAGCCCCGGGCCCATTTCGTAGCCGAGATCGGGACGGCGTCGCGCCCAGCCCCGTTCGACGAGCGCCGCCAGAATGGCCCCGGCGGTGGAGCGATTCAGTTCCAGACGGTCGGCGATCTGGGCGGAGGTCAGCGGCCCGTGCCGGGCGGCGAGCAATTCCACGATCGAGATCACGCGCTGGGTGGGTGGCGAACTGTCGGCCGTCTTGCCAGCGGGCACGCGGGTCTCCTAGTCGGCGAACTTCAGGTCACTCTGCTGCCGGGATGATGCCGGTCGGTTTTCGGGACCCGGTTCAGCCACGGCGAACGTACGCCCCGCGTACGATGAGTGCCCGGTGGACACGGTGCCCAAACCCCGAATTCGCATGCTACGCAGCCGCGCTCGGAACGCGAAACCGCTTGCAGGAATAAGAAGTAATAGGCAGTCCGGTCAATACTGCGATGTTTGCGAAGCAGGATCGGTACGATCCTGCACTGTGCGCAAGATGTATGCGGGTGCTCGACTACGGCGGTTGCGCGAGGAACGGCGGATGACCCAGGCGGCCTTGGCCAAATCCCTGGATCTGTCCCCCAGCTACCTCAACCAGCTCGAGCGTGATCAACGGCCTCTCACCATTCCGGTGCTGCTGAAGTTGAACTCCACCTTCGATCTGGACGTTCAGTTCTTCGCCGCCGACTCCGACGCCCGCCTCGTCTCGGATCTACACGAGATTCTGGTGGAGGCCGCGGGCGGCAACGCCGCACCCGTGGCCGAGGTGGAAGATCTCGCCACCCGCATGCCCGAGGTCGCGAAAATCGTTGTGGCCATGCACCGCCGACTACGCGCGGCCACCGATCAACTCGATCTCCTCTCCGCCAAGGTCGCGACCCCGGCCGGCGCGCCGGGCGTGCCCATGCCGTACGAGGACGTGCGTGATTTCTTCTACGATCACCACAATCACGTGGCTCAGCTCGACCTGGCCGCCGAGCGGCTGTTCGAGGATTGCGGGCTGACCATCGGCTCCCTGGACCGCCAGCTCGCGCGGGTCGCCGAGGAGCGCGCGGGCGTCACCGTCCTGGTGCGCGGCGACGGCGCGGATCCGAATGTGCCCAAGCGCCACTACGATCCGGAGACCCGGACCCTCACCCTGGCCCGAAGACTCCGGCCCGGCCAGCGCGCCTTCCAGATCGCCACCACCCTGGCCCTGCTGCTGCACGGCAATCTGCTGGACGAGGTGCTCGACGAAACCCCCACGCTCACCGGCGAATCCCGCACCCTGGCCCGGGTGGGCCTGGCCAACTACTTCGCAGGCGCGCTGGTACTGCCCTACAGCAAGTTCCTGCGCTCGGCCGAGGAATTACGGTACGACATCGACCTGCTGAGCCTGCGATTCGAAGTCGGCTTCGAAACCGTGTGCCACCGCCTGAGCACGCTGCAGCGCCAGGGCCAGCGCGGGGTGCCCTTCTTCCTGATTCGCGCCGATCGCGCGGGCAACATCTCCAAACGCCAGTCCGCCACGGCTTTTCACTTCTCCCGCGTCGGCGGCAGCTGCCCGCTCTGGGTGGTGCACGACGCCTTCGCCCATCCTGGCCGCATGCTCACCCAGATCGCCGTCATGCCGGACGGGCGCCGCTACCTCTGGATAGCCCGGACCACGACCCCCACCCCGACCGGATTCGGCGCGGCCGGAAAGGATTTCGTGATCGGGCTGGGCTGCGACATCGAATACGCCGACCGCCTGGCCTATTCGACGGGCCTGCCGCTGGAGGACCCGGCGGCCGCCACCCCGATCGGCGCCGGCTGCAAGGTCTGCGAACGCGCCCAGTGCACCCAGCGCGCCTTCCCGCAGATCGGCCGCCCGCTGGCGATCACCGAGAACACCAGCACCGATCTCCCGTACCCGCGAATACCGCGCTGACCGCCGCTCGTCACCGCGCCACCGGCGCTCAGGACTTGGCCAGATACTCCAGGCGCTCGCCGTCCACCGCGGCGCGCATCATGCTCGCCAGGCCCTGATGTTCGGTCAGGCCCGGGTCGGACGCGACCACCTCGCGCGCCAATTGCTGTGCGGCGGTGATGACTTCGAGATCGTCCAGCAGTGAGAGCAGTTTCAGGCTGCGGGCGGTACCGGACTGGGCGGAGCCGAGCACGTCGCCCTCGCGGCGCTGACGCAGATCCAGCACCGCCAACTCGAAGCCGTCGGTGGTGGCGGCTACCGCCTCGAGACGCGCCATCGCCGTGCCCACCGGATTGGTCTCGGTGATGAGCAGGCACAACCCCGCGTGCTTACCCCGGCCGACGCGCCCGCGCAGCTGATGCAGCTGACTCACGCCGAACCGGTCGGCGTCCATGATCGCCATGACGGTGGCGTTGGGCACGTCGACGCCGACCTCGACGACCGTGGTGCACACCAGCACATCGATCTCGGCGTCGTTGAAGGCGCGCATGACGCGGTCCTTCTCGTCGGTGGGCAGCCGCCCGTGCAGCAGGCCCACGCGCAGGTCCGCGAGCGCGCCGGTGCGCAGCATCTCGTAGATGTCCACGGCGGAATGGGTTGTCGGCCCTTCCTTCTCCGGCTCCTCCTCGGCCTTGCGCGCCTTACCCTTGCGGCCCTTGGCGTCGGGCTTGTCCTCCTCGTCACCGATGCGCGAGCACACCACGTACGCCTGTCGTCCGGCTTTCACCTCTTCGTGGATGCGCTCCCACGCCCGGTCCACCCAGGCCGGTTTCATCTTGGCGGGCACCACCTTCGAGGTGATGGGTGAGCGCCCGCGCGGCAGCTGGGTGAGGGTGGAGGTCTCCAGATCGCCGAGCGTGGTCATGGCGATGGTGCGCGGAATCGGGGTCGCGGTCATGACCAGCAGATGCGGGCTGATGCCGTCCTTGGCCTTGGCGCGCAACGCGTCCCGCTGCTCGACGCCGAACCGGTGCTGCTCGTCGACCACCACCATGCCCAGATCGAAGAACTCCACCGACTCCTGGATCAGCGCGTGGGTGCCGATGAGAATGCCCGCGTCGCCGGTGACCGCGTCCAGCAGGGCGGCCCGCTTCTGCGGAACGGACATGGACCCGGTCACCAGCACGAGTTTGGTGGCGTTGTCCTCCGCGCCCAGTTCGCCGGCGTTGCCGAGATCGCCGAGCATGTTCTTCAGCGACCGATAGTGCTGGGCGGCAAGGACTTCGGTCGGCGCGAGCAGGGCGCACTGCTGACCGTTGTCCACCACCTGCAGCATGGCCTCCAGCGCGACGATGGTCTTGCCCGAGCCGACCTCGCCCTGCAGCAGCCGGTGCATGGGGTGGGTGCGCGAGAGGTCCGCGGAGATCTCCCCGATGACCGCGCGCTGGCCCTCGGTCAGTTCGAAGGGCAGGCGCTTGTCGAAGGCGGCGGCGATACCGTCGGTGCGCGGCGGGCTGGGCTTGGCCGCCCGGCCCTCGGTCCGGTGGCGGCGTTCGGCCAGCACCAACTGCAGGGCCAGGGCCTCGTCGAAACGCAGTCGCCCCCGGGCCTGTTCGATATCGGTCTTGCTCTCGGGCAGATGTATCAGCCGCAGCGCCTCGGACACCCCGAGCAGGGCGTGTTCGGCGCGCAGGTCCTCCGGCAGCGGATCCTCGATCGGATCGAGCTGGTCCAGTACCTGACGCACACAGCGCAGCAGATCCCAGCTCTGCACCTTGGCCGTGGCCGGGTAGACGGGGATGAACTCCCGCTCGAAGAACGAGACATCCACCCCGCCCGCGCCTTTCGCGCTCTGTGCCAGCCCGCGCAGCGCGCCGCCGCCGCGCACGCTGGTCAGATTCTCCAGGGAGCCGTCGCCCTTCTCCGGCAGGATCAGATAGTCCGGATGCGAGAGGTTCCAGCGATCGGGCCGCCACCAGTGCACGGTGCCCGACATCATCGCGCGCACCCCTTCTTTCACCAGGTAGCGCACTTTGTCGCCGTTGAAGAAGGTCACCTCGATCGGGCGGGCCGAGCCGGTGTCCAGGTTCACCTTGAGCAGGCTGCCGCGCCGGTTCTTCATCGGGCGCAGTTCGGTTTTGGTGACCCGGCCCATCACCGTGATGTGCTGTCCCTCCTCGGGGGCCTCCTCGGTGAGCGGCTGACCCTGGGTGGCATAGCGCAGCGGATAGTGCCGCAGCAGGTCCTCGACGGTGTGCATGTCGAAGGATTCGAGCAGCGGTTCGGCGGCCTTGACCCCGAGTACGTGGTCGAGCCGATCACCCAGTGTCGCCATCTATTCCACCCCGATCTGCACCAGATCCCGGGCTTGCCCGCCGGGATACACCACCACTTCGACGCCTGGGAAAGCGCCGGCGATGTGCTCGGTCAACTCTTCGGAAAGTCCTTGCGGCGCATCGGATCCGATGAGCATCGTCACCAATTCCCCGCCCAGGCCCAGCATTCGGTCGAGCAGGGTGCGGCCGGCCGCGCGCACGTCGCGATCGATCACCACCACGTCGTGGCCGACCAGCCCGAGACCGTCGCCCGCCTCGCAGGTGCCGACCATGGTCAGCGCGCGCTGCGGCGCGATTCGCACCGCGCCCCAACGGGTTCCGGCGGCCGCCTCGGACATGGCGAAAGCGTCGTCGACCGCGATCCGGCCGACGTCGTGCATGGACAGCGCCGCCAGGCCCTGCACCATGGAACCGCTCGGCAGCATGAGCACGTCGCGATACCCGTCGCGCGCGGCCACACTGACCGCGAGCAGTTCGGGTGCGGGCAGCGCCCCGTTGGGCAGCACCAGCACTTCGCGATTGGGCAGTCGCCGGATGGCACTCAGCAGCGCGTCGGCGGTCACCTCGCCCTCGCGTCCCTCGAGCACGGCCGCGCCCGCGTCCTCGAACAGCCGCACCGCGCCCGCGCCCGCGGCGACCACCAGGATCGCGCGATCGGCGGGCCCGGCGAGCGCGTGCGCCGAGGAGTCGAGCGTCTCGACGCGGATTCCGCTGAGCCGCCCGGCGGCCAGCCCGGCTTCGACGGCCGCACCCGCGTCTGCGCAGTGCACGTGCGCGGACCACATGTCGTCGCCGTCGCCCACCACGACGACCGAGTCACCGAGTTCGCCGAGCCGATCGCGCAGCGCGCGCACCCGATCCGGACCGGTGTCGGCCAGCAGATACATGACCTCGTAGTGCGGGGTGCCCCAGATCGGGCCGACCGGCGCCGGGGCCACCCCGGCGACCTGCCCGTCGCGCGCCGGGTGTGCGCGCTGGGCCGCTCCGGCGTCGCGCACGTACTCCGGCCGCGCCGCGACCTGCCCGCCGGTGACCCGGACCAGCTCGTCCAGCAGTACCAGCAGCCCGCGCGCACCGGCGTCGACCACACCGGCCTGGCGCAGCACACCCAGTTGCGCCGGCGTCTCCCCCAGCGCCTCGGCCGCGCCGTCCGCCGCGGCGACGGCCACCGCGGGCAGGCTCGAGCCCGGGCATTCGTCGGCGCACACCGCGGCGCGATCCAGGACCGTGAGCATGGTTCCCTCGACCGGAGAGCTCAGCGCCTCGCGCACCAGGAACGCGCCCCGGCGCAGCGCCACGCGCAAACTCGCGGCGGTGAGCGGGCCGTCGCTGACCGCGTCGGCCACCCCGCGCAGCACCTGCGACAGGATGATCCCCGAGTTCCCGCGCGCGCCGGCGGTCGCCGCCCGGGCCATCGCGCCCGCGACACCGCGCGCCGCGAGCCCGTCGGGGGCGGAGGTCACCGGCGAATCGACGACCGCGGCTACCCGGCGGTTGTCCACCGTGCCCTCGGCGCGCGCCGCGCCGGGCCCGTCCCCGCGCGCCCCCGGCGTCGCGGTCGCCGGACGTCCGGGAACGCCCGCGGCGGCGAGTTCGTCGGCCGCGCGGACCGCGGCGCGCATGGTGCTGAACAGATTGGTGCCGGTGTCGGAATCCGGGACCGGGAAGACATTCAGGGCGTTGATCTCGTCGCGATGGTGTTCCAGACTCTCCAGGCAGCGCCGGCCCCACAGCAGCAGCGCAGTTCCGTCGAGCGCGTCCCCTACCCCGGGCACCGGCACCGTCCTTCCACCACACGTCGTGTCCATGTCCACCCCGGCCGTCAGCCTAGTCCGCGATGCCGACACCCGGCGCTCACCTGCCGTTCGTCTGTGTTCCCGAGGTCGCGGACGGGGGGCAATTGGACACGCCGGGCGGGGGGACGTTAGTCTTGTGCGGTTGCCCGACGCGGGCACTGAACCTCTCAGGTCTCAGAAACGCGTTCGCCAGCGGATCGCTGGCAGGCACGTACCAAGACATTAGATTCCGGACACGCTATCGCAGTGGGTCCTCACATGACATGAAGGAGCTCGCGACTATGGCTGCCGTCTGCGACGTTTGCGCCAAGGGCCCCGGCTTCGGTAAGTCGGTTTCGCACTCGCACCGGCGCACCAACCGTCGCTGGAACCCGAACATCCAGACCGTGCGCGCGCAGGTTGCCCCGGGCAACACCCGCCGCATGAACGTGTGCACCTCCTGCCTCAAGGCCGGCAAGGTCGTGCGCGGCTGATTTCCAGCTTTCGAAAACCCCGGTGTCCGAGCCTTCGGATATCCGGGGTTTTTGTCGTCCCGGGCACCGTGCGATGACCACCCCGGCCTGGCGCGTGGTGCCCCTCGCCGCCGAACACGTGGACGGTCTGGCCGCGTGCCATATCGCCTGCTGGCGTGAGGCGTACCACGATCTGGTCCCCGCCCACGTGCTGGCCGCCTTCGACGTGCGGCGCCGGGCGGCGCAGTGGGAGCGCATGCGCGTCGAGGACACCGGCCGGACGGTCGTCGCGGTGGTCCCCGGCCCCGACTCCGCCGGCACGGTCATAGGTTTCGCCCGCGGCGGACCCGCCCGAGACGAGTCACCGGCCGCCGCACACGAACTCGCCGCGATGTACGTACGCGCCGAGTGGTACGGGACCGGTGTCTCCAGAGAATTGATGCGCGCGGTGCTGGCCGAGGACGCCGATACCTACCTCTGGGTGTTCGAGGAGAATCCGCGCGCCCTGGCCTTCTACCGCACCTTCGGCTTCCACCTCGACGGCGAGCGCAGGCTCGAAGCCTTCACTCTCGCAACCGAAGTACGAATGGTGCGCCGCGCGAGCCGCTGAGGGCTCAGTTGTGTCCCGTGAAGCAGTCCAGCTGCTGGCTCAGGGACTGGAAGATGCACGCCACCCGCGAGGTCACGCCGGAGGAGGCGGTCGTCGCGCTGTTGGTGTCGAACAGGCTGGCCACCGGCGCGGTGTTGGTGGTGGTCGTGGCCGCGGGAGCCGCGGGCTCCAGCGTCAGCGGCGCGGCGTTGGCCGCGGCCGGGGCGGCCAGAGCCGCACCCGCGACGAGGGTGACGAAAACACCACGGGCGGTCTTGTTCTGCATACGCAAGCTCCTATTGCTATCGAATCCCCGCCGAATCAATGGACCGGCGAATGCCCCTACGGCAGTCGCCAGTCCACCGGCGCGGCACCCAATGTACCGAGCAATTCGTTGGCGCGGGAGAACGGACGAGATCCGAAGAATCCACGCGAAGCGGACAACGGTGAGGGATGGGCGGATTCGAGATACGGGGTGCTACCCAGCATCGGCTTGAGGGTGGAGGCGTCCCGGCCCCACAGAATCGCCACCAGCGGCTGATCGCGGGCGACGAGCGCGCGAATCGCCTGCTCGGTCACCTTCTCCCAGCCCTTACCGCGATGCGAGGCCGCCTGGCCCGGCTGCACGGTGAGCACTCGGTTCAGCATGAGGACGCCCTGATCCGACCACGGCGACAGATCGCCGTTGGACGGGGTGGGGAGATCGAGATCCTTGGTGTACTCGGAGAAAATATTGCTCAAACTCCGCGGCACCGGCGAAACATCCGGCGCCACAGAGAAACTCAGCCCCATGGCATGGCCCGGGGTCGGATAGGGATCCTGGCCGACGATCAGCACCCGCACCTTGTCGAACGGCCGCTGGAACGCGCGCAGCACATCGTCCCCCTTGGGGAGATAGCCACGCCCCTCGGCGTTTTCGGTGCGAAGGAATTCGCCCATCGCGGCAATGTTGTCGGCCACCGGTTCGAGGGCCTCCGCCCAACCCGAATCCACGACTTCCGAAAGTGGTTTGTTGCCCATGTCGGGAGAACATATCGTGCCCGCAATCCCGGCGGAATGGCACCCGGCTATGTGAAGGATTCCCAACCGGTGGGTCCGGTTCGCACCGCGCCGTCCACCGTCACGCCCGCCCCGGCGAGCACCCGCCCGACGACCAGCCAGCCGGGCGGCACCGCGGCGGGATCGGCGAACGTCGCGGCGAACGCGTGGTCCTCCCCACCAGCGAGAATCCACTCCAGCGCGTCCCCGCCGAGCGCCTTCGCGATGACGTCGAGTGCCGGATCATTCAGCGCCTGCGAGTCGAGATCGATTGCCACGCCCGAGGATTGGGCGATGTGCCCGAGGTCGGCGAGCAGCCCGTCCGACACATCGGTCATGGCGGTGATGCCCGCGTCGCCCGCCAGCCCCAGCACGGCGTCGTACGGCGGCTGCGGAACCCTGTGCACGGCAACGGCATCGGCGAGCAGCCCCGCGTCGGCAGCCGCGGTCGCACCCGAATCCACCGATTCGGCGTCCCCGCCGGCCGACAGCACCGCCAGTCCGGCGCCGGACCAGCCGAGCAGCCCGGCCACGGCGACCACGTTCCCCGGCCTCGCACCCGAGCGCAGAATCGGTTCCCGCGCAACGGGATCCCCGAACGCGGTCACCGAGATCACCAGCAGCGGGCTGCGCACGAAATCGCCGCCCGCGATGGACGCGCCCGCGCGCGCGGCCTCGGCCCACATGCCGTCGGCCAGCTCGATGATGAAGTCGACCGGGGTGTCCGACGGGCAGCCCAGCGACACCACGAACGCGCTCGGGGCCGCGCCCATGGCCACCACGTCGGCCGCGTTCTGCGCGATGGCCTTGCGCCCGATGTCGCGCGGGCTCGACCAATCGAGCCGGAAGTGCCGGTCCTGCACCAGCATGTCGGTGGTCACCACGTAGCGCCCGGCGGGCGCGGCCAGCACCGCCGCGTCGTCCCCCGGGCCGAGCAGTACACCCGGAGCGTGCACGCGCCCGGCGTTGATCGCCTCGATCAGCGCGAACTCCCCGACGTCGCGCACCGTGCGCCGATCACGGCCCGTCGCCGAGGTCTCCGCGCCCGGGGCGGAGGGCCGCGCGCCACCGGCGGCTGCGGGCCGATTGCTGCTGGTGGTGATGGGGGTCTCCTCGCGGGTGAGTGGCTGCGGGCGGCGAACGCATCGACGGTACCCTCGGACACGCAATCGACGACCACCAGCCGGGACGCGCTGTGCCCGGCACGGCACGATCGGGGACCGACGACCGGATGAGCAACGACACCAGCGGCACGGAAGCCGAAGGCACCACGCCGGACGCCGCCGCCGATCCGGCCACCCCTGTTCCGGCCACCCCGGCTGAGCCCGAGACCGCCGCGACCGGTGCGGCCGTCTCCGCCGCCGACGCGGGCGATTCAGCCGCGTCCAAGCCCGAATTGGGCAAGCGCGCCACCGGAAAGAGCACGGCCCCGGCCGATACCACCGACGCCGAGGCCGACTACGAAACCCGCCGCTCCCCCGCGCTGATCGCGACGGCCGTCGCGCTCCCGGTGGCGCTGGTGGTCGGCGTGCTCGTCGCCGGTGTCATCGCCAACCGCAATCCCGCCCGCGAACCCCTCGCCCTGGGTTCGGTTCCCGCGCCGGGCGCGACGGGTCCGCAGTGCACGGCGCTGCTCCCCGAACTGCCGCCGACCATCGGCGACTACACGACCGCGGACCTGGTCGAGCCCGCCCCGCAGGCCACCAAGGCGTGGCAGCTCCCCGACGGCGGCGAGCCCCTGGTCCTGCGCTGCGGCCTGGACCGCCCCCTGGAGTTCAACCGCGCCTCCCCGCTACAGGTGGTGAACGGCGTGAACTGGTTCGAGGTCCGCGACGAGACCAGCGGCGCCGCCTCCGGCACCTGGTTCGCCGTCGACCGCGGCACCTACATCGCCCTGACGATGCCGAACACGGCGGGACCCACTCCCCTGCAAGAGGTTTCGGACGCGATCACCAAAACCATCCCCCAGCAGCCCCTGGACCCGAACCCCCTCCCCAACTGAGCCCGCCGACGACCGGACGCCCCAGGGCAGGACCCGCGGATCGCTCGGGGCGAGGTCGAGCGCCACCCGTCGGTGGTTACGCCCGGCATCTCCCGCGCACGAACATCGAACGCTCGGTGCTCGCGACATCAGGTCGCGTCGCGGCGGCCGGGATCAGACCGCGGGCCCGCGGAGTTTCGCGACGCCCGAGGTGAGGTCGATCGTGAAACCGTCGGTGCCGTCGCCCGGGTTCTCCCGGTGCATGAGCACGGACTGACGCTGCTCGAACTCGGCGCGCTTGCCGTTGCTGAAGATGGCGTCGAACTGCTCGAACCCGATCGCGCCCGCGCTGCGCTGCTCGTCGGCGTCGCCGCGCATCCACGGCAGCCCGGTGCGGCCTGTGACCTTGCGGTAGGCCACTTCGGCGAACGCCACCGTGATGATCAGGATGGCCAGGCCGGGGATCGTCATCGCCATGAGCACCCCATCGAGGGTACCCAGCGCGGCCCGGCCCGCCACCCCCGCGCGCTACTTCGCACCCCGGACACGACTCGGGCCACCCGCCCAGGGTGGCCCGTCACGTTACGAGAATTCGGCGCCTTGCGAGAATTCGGCGCCGCGCGAACCCGTCAGCGCAGTCCGGTGCCCCGGGCCAGCGCGGTCTCGACCAGCGTGCTCACCAGCGTCTGCCGGTCCAGCCCGGTCGCCTCCCACATCTTCGGATACATGGAGATGGCGGTGAACCCGGGCATGGTGTTGATCTCGTTGATGACCGGGCCGTCGGCGGTCACGAAGAAGTCGACCCGCGCCAGCCCCTGGCAGTCCAGTGCCTTGAACGCCGCCACCGCGGTCTCGCGGATCTGCTGGGACACATCGTCGTCCAGCTTGGCGGGCACGTCGAACTCGCACACGTCGTCGAGGTACTTGGTGTCGAAGTCGTAGAACTCGGGGCCCTCGGGGGTCTCCTCGGGCATGCGGATCTCGGCCACCACACTGGCTTCCACCCGGCCGTCCGGGAATTCCAGTACGCCGCACTCGACTTCGCGGCCGACGATCCCCGCTTCCACGATCACCTTCGGATCGTGCAGGCGCGCGGCGGCGATGGCGTCGTCGAGGCGGTCCCAGCTGTCGACCTTGGTGATACCGATGGAGGACCCGCCGCGCGCGGGCTTGACGAACACCGGCAGGCCCAGGCGCTCGCGGTCGGCGTCCGCCACGGTGGCGACCCCGGGCCGCAGCACCACCTGGGTGCCGATCGGAAGGCCCTCGGCGGCAAGGAGTTTCTTGGTGAACTCCTTGTCCATGCCCGCCGCGCTGGCCAGCACACCCGGGCCGACATACGGCAGCCCGGCCAGTTCCAGCAGACCCTGCAGGGTGCCGTCCTCGCCGAAAGCGCCGTGCAGCACCGGGAATACCACGTCCACGCTGTCCAGCACCGCCTCCGCGCCGTCGAGCGGAACCAGGCTGCCCGACCGGCTGGGATCCGCGGCCAGGGTCAGGGTGGTGCCCTCGACGCCGACCGAGGGCAGCTCCCGTCCGGCGTCCGCGGTCAGCACCGCGGAGTCCGATCCGCTCAGCACCCAGGTGCCGTCGCGGGTGATGCCGATCGGAACCGCCTCGTACCGTTGCGGATCGAGGCTGCTCAGCACAGTGCGAGCCGACACGCACGAGACGCCGTGCTCATTGCTGCGGCCGCCGAAAACCACCGCCACCCGGATCCTGTTGGTCATGCCCGGAACCCTAGCGGGTCGGCGGTGGCGATCGTGTTACGCGGTCGGCTCGACTCGGACCTGCTTCATTCCGATTTCAAACGGCGCCCGAGCAACTGCCCGACGGCCTCGGACGTGGGCAGTCCCTCGTGGCAGACCTGATGCATCGCGTTGGTCAGCGGCATCTCGACCCCGTGCGCGGCGGCCAGTGCCCGCACCGATGTGCAGGACTTCACACCTTCGGCCACCTGGCCATTGGTCGCGCGCTGCGCGGTCTCCATGCTGCCGCCGCGCCCGAGCGCGAACCCGAAGGACCGGTTGCGCGAGAGCGGCGAGGTGCAGGTCGCGACCAGATCGCCGACCCCGGCCAGCCCGGCCAGGGTCACCGGTTCCGCGCCGACCGCGACGCCCAGCCGGATGATCTCGGCCAGCCCGCGGGTGATGAGACTGGCAATGGAGTTGTCGCCCAATCCCATTCCGGAGGCGATGCCGCAGGCCAGGGCGATGACGTTCTTGCACGCGCCGCCGATCTCGCAGCCGACCACGTCGCTGTTGGTGTACGGCCGGAAGTATCCGGTGGCGCTGGCGTGCTGAACCGCCTCGGCGCGCACGGTGTCGGTGCAGGCGACCACCGTGGCGGTGGGCTGGCGCGCGGCGACCTCGTGCGCCAGATTCGGTCCGGACAGCACCGCGACCCGGCTCGGGTCCGCGCCGCTGACCTCGGAGATCACCTGGCTCATGCGCAGCAGCGTGCCGGTCTCGATGCCCTTGGCCAGACTGAGCAGGGTGGCCTCGGCCGGAATGTCGTCGCGCCAGGCCGCGAGATTGATCCGCAGCGTCTGCGAGGGCACCGCCAGCACCACGATGTCGGCGCCGGCCAACGCGACGCGATGATCGTGGGTGGCCGCGATGGGCGGCAGTTCGACCTCGGGGAGATACCAGGGATTGCGGTGTTCGTCGGCCAGCACCTTGGCCACTTCCGGCCGCCGGGCCCACATCGTGACCTCGGTTCCCGCCTCTGCCAACACCTTCGCGAACGCGGTCCCCCAAGAACCCGCTCCCAGTACTGCTGCCCTCGCCATCTGCCCAATATATGCGGCGCCGCGAACCACCACGCCGAGCGCGCCGCGGCACACCGGCCGATCACGCGAACACCCGCCAACCGTCGCGACATCGCGGCTCCGCCACGCACACTGAACATCGTGCGCAGCCGTAGCAGACCGGCCTCGGGGGCGCGCGCGGAATACCCCGGGCGCCCGGACTCGCTGCACCCGCATGGCCGCGCGCGCGGCCCTCGGATTCGAGTGGGAGGATTCGGACATGCGCCCGTCCGTGCACACGGTGATCGCCGTGAAGAGTCTCGGGCTCGCCAAGAGCCGGCTCGCCGATGGACTGCGCCCGCAGGATCGGCCCCGGCTGGTTCTGGCCATGCTGACCGACACGGTGACCGCTGCGATCCGCACGCCCGGGATCGCCTCGGTGACGGTGGTGACGCCGGATCCGGTGGTCACCGAACTGGTGCGCGACCTGGGCGCGCACGCCCACCCCGAACCCGCGCGCGGGCCGGGCGGGCTCAACGCGGCGCTGGCGGCCGGGGCTGCCGCGGTCCGCCGCCGCCACGGCCCGGTCGATCTGCTTGCCCTGCAGGCGGATCTGCCCGCGCTGCGCCCGGGTGAGCTGTCCGGGATGCTGCGCATGGCCGACCGGCCCCGCACGGTGGTGACCGATCACGAGGGCAGCGGCACCGTCGCCCTGCTCGCCCGCGGGCGTCACACCGAACTCGATCCGCTCTTCGGACCGGATTCCGCGCGCAGGCATATCGCCGCCGGTGCGGTGGAACTCCTCGGGGAGTGGCCGGGTTTGCGACAGGACGTGGACACGACCGCCGATCTCGATCGGGCGGCGGCGCTCGGTGTCGGTGCGGCCACCACCGCGCTACTGCGTGAAATCGGCGTGTCTCACGCGTGTCGAGGAACGGAACAAGTACACCGGGCCCGTTCTTCACTGTGCTGACCGGCCGTGATCTGCGCTGCAATAGACAGTGTCAGAACAGGCCACCACCCGCGACATAAGGAATGATCGTGAGAGTGAGCGATACGGATACCGTCAAGCAACCGCCGCTACTACCCGCGGCGCCGCCCGCGGCCACCCAACCGCCCACCCCTGCCCGATTACCAGCCGACAGGTATGTGAATCGGGAGCTCAGCTGGCTCGATTTCAACGCCCGCGTGCTGGCCCTGGCCGAGGACACCTCGCAGCCGCTGCTGGAACGGGCGAAGTTCCTCGCGATCTTCGCGTCCAATCTGGACGAGTTCTACATGGTGCGCGTCGCCGGCCTCAAGCGCCGGGCCGAGACCGGCCTGTCCGTCCGCTCGGCCGACGGCCTGTCCCCCACCGAACAGCTCGAGATGATCGCCGCGCGCACCCAGGAGATCGCGGCCAGGCACGCCCGCGTGTTCCTCGATCAGGTGCTGCCCGCGCTCACCGCGGAGGGCATCGCCATCATCCGCTGGGCCGATCTCGACGAGGGTGAGCGCCAGCGCCTGTCCCAGCATTTCCAGGATCAGGTCTTCCCGGTGCTGACCCCGCTCGCCGTCGATCCCGCACACCCCTTCCCCTATATCAGCGGCCTGAGTCTCAATCTCGCCGTGACGGTGAAGGATTCGGTCACCGGCGGCGAGCACTTCGCCCGAGTCAAGGTGCCGGACAACGTGGATCGCTTCGTCCGCGTGCGGCGCTCGCCGTCCGGCCGCGACTCCGGCGCGGGCTCGCCCCTGGCCCCGTTCCTGCCCATGGAGGAGTTGATCGCCGCTCACCTCGATCAGCTGTTCCCGGGAATGGAAGTGGTGGAACACCATTCGTTCCGCATCACCCGCAACGCCGACCTCGAGGTCGAGGAGGACCGCGACGAGGATCTGCTGCAGGCTCTCGAGCGCGAACTCGCCCGCCGCCGCTTCGGATCCCCGGTGCGCCTGGAGGTCTCCGACGACATGACCGAGCACATGCTCGATCTGCTGTTGCGCGAGCTCGATGTCGACCCCGGCGACGTCATCCAGGTCCCGGGCCTGCTGGACCTGTCCTGCCTGTGGCAGGTGTACGGCGTGGACCGGCCCGTGCTCAAGGACGCCCCCTACGTGCCCGCCACCCCGCCGGCGTTCGGCGAACGCGAAACGCCCCGAAACGTTTTCGCCGCCCTGCGCGAGGGCGACGTGCTGGTGCACCACCCGTACGACTCGTTCTCCACCAGCGTGCAGCGCTTCATCGAACAGGCCGCCGCCGACCCGCAGGTGCTGGCGATCAAGCAGACCCTGTACCGCACCTCCGGCGACTCGCCGATCGTCAACGCCCTCATCGACGCCGCCGAGGCCGGGAAACAGGTCGTGGCGCTGGTCGAGATCAAGGCCAGGTTCGACGAGCAGGCCAACATCAAGTGGGCGCGCCAGCTCGAACAGGCGGGCGTGCACGTGGTCTACGGCCTGGTCGGGCTCAAGACGCACTGCAAGACCTGCCTGGTTGTGCGCCGCGAGGGCGCCACCATCCGCCGCTACTGCCACATCGGCACCGGAAACTACAACCCCAAGACCGCGCGCCTGTACGAGGACGTCGGATTGCTCACTGCCGCACCGGAGATCGGCGCGGACCTCACCGACCTGTTCAACTCGCTGACCGGGTACTCCCGAAAAGCCAGCTACCGCAACCTGTTGGTGGCCCCGAGCGGGGTGCGCCAGGGCATCATCGAGCGGATCGAACGTGAGGTCGAACTCGCCGCCGAGGGCAAGGAGGCGCGAATCCGGCTGAAGGCCAATGCCATCGTCGACGAGCAGATCATCGACGCGCTGTACCGGGCCTCGCAGGCGGGTGTGCCGGTGCAGATCGTGGTGCGCGGCATCTGCGGGCTGCGCCCCGGCGTGCCCGGCTTGAGCGAGAACATCGAGGTGCGCTCGATTCTCGGCCGGTACCTGGAACATTCGCGGGTCCTGCACTTCCAGGCGCAGAACGAGTACTGGATCGGCAGCGCCGACATGATGCATCGCAACCTGGACCGGCGCGTGGAAGTGCTGGCGCAGGTGAAGGATCCGCGCCTGTCCGAGCGATTGGGACAGATGTTCGATTCCGCCCTCTACCCCAACACCCGCTGCTGGGTGCTGCGCCCGGACGGCAGCTGGGACGCCCAGCCCGGTGGCGACGTGCCCGGCGAAGAGATTCGCGATCACCAGGAATACCTCATGCGACTGCGCCGTCCGGACCGCCGATGAGCGCGGGCAGACCCGCGCACCCCGCCGATTTCACCGATCCCCGCGTCAAGCCGAACATTCCGGCGGCCGGCGCCGTGCTGTGGCGGCACGGCCCCGGCGGCGACCTGGAGATCGCCATGGTGCACCGGCCCAAGTACGACGACTGGTCGCTGCCCAAGGGCAAGCTGGATCCCGGTGAGACGCCCGTGATCACGGCCGTGCGCGAGGTGACCGAGGAAACGGGCGTACATTGCCGCCTGGGGCGCTATCTGGGCCACGTGACCTATCCGATCCCCGGGCACCGCAAACTCAAGCGGGTGGACTACTGGGCGGCCCAGGCGGTGGACGGGGCGTTCGAGTCCAACTCCGAAGTCGATGTGCTGGTGTGGCATCGGATCCAGGGCCTGATGGACGCGCTGTCCTACCCCATGGACCGCCACATCATCCGCAATTTTCTGCGCCTACCGGCCGATACCCAGACGCTGCTGCTGGTCCGGCACGCCAAGGCGGGCCGGCGCGAGCGCTACACCGGCCCCGACGACGAGCGCCCGCTCGAAAAGGCCGGTCGCGCACAGGCTCAGGCGCTGGCGTCGAATCTGCTCGCCTTCGGCGCCGGCGAAGTCTACTCGGCCCCACCGGTGCGCTGTGTCCAAACCGTTACCCCGCTGGCGGAAAAGCTCGGTGTGGACATCGAACTGGAGCCTTTGTTCGGCGACGCGGGCTACGTGACGGCGATCGAGGCGGCCCGTAAACGCGCGCGCAAGCTCGTCGGCGCCGATTCGGTGCCGGTGATCTGCAGTCAGGGCAAGGTGATTCCGGATCTGCTGGGGTGGTGGGCCGACCGGGACGGGATCACCCTGCCCGCGGCCCGTAATCGCAAGGGCAGCGTTTGGGTGCTGTCGGTGCACAAAGATCGACTCGTGGCCGCCGACCACCTCGACCGGGCGCTGACACCGGCCGACATTCAGCAGTAGGACATTTCGCGGCCCGCCGAATTAGCATCAAACCATTGCTGTAATTCACGTTCGGCCGGTCAGAGCCGCATTTTGCTGGCGCCGCAACCCTTTTCCGAACCGAAACGCGGCGCCCTCCACACGCGCGGAGGGCGCCCCCGCGGCGGGATTGGCCGGGTTGGTAAGGGGCGCGGGAACTTCCGGACAGCAAATCGCGCCCCGGCCGGATCGGCCGGGGCGCGACTGCATTTGTTGACCTCCCCATGCGAAACGGCCCGGCGTAGCCGGGCCGTCTCACAGGGTGTTCTGGCGCCGAAAACCCGTCAGTGACGGGCGGTTCGACCCGTCAGCGACGGGCGGTGCGCTTGGCGGCGGTCTTCTTGGCCGGCGCCTTCTTTGCGGCGGTCGTCTTCTTGGCAGCCGTGGTCTTCTTCGCCGCGGTGGCCTTGACGACGGTCTTCTTGGCCGCGGTCTTCTTGGCGGTGGTCTTGGCCGGCGCCTTCTTGGCGGCGACCGTCTTCTTCGCGACTGCCTTCTTGACGGCGGCCTTCTTGGCGGGGGCCTTGGTGGCGGCCTTCTTCGCCGTGGTCTTGGCCGGCGCCTTGGTGGCGGCCTTCTTGGCCGTCTTCTTGGCCGTGGTCTTCTTCGCACCCGGCTTGCCCGACACCGGAGCAGCCACACCGCGTTTCACGGCCGGGCCGCTCGAGGCGATCTTCTGCTTACCCGCAATGATCGCCTTGAACTGAGCGCCGGGACGGAAAGCGGGCACCGAAGTCGGCTTCACCTTGACGGTTTCGCCGGTGCGCGGGTTACGGGCGACACGAGCGGCGCGCTTGCGCTGTTCGAAGACGCCGAACCCGGTGATGGTGACGCTCTGACCTTTGTTCACAGCGCGCACGATGGTGTCGACCATCTGCTCAACCGCAGCGGTTGCCGTGCGCCTGTCAGTACCCAACTTCTCGGTCAGAACATCGATCAGTTCCGCCTTGTTCATTGAATCCTCCGCAGACTAATGGCCCGTCGTCGGACCGACTAGGTACCACGGTAAACCTTCTTTGGGCAAGAGTCTATCTGCCACACCCATTTTGATGAGACACCGCACACGCCCAGCAACCGCGTTAGGGGGCGTTCAGCTAACGCCCCCCAATGATTACGTCTGCGAAATACGAGCCGGAATGGTGGCGGGTTTCCAACTCGGCCTTGCGTTTTCGAAGGCGTCGATGTCGTCGCACCGGCGCAGTGTGAGGCCGATGTCGTCCAGCCCTTCCAGCAGACGCCACCGGGTGTAGTCGTCAATATCGAACGGCAACACAACGGTTCCGGCGGCGACAGTGCGTGTCTCGAGGTCCACCGTCAATTCCAAACCGGGCTGTTCCTCGATGAGTTTCCAGAGCAATTCCACATCGCTCTGGGCCATCCGGGCGGTCAGCAGACCGTCCTTACCGGCGTTGCCCCGGAAGATGTCGGCGAAGCGCGAGGAGATCACGACCCGGAAGCCGTAGTCCTTGAGCGCCCAAACGGCGTGCTCGCGTGAGGAACCGGTACCGAAATCCGGACCCGCCACCAGCACGGTGGCGCGGTTGTAGGGCTCGGTGTTGAGAATGAAGTTCGGATCCGTGCGCCAGCCCGCGAACAGGCCGTCCTCGAAACCCGTTCGGGTAACGCGCTTCAGATAGACAGCCGGGATGATCTGGTCGGTGTCGACGTTGGACCGGCGCAGCGGAACGCCGATCCCCTTGTGGACCTTGAAGGCTTCCATCGTGTTCTCCTGAGTCTGTGTGAGTTGCCCGGCGCCGGCGGGCCGCCGGGCCCGCCGGGGATCGATCAGCTGGAATCAGTTGAGATCCGCAGGTGAGGACAGGGTTCCGCGCACCGCGGTGGCCGCGGCGACCAGCGGCGAGACCAGGTGGGTGCGCCCGCCCTTGCCCTGTCGCCCTTCGAAGTTGCGGTTCGAGGTGGAGGCACAACGCTGACCGGGCGAAAGCTGATCGGGATTCATGCCGAGGCACATCGAGCAGCCCGCCTGGCGCCATTCCGCGCCCGCGGCGGTGAAAATCTCGCCCAGCCCCTCCTTTTCCGCCTGCAGGCGGACCCGCATCGAGCCCGGCACGATCAGCATCCGCACGCCGTCTGCGACCTTGCGGCCGTCCAGAACGCCTGCCACCGCACGCAGATCCTCGATCCGGCCGTTGGTGCAGGAACCGACGAAAACGGTGTCGACGGTGACATCTCGCAGCGGGGTGCCGGGCTCGAGGCCCATGTACTGCAGCGCCTTCTCCGCGGCCGCACGCTCGTTCTCGTCGTGGATCTGCTCCGGATCCGGAATCGAAGCGCCCAGGGGCAGGCCCTGTCCGGGGTTGGTGCCCCAGGTGACGAAGGGGGTCAGCGCGGTGGCGTCGATGGTCACCTCGGCGTCGAAGACCGCGTCCGGGTCGCCGTTGAGCTCGTCCCACGCCGCCACGGCGGCATCCCAGTCCGCGCCCTCGGGCGCGTGCGGGCGGCCCTTCAGGAATTCGTAGGTGATCGCGTCCGGGCCGACCATTCCGGCGCGCGCACCGGCCTCGATCGACATGTTGCACATGGTCATCCGGGCCTCCATGGACATGGCCCGCACGGCCTCGCCCCGGTACTCGAGCACGTAGCCCTGGCCGCCGCCGGTGCCGATCTCGGCGATGACCGCCAGGATCACGTCCTTCGACGTCACGCCCTCGGGCAGCGCGCCCTCGATATTGATGGCCATGGTCTTGAACGGGCGCAGCGACAAAGTCTGCGTCGCCAGCACGTGTTCCACCTCGCTGGTGCCGATACCCATTGCGAGGGCGCCGAATGCGCCGTGGGTGGAGGTGTGCGAGTCGCCGCACACCACCGTGGTGCCGGGCTGGGTCAGACCCAGCTGCGGGCCGACGACGTGCACGATGCCCTGGTCCAGATCGCCCATGGGGTGCAGGCGGATACCGAATTCCGCGCAGTTCTTGCGCAGGGTCTCGACCTGCAGGCGCGAGACCGGATCGGCGATCGGCTGATCGATGTCGATCGTCGGGACGTTGTGGTCCTCGGTCGCGATGGTGAGATCGGGGCGGCGCACCGGGCGCCCGGCCGCGCGCAGGCCGTCGAAGGCCTGGGGGCTGGTGACCTCGTGCACGAGGTGCAGATCGATGTAGATGAGATCGGGTTCGCGGTTCGCGCCCTCACCTTCGCCTTTCACGACGACGTGCTGGTCCCAGACCTTCTCCGCCAGAGTGCGTGGCCGACCGGCCATAACTGCATCACCTCTCGATAGGACATAACCCACGCCCGGGCTGGTGACGCGGGGAACGCGCCGCGCGGGCCGGTGAGCCCTGATGCCGGAGATGCCCATATGCGTTCGCACGCTGCGATCGCGATTTGGCATTCCCAACATGCGAGACGCTAATATCGTTCTATGAGACAGCATAGCGGTATCGGTGTTCTGGACAAAGCCATGGCGGTCCTGCACGCCGTCGCCGAGCAACCCTGCGGCCTCAACGAGCTCTGCGCCCGCACCGGCCTGCCCCGCGCTACCGCGCATCGCCTGGCCGTGGGCCTGGAGACGCATCGCATGCTGGCCCGCGACAGCCAGGGACTGTGGCGTCCGGGCCCGGCACTGTCGGAGCTGGCTACCACCGCCAGCGACCCGCTGCTCGACGCGGCCGCGGGCATCCTGCCGCGCCTGCGCGAGATCACCGGCGAGAGCGTGCAGCTGTATCGGCGCGACGGCAACGCCCGGGTGTGCGTGGCCTCGATGGAACCGGCCTCCGGACTGCGCGACACCGTACCGGTCGGCGCGCGCATGCCCATGACCGCAGGCTCGGCCGCCAAGGTGCTGCTGGCCTGGGCGGATCCCGACCTGCAGCGGACGGTGCTGCCGGAGGCGGTGTTCGGCGAGCGCGCGCTGGCCGAGGTGCGCCGCCGGGGCTGGGCGCAGAGCGCCGCCGAGCGCGCGGCGGGCGTGGCCAGCGTCTCGGCGCCGGTGCGCGACACCGGCGGCGCGGTCATCGCGGCCGTCTCGGTCTCCGGGCCGATCGACCGCATGGGCCGCCGCCCCGGTGCCCGCTGGGCCGCCGATCTCGTGGCCGCCGCCGACGCACTGCACAAACGCCTCTGACGGGCCCGCACAGCGATTTCGACGCCCCCGCCGGGAATCCGGTGGGGGCGTCGGCGTTTTCGGGGCGCACAGCGGCGGTGAGCCGATTCCGGGCGTCCGCGCCGGCCGGCGGACCGCGACGGGCGGCGTCCGGCGGGCGCTGTGACCCGCCTCATACGGCGTAAATTACAGTCGGCCCATGGGAGTCAATCAACGCGCTCAGATCACGATGTCCGACCTGGAGATCGCGGAATTCCTGCAGCGCAGCCGAATCGCCAACCTCGCCACCCTCGGTCCCGCGGGCACCCCGCATCTGACCGCCATGTGGTACGGGCTGATCAACGGCGAGATCTGGTTCGAGACCAAGGCCAAATCGCAGAAGGCGGTGAATCTGCGCCGCGATCCGCGGGTGACGATCCTGGTGGAGGCCGGCGATACCTACGACCAGTTGCGCGGGGTCTCCATCGAGGGACGCGCGGAGATCATCGACGATGCCGATGCCCTGTTCCAGGTCGGTATCAGCGTGTGGGAGCGGTACACCGGCCCCTACAGCGAGGAGATGAAGCCGTTCGTCGAGCAGATGCTGAACAAGCGCATCGCGATTCGCATCGTCCCCGAACGCGTGCGCATGCTCGAACTTCTCCGGCGAGACCGCCCGGACCTCGAAGTTCATCATCGAGTGGAAGGTGCCGCACATCTCGGCACAGCGGCCGACGAACGCGCC
>NZ_JBSFNO010000070.1:0-19141 GCF_053981095.1 Nocardia sp. NPDC003693
GACCGCGGCACCTGGAACCCGGCCCCGGTCTTCAAGCTCATCGCCCAGCGCGGCCGCGTCGAGCGCGCCGAGATGGAGAAGACCTTCAACATGGGCATCGGCATGGTCGCGATCGTGGCCCCCGAGGACGCCGACCGCGCCCTGGCCGTGCTGACCGCCCGCCACATCGACTGCTGGACCCTCGGCACGGTGAAGAAGGCCAAGGACGTCGACGCCGTGCGCGCCGTACTCCTGGGGGATCACCCTCGCTTCTGAGGAAGACATAGCAGAGGCCCCGATCGCTCTCGAGTGATCGGGGCCTTGCTATTTGTCTGGAATGTCGAATTCTTATGTGGGGGTAGCCGATACGTTGCGGCTAGGGGGCGCGCAGCGGGTCATCTACCGAGAACACACGTCGGCGCCCCACCCTTGCGGGTGAGACGCGTGTGAATCGGCTATCCGGAAAAGATGGCTTCGAAGACTCGGGGACGTGCCGAAGGGGCAGACCGTACACGGGCCTGCCCCTTGGAACGTCGAGAAAATCCGAGTCAGCGGCGCCAGTCGTCGTAGTCGTCTTCGTCCCAGCGCGACTGCGAGTCCTTCGCGTCGTGCTCGTCGGAAAGCACAGGGCTCCGAGGCAAGTCCGCGGGCCTCCCTGGCAGCTCACTCCCCGACAGCTCGCGCTGAAGGTTCTTGAAGTCGGTAGGCGCCGAGCTGTACTTGAGCTCGCGCGCTACCTTGGTCTGCTTTGCCTTAGCCCGGCCACGGCCCATGGCTGACCCCCTCGCGTCACTGCGGGGCGGCCTGGGGTGGTTTGGCGGCCCCGTTCGAATTAATAATCTTCCTGACAGACACTTTAGCGTGTGTCAGGCGGTCTCGCTTCCAGGAGTGGGGCAGAAAGCGCCGAAGTGCCGCCCGGGACCGCCGCCACGAGGCGTTCCGGGCTGTCGAACGGGGATCGAGCCGAGGGGATTCCGGGGTCAGAGCACCCCCGGAACCGCTCGGATGACGCCCACTCGGGCGCCGCCGCCGAGCACCGGCGTAGCCGCCAGCTCCGCGTGCTGATCGGTCCACTCGATACCCATACGCTGCAGAATGGCCGTGGTCAGCGGCAGTCGAGCCCGATCCGCGCCGTCGTCGATCTTGTACGCGAAGGCCGAACCGTCGGGCAGCGCGCCCGCGTGCACGCCGTCCGCGCCGATCTTGCAGAGCAGCCCGGGCGTCGCGGTCATGATGCGCAGATCCGGACCGTCCGTGCCGGAAATCACTCGCGGATGCGCGCGAATCGCGTCCGCCACGGCGCGTTCCGGGCTACCTTCCGGCGCGGTGGTCAGCGCGGCGTAGGCCCGGGCCAGATTCACCAGCGACACCGGCACGATCGGCAACCCGCAACCGTCGATGCCCAGATCGGTCTCCGGCTCACCGGTGACATCGGCGATGGTCGCCAGCACCGACCGCTGCAGCGGGTGGCCCACCTCCATGTACCCGCGGGTCGGCCAGCCGTTGAGGCGGCAGGTCGCGAGCATGGCCGCGTGTTTGCCGGAACAGTTCATGAAGATCGGGCGGGCCGCCTTGCTCCGCTCGGTCCCGGCCAGCGCCGCCGCCCGCGACAGCTCCTCCGACGGCAGGTCCGGCGGGCACTCCAGATCGTCCTCGGTGAAGCCGAAGCGGTCGAGCAGCCGCTGCACCAGCTCGACATGATCGGGCTCGCCGAAATGCGAGGCGGTGGTGATGGCCAGCTCGGCCTGATCGAGCGGCTCGAAACCGTTGCGCAGCAGGGCCAGTGCCTGCATCGGCTTGTTCGTCGAGCGCGGGAAGATCGGGCCGTGCACCGCCCCGGCCTCGACCAGGGGCTCGCCGTCCGGGCGCAGGAGCACCAGCGAGCCGCGATGCACGCACTCGCGGAACCCCGAGCGCACGACCTCCACCAATTCCACGCTCACGCGGTCGCTCCCTCCGCGGGCCGGACCGACCGGCCCGCCGCGTTGTCATGACGCCGCCGGTGCCGCTCGATCTGCATGCGCACGTCGTCGGACACGGTCGGCTCGGATTCGAGCAGCAGGTTCAGCCGGGACATGTCCGCACCGGTGAACAGATCGCGGACGGTGACGCCGTGCGCGGGCTCGGACAGCACCCGCACCGCGTCACCCGCGCCGATCGTGCCCGCGGTGATCACCCGGAAGTAGGCGCCCGTGTTCGCCTGCGCGGTGAACCTTTTCACCCACTGCTGCTCGCCGCTCCAGCGCTGGAAGGTCGCGCACGGCACCCGCGGCGCCGACACCTCCAGCACGGTGTCGCCGATGGCCCAGCGCGCGCCGAGCACGGCATCGCTCACCGGCAGCCCGGACACCCGCAGATTCTCGCCGAACCAACCCGCGGGCAGCTCGCGGTCCAGCTCTCGGGACCAGCGCCGGGCATCCTCCTCGGCGTAGGCGTACACGGCCTGGTGCGCGCCGCCGTGATGGTCGACATCGCAGACGTGGTCACCCTCGAGCCCGAGCGTGCGCACCGGAACCCGGTGCGGCACCGGCCTTTTGTCGATGGCGGTCCGCCCGACCCGGCCGGGCACCTCCAGCTCCTCGAAGACCACGCACACCGCGAGCACCTGCCCGGACGCACCGGGGGCGGGTGCGCTCATCGACCGCGCAGCTTCTCGACGGCGAGCCGGCCGGCCTGCGGTTCGTCGTGGGCGGGAACCGAATCCGCGTCGATCGAGGCCGCGACCGGGCCCACCGTCAGGGCGGTGTCGGCGGGAATGTTGCGTTTGATCAAAGCCAGTGCGACGGGGCCGAATTCGTAGTGATCGACCACCGTGCCCAGCGTGCCCACCGAGCGGCCGCCCGCCGTCACCGGCTCGCCGGGCTCGGGCCGGGCGTCGGCGGACCCGTCCAGGTGCAGCAGCACCAGGTGGCGGGGCGGCTTGCCGAGATTGTGGACCCGGGCCACCGTCTCCTGGCCGCGGTAGCAGCCCTTGTTCAGGTGCACCGCGCCGAACTGCTCGACGCCGCCGATCCAGTTCACCTCGTGCGGAATCGTGCGATCGTCGGTGTCCAGGCCGATGCGCGGGCGCAGCGCCAGCACGCGCAGCGCCTCGAAGGTCCAACTGCCCGCGGCCTCGGCGCCCGCCTCGCGCAGGCGCGCCCACCAGGTGGTGAGCTGATCGCGGGGGATGACCAGGTCGAAGGAGTCCGCGGTGGGCCAGGGCATGCGGCGCAGGAAACCACCGCCGGGCAGGGCCACGGCCCGGTACACCTCGGGCAGGGCGTCGACGCCCAGGGCCCCGGTCAGCTTCGGCACGTCGGGGCCGATCAGGCTCAGCACCGCGTGATCGCCGGCGGCCACCGGTTTCGCGTCGGCCCAGAAGACCATCTTCTGCAGGAAGCTCAGCAGTTCCGGGCCGCGATCGGCCTCGGTGTCGATCCACACCGTGCCGTCGAGATCGGTGAGGACGAAGTGGTGCAGTACCCGGCCGTTGAGGTCGAGATCGAGGTTCTCCGCGGACTGCCCGTCACCCAGATTCGCCACGTGCTGACTGGAGATGGTGTGCAGCCATGTCAAGCGCTCTTTACCGGTCATGGCCAGCACGGACCGATGCGATCGATCGATCACCGCAACCCGGTGCACGGCGGCGCGTTGCTCGCCCAGCGGATCCCCGTAATGCCACGCGACCGCCGCATCGGGTGACCCGGGCGGCCCCGCGACAGCCCCCGGAAACTGCAGAATCGGACTGGGTGCTACCTCGAAGGACACCCCACCACCCTAGCGGTGTTCGATCTCCGGCCTCCGGCGGCGTGTTGCACGGCACCCCCGCGGCGGCTCGACCGAGGGCCTCGGACGGGGGTGAACGCGGGGCCGGCGGCGCGCCGGTCGGGAGCGCCGCGCCGGGTGATCGAAGCGCCGGTGGCGGGCGAGCGCGGGGCTGTCGGCCGGACGGTTATCACTCCGTGACGCGCGCACTGACCTAGGCTCGGCTGCATGGTGGAACGGGTTCTGGTGACTCTTGACGGCGCGATCCGGGATCCGGACGCGCCGCTGTTGTATGCGGACGACATCGGCGCACTGCGCGGCGACGGCATCTTCGAAACGGTCCTGGTGCGCGACGGCGTGGCCTGCGCGCTCGAGCTGCATCTGGCGCGCCTGCGGCGCTCGGCGCAGGCCCTCGACCTGCCCGCGCCGGACGTGGACGCCTGGCGTTTTGCGGTCGAACTGGCGGCCGAGGAGTGGGGCCGCGAGCGCGAGGGCATGTTGCGCATGACCCTGACCCGCGGGCGGGAGAGCGAACAGGGCAGTGGCAAACAATCAGCTAACAAGGCCGGGGGTATGTCCGCCGCCGAACCGCCGACCACCGGTTACGTTTTGGTGCAGGCCGTCGCTGATCGGGTGAAAACCGCCCGCGCCGAAGGTGTTTCGGTCATCACACTCTCGCGCGGCATCTCCGTCGATCTGGCGCAGGCCGCACCCTGGCAGCTACTGGGCGCGAAAACCCTGTCCTACGCGACGAACATGGCCGCCCTGCGGTTCGCCCAGCGCATGGGCGCGGACGACGCCATCTTCACCAGCACCGAGCATCGGGTGCTCGAGGGGCCGCGCTCGACAGTCGTTGTGGCGCGCGACAATCAGCTCATCACCCCGCCCGCGCGCATCGGCGTGCTGCCGGGCACCACGCAGCGGGCACTGTTCACCCAGGCGGAGAAGGCGGGCTGGGACTGCCGGTACGAGCCGCTGTTCACCGCGGATCTGATCACCGCCGACAGCGTCTGGATGCTCTCCAGCATCACCCTCGCGGCACGGGTCAAATCGCTGGACGGACTGCGCATGTCGGCCCCCGACAACGCGGCCGAGATCGCGGCGCTGGTGGATCGCGGCATCGCCCTGCCGGGCAGCATCGCCGATTGGTAGCTCGATAGGAATTCGGATTTCCGGCCGGTCGGCATGACCCCGGCCACGTTACGCGCGCCCTGAACAGGGCTTCGGTCGGATCTGCTATCACACTCCAGCAACTTTTCGGCACACTATGGCGCGGCACACGTTGAACTGACGGCGGCACGGCGTACTGTTTGGTACTACGTCATGTCGTAGATCGGCCTGGAGGTCGGATGAGCGTCGTGGATCTAGCGCGCTGGCAGTTCGGTATCACCACCGTGTATCACTTCATTTTCGTGCCGCTCACCATCGGGCTCGCGCCGGTCGTCGCCGGTATGCAGACCGCGTGGGTCATCACGGGAAAGGAGCACTGGTTACGGCTCACGAAGTTCTTCGGGAAGCTCTTCCTGATCAACTTCGCGCTCGGTGTTGCCACCGGCATCGTGCAGGAATTCCAGTTCGGCATGAACTGGAGCGAGTACTCGCGCTTCGTCGGTGACGTCTTCGGCGCACCGCTGGCGATGGAGGCCCTGGTGGCCTTCTTCCTGGAATCCACCTTCCTCGGACTGTGGATCTTCGGCTGGACCCGGCTGCCGAAAAAGGTGCACCTGGCTACCATTTGGCTGGTCGCCATCGGCGTGAACGCCTCGGCGTACTTCATCATCGCCGCCAACTCGTTCATGCAGCATCCGGTCGGGGCCGAGTTCAACCCCGAGACCGGGCGGGCCGAGCTCACCAGTATCTGGGCGCTCATCACCAACAACACCACCCTCGCCGCCTTCCCGCACGTGGTCGCCGGAGCGTTCCTCACCTCGGGCACCTTCGTCGCCGGCATCGCGGGCTGGTGGATGGTGCGCAAGGCGCGGCAGGCCAAGGCCGAAGGGTCCGAGGCGCCGCTGCACGAGGCCCGCACCATGTGGCGCTCGGCCTCGCGGGTCGGCGCGTTCATCGTGCTGATCGCCGCGGTCGCCCTCGTCTACACCGGCGACGTGCAGGGCAAGCTCATGTTCAAACAGCAGCCCATGAAGATGGCCTCGGCGGAATCGTTGTGCCACACCGAAACCGACCCGGACTTCTCGGTGCTCACCGTCGGCACGCACAACAACTGCGACAGCGTCGACCACCTCATCGAGGTGCCGTACGTCCTGCCGTGGCTGGCCGAGGGCCGGTTCGACGACGTCACCCTCGAGGGCGTCGTCGACCTGCAGCAGTCCTACAACGAGAAGTTCGGCCCCGGCGACTACCGGCCCAACCTGTTCGTCACCTACTGGTCCTTCCGGGCCATGATCACCTGGATGGCGGGCTCGCTGCTGCTGGTACTGGCCGGCTTCTGGGTCACCCGCCGCGGGCGCATCCCGGACCAGAAATGGTTCTCCTGGCTCTCGCTGCTGGCCATCGCCACCCCGTTCCTGGGCAACATCTCCGGCTGGGTCTTCACCGAGATGGGCCGCCAGCCCTGGGTGGTCGCACCCAACCCGGACGGTGACCCGACCATCCGAATGACCGTGCAGGAGGGCGTATCCGGCGTCACCGCCGGCACCGTCGTCACCTCGCTGGTGGTGTTCACCCTGCTCTACGGTCTGCTCGCGGTGGCCTGGTTCTACCTCATGCGCCGCTACGTCGTCGCCGGACCGGAAGCCCCGGCCCCGGTCGACACCGGGCCGCGGATGACCGGGGACCCCGGGGATTCCGTCGACAAGCTGTCCTTCGCCTACTAGGAGCCCGGGATGAGTCTCCCTGAATTCTGGTTCTTACTGATCGCGGTGCTCTTCACCGGCTACTTCGTGCTGGAGGGCTTCGACTTCGGCGTCGGAATGCTCATGCCCATCCTCGGAAGGGGCAACGAGACCCGAAAGCGCGTGGTGCTCAACACCATCGGGCCGGTGTGGGACGGCAACGAAGTGTGGCTGCTCACCGCCGGTGGCGCCATGTTCGCCGCCTTCCCCGAGTGGTACGCCAGCCTGTTCTCCGGGTTCTACCTGGCGCTGCTGCTGATCCTGGTCGGCCTGATCGTGCGCGCCTGCGCCATCGAATGGCGCGGCAAGATCAACGACGACAAGTGGCGGCGCTGGTGCGACATCGGCATCGGGCTCGGCTCCTGGATCCCCGCGCTCGCCTGGGGTCTGGCCTTCGCCAACATCGTGCGCGGGGTGAAGCTCAACGAGCGCAGGCACATCGAGGGCAACCTGCTCGATCTGCTGAACCCGTACGGCCTGCTCGGCGGGCTCACCACGCTGCTGCTGTTCCTGCTGCACGGCGCGGTGTTCATCACCCTCAAGACCGGCAACGAGATGCGCGACGACGCACAGGCGCTGGTGCGCAAGCTCTTCGTGCCCACCGCCGTGGTCGTGGCCGCCTTCGGCATCTGGACCCAGCTCGCGTACGGCCGGGGCTGGACCTGGATTCCGCTGGCGCTGGCCGTGATCGGACTGCTGGTCGCGGGCTTCGCGGCCACCCAGGGCCGGGACGGCTGGGCCTTCACCGGCACCGCGCTCACCATCGCCTCGGCCACCGCGCTGCTGTTCGGCGCGCTGTTCCCGAACGTGCTGCCCTCCACCATCGACGCGGCCTTCAGCCTCACCGTCGACGGGCGGGACGGCACCGTCTCGGCCTCCTCGAGCCACTACACGCTGGTGGTCATGAGCTGGGTGGCGGTGGCCATGGTGCCCGTCGTGCTGATCTACCAGGGCTGGACCTACTGGGTGTTCCGTCAGCGCCTGACCGTCGAGCAGATCCCGCCCTCCATCGGGCTGCCGATGGAATCCACCCCGAAATAACCGACGACAGTACGGATTCGACGCGATGGCACGACCGGTAGACCCGCGCCTGTGGCGGTACGCCCGCTCCGCACGCACGTATCTCGCGCTGAGCGTGGCGTTGTCGCTGGCGATCACGATGAGCATCGTGGTCGCGGCGCTCGCCCTGGCGCGGGTCCTCGCCGGCGTCATCACCGACGCCACCCGCCGTGACATCGGTTCGTGGCGTGTCGAACTCGTGGTCTTCACCGTCGCCGTGCTGTTCCGGGCCGCCGCCACCTGGTGGCAGGCCCGACTGGCGCATCGAGCGGGAGCGCGGGTGGTCGCCGAGCTGGAGACCGCCGTGCTCACCGCGGGCGCGCAGCTGCCGCCACGCGAATTGGAGTCGCGGCGCACCGAATTGGCGGTCGTCGTCGGCTCCGGCCTGAGCGGCCTGCGCGCCTACCTCGCGGGATACCTGCCCGCCCTGCTGCTTTCGCTGCTGGTCCCGCCGATCCTGCTGGCGGTGATCGCCGCACACGACTGGATCTCCGGCGCGATCATCCTGGTGACCCTGCCCCTGATCCCGATCTTCATGATCCTGATCGGGCTGCTCACCAAGGGGCGCGCCGAGCAGACCCTGGCCGCGACCACGCGGCTCTCGGATCAACTGCTGGATCTGTTCGCCGGGATGCCGACCCTGCGCGCGCTGGGGCGCGAGAGTGGCAGCGACGGTGCGGCCGCGGCTCCCACCGCGCCGCACCGCTACGGCGATCCGGCTCCGAGGCGCGGGCGCGCGATCGAATCGACGATCGGACCCGACGCCGAGACGTCCGCGATGTCCGACCGCACCACCATGCGGCATCGCGTGCGCCGCCTCGGCGACGACCTGCACCGGCGCACTATGTCGGCGCTGCGGATCGCCTTCCTGTCCTCGATGGTCCTCGAGGCCCTCGCGACGCTGTCGGTTGCGCTCGTGGCCGTCTCGATCGGCCTGCGCCTGGTCTACGGCGAGATGGGCCTGTACGCGGGCCTGCTCGCCCTGATCCTCGCCCCCGACGTCTACCTCCCGCTGCGCGCGGTCGGCGAGCGCTTCCACGCCGCCCAGGACGGCATGGCCGCCGCGGAAAAGGCGTTCGCCATCCTCGAACCCGGCAGCGGGGCGGATGAGTCCGCCGACGGCGACACGGCCGCCGTTCGGGCATCGGCCGGAACCGCCGGGCGGGGATCGACCGGACCTGCCGGGCAGGGAGCGTCCGGAACCGCCGGGCGGGGATCGTCCGGTACCACGGCGCTGCGATCGGCAGGACCTGCCGGGCGGGGATCAGCCGGAAGCACCCACACCGCCCGTGTGCTGGACGGCTCGCGTGCGCTCGGCACCGCTGACGCGGCTCCCGCTCCCGCCGCCGCGTCCGACTTCGCTGATGTCATCAGCGGCGCGGACCCCGCGAGCACCCGGGAACCCGACGGCCACATCGTGATTCGCGGGCTGTCGGTGGCCGCGCGGGACGGCCTGGCGCCGCACGCGCTCTCGGGCACGCTGCGCCGCGGCGCGGTCACCGTGCTCACCGGCCCCAACGGCAGCGGCAAATCCACCGCCCTGCAGGCGATCCTGGGCCTGGTCGCACCCGCCGCCGGCACCGTCCTCGTGGACGGCGTTCCCGTCCCCGCACTGGACCCCGACCACTGGTGGTCGCAGGTCGCCTGGCTCCCGCAGCGCCCGGTCCTCGTCCCCGGCACCCTGCGCGACAACATCGAACTCCTCGGCCCGCCCGCCGACGCCGCCGACCTCGAGGACGCTTCCCGCGCAACCGGATTCGACACGGTCCTGGCCGAGCTCCCCGACGGCTGGAACACCCGCCTCGGTCCCGGCGGCACCGGCCTGTCCCTCGGCCAGCGCCAGCGCCTGGCCCTGACCCGCACCCTCGCCGCCGATCGCGCGGTCCTGCTCCTGGACGAGCCGACCGCCCACCTGGACCCCGCCTCCGAGGCCCGCGTCCTACGGGCCCTGCGCGCCCGCGCGGCGGGGGGCGCGACCGTCGTCCTGGTCGCCCACCGCCCGGCCCTGCTCGCGATCGCCGACGAGGTACTGACCGTCACGTCGAGCGGCGGTGACACCGAAACCGTTGCGGCCCACGTCGCCACCCCGCATGCCGCTGTTGCATCGGCTCCCGAGGGCCCGGTTCGGACCCGGTCGATCGCCGTGGGCGAGCCCGCCGGGCGAACGGGGGGCGAGGCCGTATCGCCGGGCTCCGATCCGGTTGGAGGTGACGAGACCTCTTCGACCAACCGGAACGCGGGGCCGAACACCGGCGGCATGTCGGCTGCGGCGGTGCGTGAAACAACCTGCGTGGGAGACGAGTCGGGTCGCTCGACACCGGATCCGGCGCACCACACGGGGGAGTCGGCGGACGGGGCGGGCCGGCACGTCCGCGCCGGCGCCGAGATGACGAGTTCGACCGCTGGGCACGGGGATCGGAAGGTGGATGCGCGATGACCGGTGCGCTGGCGGACTTTCGGCGGGTGCGGGAGCTGTTGGAGCTCTCGCGGTGGCGGATGGCCGTCTCCATCGGGTGGGGGACGGCCGCGCTCGGGAGCGGGTTCGCGCTCGCGGCGCTGGCGGCGTGGTTGATCGCGCGGGCGTGGGAGATGCCGCCGGTGCTGGATCTCACCATCGCGGTGGTCACCGTGCGGGCGCTGGGGATCGCGCGGGGACTGTGCCGGTATCTCGAGCGGCTGGCCACCCACGACGTGGCGCTGCGGTCCATGAGCCTGGCGCGGACCAAGACCTATCGGGCGCTGGCCGGGGCCGAGATCTGGCGGCCCAGGCGCAGTGGGCCGGAAGACGAAGGGCGGCAGGGGGATCCGGCGGCGCTGCGGCGCGGGGAGCTGCTGGGGCGGGTCGGGGCGGACATCGACGACCTGGGGGCGGTGGTGGTGCGGGCGTTCGTGCCGATCGCCGTCGCCGTGCTGCTCTCGCTCATCGCCGTCGGGCTGCTGGCTTTCATCTCGGTGCCCGCGGCGATCGTTCTCGCCGTGGCGCTGGCGATTTCCGGGATCCTCGCGCCGTGGCTGTCGGCGCGCGCCGCGCGGGAGGCGGAGCTCGCGGTGCGGGACGACCGGACCGCGTTCACCGCCGAAGCGCTGACCGTGCTCGACCACGCACCCGAACTGCGCGTCGCGGGCAGGCTTTCCGGGGCCCTGGCCGCCGCCGAGCGGGCCGGGGGACGGGCGGTCGACGCCGAGGACCGCGCGGCCGCGCGCAGCGCCTACGCGGCCGCGGTGCTGCCGCTGTCCATCGGCGCCAGCGTGCTGGGCGCACTGCTCATCGGAATCACCCTGTACGGCAGCGGATCCGGAGAACGGGTGCTGGGATTCCAGACCGTGCAGCCCGGCGGCATCTCGCCGATGGCGCTCGCCGTGCTGGTCCTGGTTCCGCTGTCCGCCTTCGAAGCCGTCGCGGTGCTGCCGGGCGCGGCACAGGCCCTGACCAACGGCCGGGCCGCGCTGCGGCGCCTGCGCCGGCTCGAAGAACAGGCCGGAACCGGCCGTCCCGCAACGGAACCGCCGCCGCTGCCCGAGGGTCGCCGGATCGCGGTCACCGGGCCCAGCGGCGCGGGCAAGACCACGCTGCTCATGGCCTGGGCCGGACTCTTCGACACCCCGCGCCCCGGCGTCACCTTCTTCGCCGAGGACGCCCACGTCTTCGGCACCACCGTCCTGGAGAACCTGCGCGTGGCCCGCGGCGACATCACCGCCGCCGAAGCCGAGGGCGCTGTGCGCGCGGTCGGCGCGGGGGAGTGGCTCGATTCGCTGCCCGACGGCCTGCAGACCGACCTGGTCGGCGGGGCCGCCGCGATCTCGGGCGGCCAGCGCCGCCGCCTGCTGCTGGCCCGCGCCCTGCTCTCGCCAGCCAGGGTCCTGCTGCTCGACGAACCCACCGAACACCTGGAAGCCGAGGCGGGCGCGGACCTCCTGCGCCGCCTGCTCGACCCGGACAGCGGCCTGGTCGAGCCCGCTCGCACGGTGGTGGTCGTGACCCATCAGCTGCCCCCGGACCATCGCGCGGACACCCTCGTCGAAGTAGACCCGAATGGAACCGTGAACACCCGTCGGATTGTTCCCGTATCCGGCTTCTGACCTGCTATTTCGCGCTACGGGAAAATACGTTGCCGCCGGCCGATCACACGACTAGTTTCGTGTGTACACAAGGAAGGAGGTGATTCGAGTAATGGTTTATTCGAGGACGCGTGAGGTGGCTGCCCGCTAGGCACCCATCGCTGCAAACGGATTCACGTAGCGCGAAGTGCTGAGCGAATCCCAGGCAGCCACCCGGCCCCCGAGTCCCAGGTCACGTCCTGATCTGGATCGCGTGAGTTGCATCCGCGATACGACTCGGGGGCCGTTCCGTTCCGCCTCCCCGGGAATTCATGCCTGACTCAGGTGCGCCGAAGGTTGCGTCGGCCGCTCTCCGTTCCAGCGTTGAAGAGTCAGCCCGTACCCGGTGAGTTACCCCGAACTCGCGAGATCACGAGTTGCTTTGGGGGAAAGAACAATTACTACCCGATGTAGCGCTGCAGACGGGCCGAGAGGCGGGGTTCCAGGACGCCGTCGGGGCCGATGCGTTCCTCGACGTAGCCGAGGTCGCCGCCCTCCACGATGCCGTAGAGGCGCTTGGCGCCGCCCACCACGATGCCGGACTGGCTGCGGATCACCACGTCGGTGGCGAGCTCCCAGGACGACTGGGTCAGGGCCTGGCCGTAGAACAGTTCGACGATGCCCGAGGAATGGGTGAGCAGCAGCTCCAGCACCTCGTCGTCACCGTCGATGCCGACCCGCCAGAAACCGCTCTCGCGCAGATCCGGGCCGGAGTACGCGCCCTCGGTGTCGACGACCCACGAACGGGCCTCCCACGTCAGGTAGTCGCCGCCGTCGTGCGAGACGATGATCTGCTGACCGAAGCGATAGTCGCCGGTCTCGGGATCGTTGCCCTCGCCCTCGCCGCGCCACACGCCGACCAGCGGCAGCAGCGCGAGCATGGAGGAACTCAGGTCCGGACCCTGCCGCAGATTCGCGGTATCGATGGGTAGCGGGAGATCGGGGAGCGAGGGAATGTTCCGCGGCGCGGTCGACTTGGCCCGCTCGACGGCTTCGGCGACCGCCTGGTCACCGCTGCGCCGGGGCGAGTCGTCCGCACGCACGGAGGCATCACGGCTCGCGGCGGACGCGTCCCGCGTCGTGCCGTCGGCCGTGGTTTCGGCGTTCTCGCTCGCCGACTCGCTCACGACTCGGTGAACAGCCGGTAGAGGACGTAAATCCCGAACCAGGCGATCAGTAGCGATACGACGACCAGGAGGATCTCGAAGGCAAGCACCACGCATCGGAGTCTAGCGGCCCGGTTGCTCAGAAATGAAAACGACCCCGGGAAATGAATCCCGGGGTCGTTCTCCGTAATTCGCGGTACTACTTGGCGACCGTGACGTCCACGTTGTGGATGCCGTTGCCCTCGGGGGCGATCTCGGCGGAGCCGTTGCCCGACGCGGACAGCGCGCGGATGGTCCACGAGCCCGGCGCGGCGAAGAAGCGGAAGTCGCCGGTGCCCGAGGCCACGACCTCGGCGGTGAAATCGCCATTGCCGTCCAGCAGGCGGACGAACGCGCCACCGACGGTCTGGCCGTCAGCGGTCAGGACGCGGCCGGTGATGACCGTCTCCTTCTCCACGTCGACGCCCGCCGGAATGGCCTGTCCCTGGGTAGGTGCTGCACACATATTTGATTACGCTCCCAACTCGATCGGTGCACCGACGAGGGAGCCGTACTCGGTCCAGCTCCCGTCGTAGTTCTTGACGTTCTTGTGGCCAAGCAGCTCCTGCAGCACGAACCAGGTGTGCGAGGAACGCTCGCCGATGCGGCAGTAGGCGATGGTCTCCTTCTCGCCGTCCAGGCCCGCTTCCTTGTAGATGGCGGCGAGCTCGTCGTCGGACTTGAAGGTGCCGTCCTCGTTCGCGGCCTTGGACCACGGCACGTTGATGGCGGTCGGGATGTGGCCCGGACGCTGCGACTGCTCCTGCGGCAGGTGGGCCGGGGCCAGGATCTTGCCGGAGAACTCGTCGGGCGAGCGCACGTCGACCAGGTTCTTGGTGCCGATGGCCTGGATGGCCTCGTCGCGGAAGGCACGGATCGACAGATCCTGCTCCGACGCCTTGTAGGCGGTGGCCGGACGGGTCTTGACGTCCTTGACCAGCGGGCGGGCGTCGAGCTCCCACTTCTTGCGGCCGCCGTCGAGGAGCTTCACGTCCTGGTGGCCGTAGAGCTTGAAGTACCAGTACGCGTAGGCCGCGAACCAGTTGTTGTTGCCGCCGTAGAGCACCACGGTGTCATCGTTGCCGATGCCGCGGGCCGACAGCAGATCGGAGAACTGCTCGCGGTTGACGAAGTCACGCCGAACCTGATCCTGCAGGTCCTTCTTCCAGTCCAGACGGACGGCGCCCTCGATGTGGCCGAGGTCGTAGGACGAGGTGTCCTCGTCGACCTCGACGAGGACGACGCCGGGGGTGTTCAGGTTCTCTTCGACCCAGTCTGCGGAGACCAGGACCTCGGAGCGAGCCATGTTGTTCCTTTCGGTGGTGCCGGGGTCAGGCGGTAGTGATGCGTTGGTTGGGATACAGGTGGTTCAGGGGTTCGGGGTCGCGGTGGCGGCGGATTTGGGCAGCAGGCGCGCGGCGACGGGATAGATCAAGCAGCCCAGGCAGATTCCGAAGGCCGCGTTCAGGAAGGCCGCGAACAACGCGAAACCGGTGAAGACCGAGCCCGCGACCGCGCTGCCGACGGCGAAGCCGATCACGCCGAGCGCGGCGAACACGAACCCGACCAGCTGGGCGAAGCGCAGCGGGGGAACCGGTTCGACCTCGGCCGCCGGCCCGATGCGCGGCGCGACCGCGGCGGCGAAGATCCGCCCGTACGGGCTGCGGCGGGGTCCGTAGGCCGCGCCGAGCGCGAAGACCACGGCCTGCGCGGCCAGCAGGATCGCGGCGGCGGGAACGGAGAACACGGAGATCACCAGGACCAGTGCCAGCACGGCGGTGGTGATCCAGGCGGCGAAACGCGGCCCGCGTACATCCACCTGACCATTGGGAGGTTTACCGGGATTGGGGTTCGACATATGTGTGCTCCTGCGCTGAGGGGATTTCGGCCAGTTCGCCGGAGGATCGAAAGACCTCGTCTACGGCGGGACGTGAAACCGGTCGGCGTCAGAAGGGAACGAAAGGCCGACCGGCTAGCGGCACAGGCAGCAACAACCACCGAGGCGGCACAGGTCTACCGTGCGGCGTCGGGTGAGCATCAGCTCGCGGTTGGATTGCACGAGAGGGAGTTTACCCGGTTTTCGGGGGAAATTGGACCCGGGGCCCGTAATGCTGGTCACTCGACCGCCCCGGAAACCGTTAGCGAGGCCAATGACCTGCGGAGATCCGCCGCCTTCGGCACGCCCGAAATCCGGAAGCGCTCCCCGCCTGCGGCGTCCAGGATGAAGGTCGTCGGCAGCGAGAGCACGTTCAGCTCCCGCGCCAGCTCGGGGTTGGCGTCGATGTCGAGTTCCAGATCCAGCGGCGCGGCCGGTTCCGCGGCCAGCTCGCCGGTGACGCTCGCCACGACCCGGCGTACCGCGGCGCACGGGCCGCACCAGTCGGCGGAGAAATGCAGGACCGTGGGATGGCCGGGCAGCACGCCCGCCGCCGCGAGCAGCCGCTCACGTCCGGCGTCGATGGCCACGGTCGTGGCGCCCGCGCGCACGCGGCCCTCGTTGCGGCGCAACAGGACCCCCGCGCCCACCGCGGCGGCGAGCGCGACCAGCAGCACGGCCAGCGCGGTCACGGCTGCTGTAGCCGATCCAGATCCACGGTCACGTCTTTGCCCTTGCCCTCGACGACGATCTGCCCGCCGCTGGCCTCCACCTTGGTGGGGACGATGCCGAACGGCAGGTCACGAGTGTCGATGGTACGTGTGAACATGGCGAGGACTCTGGGCTTGTCGGCCTCGGAGATCACCCGCGGGGAGGTGTCCGCGCCGCTCAGCACGGTGTTCTCGGTGCCGCGATAGATATCGGTCGCGGTGATCTGAATCTCGTCGCCGACCAGTCGCAGCGTCGCCAGCACGCTCACCGCTTCTTTACTGCGGGTGCTGACGGTCAGCGGGCCGGTGGAGTCGGGAGCCGAGTCCAGCGGCAGGGTGCCGGTGAGGATGATCACGCCGTCGTTGGTCATCCCCGAACCGCCGGAGCCGCCCAGGCCGTCGGACTTGTCCGCGGGCGGGCCGAACACCTGCAGATCCGGGATCTTGAACAGCCGGCCGAGCTCGTTGGGTTCCACGCGCATCCGGGCCTCGACCTGATCCACCGGCACCGTGCTGACCTTGCCGTCGGTGAGATCGCCGAAGGGAAGATGCACGCCGCGCAAGTTGGCTTCGACACGAATTTCGCCCGGAATGTCGGGTCGCACCGCGCGCGCCCGAATGTCCACGTTCTGGAACTCACCGTTCATGGCCTGGACCACGAAGGGGAATCCGTGGAAGGTCACCTCGGGGTCGGCGCCCAGGTCCGAACCCTCGCGCAGCAGCCGCGACACCCGGTACTCGGAATACGCGGCGGCGCCGAAATCGAGTACGACCGCCAGCCCCGCCAGACAGAGCAGGCCAATGATCACCTTCCGGAAACCCATGCCCGCAACCCTAATGGGGACGACTACGCCGGGCCCCGGCCACGGTCGCTCCCAGCGCGCGGGCCGGTTTTCGATAGCCGAGCCCCGCTGGACCGCCTCGATGACTCGGCCCGGCGCCGGGACACGCTAATGTAGCAACCGACTTACCTGTGATAACCAGCATGATGTCGTGGCGTACAGAGCGGTTGCCACGCACGTGCCAGATGGGATGGAGGGCCCCCATGGAGCTGCTCCTGCTGACCTCCGACCCCAACCCCGAGGCGGTTCTGCCGTCGCTGGCGTTGTTGCCGCACCACGTGCGGCCCGCGCCGACCGAGGTCGCGTCACTGCTCGAGGCGGGTTCCGCCGATGTAGCGCTGGTCGACGCCCGCACCGATCTGGCCGCCGCGCGCGGCCTTTGTCGTTTGCTGGGCAGCACCGGTTCGTCGGTGCCGGTCGTCGCGGTGCTGACCGAAGGCGGGCTCGTCGCGGTGAACGCGGACTGGGGCCTGGACGACATCCTGCTGCCCGGCACCGGCCCGGCCGAACTGGACGCCCGGCTGCGCCTGCTCGTCGCCCGCAACGGCGGCGTCGCCAGCCCGGAGAACACCGGCAAGATCACCCTCGGTGAGCTGGTGATCGACGAGGGCACGTACACCGCCCGGCTGCGCGGTCGCCCACTCGACCTGACCTACAAGGAGTTCGAGCTCCTCAAGTACCTCGCACAGCACGCGGGCCGGGTCTTCACCCGCGCGCAGCTGCTGCAGGAGGTCTGGGGCTACGACTTCTTCGGCGGCACCCGCACCGTGGACGTGCACGTGCGGCGCCTGCGCGCCAAGCTCGGCAGTGAATACGAATCCTTGATCGGCACCGTGCGCAACGTCGGCTACAAGGCGGTGCGCCCGGCGCGGACGGCCGCGGGCAAGGGCGAGACCGTCACCTTCCCCGATGCCGAAGGCGCCGACGACGAATTGACCACGGCGAACGGTTCTCTCTGATGTCTTCTCCCGCGGACCGGCTGCCCGACGAGACCGCCGGGGTGGTGCGGGAGCTGCTCGATCGCGCCACCGCCGCCGACGGCGTCGCGCCCATCTCCGAACAGGCCGTGCTGTCGCTGAGTTCGGACGACATCGAGGCCAGGCATTTCGTCGTCGTCCGCGACGGCGTGCCCGCCGGATACGCGAATCTGGCTCCCGCGCACGGTGATCACCCCGCGATGGCCGAGGTCGCCGTCGATCCGGAGCGGCGTGGACAGGGCATCGGCACCGAGCTGGTGCAGACCGCGCTCGCCGCGGGCGGGCCGGGCGCCCGGGTCTGGGCGCACGGCGATCTGCCGCCCGCCAAGGCCGTCGCGGCGCGGCTGGGACTGCGGGTCGCACGAGAACTGTGGCAAATGCGCAGGGATCTCGCTACTTCCGAGCTACCTGAATTGACGGTCCCGGACGGCCTGGAATTGCGCACCTACGCGGGCCCGGCGGACGACGCCGAGATCCTGCGGGTCAACAACGCCGCCTTCGCCTGGCATCCGGAACAGGGCGGCTGGACCGAGCGCGACATCGCCGCGCGCCGGGCCGAATCCTGGTTCGATCCGGAGGGCCTGTTCATCGCCTTCGATCCCGCCGACCAGGATCGAGTGCTCGGATTCCACTGGACCAAGATCCATCATGACGAAAACCCGCCGCTCGGTGAGGTTTACGTGGTCGGCGTCGATCCGGCCGCGCAGGGTCGCGGCCTGGGACGGCTGCTGACGCTGGCGGGACTGCGGTATCTGCGTGATCGCGGGCTGCCGCAGGTGCTGCTCTACACCGAGGCGGACAACACCGCCGCCGTCCACACCTACACGAAGCTGGGTTTCGCGCCCGCGCACGTGGATGTGGCGTACACCGCGGGGTGATCCCGCCGCCCGGAGTCCGGTGCCGGGGCCCGAGATTCGGGCCTCAGGCAACTCTGAGGCAATTGTCACAGAACGTGCAGCGTAATCGCGCCGGGTTGTTCATCTCCCGTTCACCTGCCCAGGTCCAACTGGCCACCAGCCCCCCTTACTTTGCTTGTGGGCGGTACCGAACTGCCCGGTGCGCGAGTTCCCAGCGAACAGCCACCAATCATCGCGCCCGTCCGACCGTTGAGGGGTTGGGCGTGCGGACCGTGATTCGCGGAGGAACCAAGTGAATCTCAAGCGCAGCAGCGCCCTGATCGGTGTGCTGGCCGCGGCCGGCGCCCTTACGCTGACCGCCTGTGGCAGCGACGAGAACGACGTCGCCGGTGGCGTGGACAAGCAGACCGTTCAGTGCGGCGGCAAGAAGGCGCTCAAGGCGTCCGGCGCTTCCTCGCAGAAGAACGCGATGGACCGCTTCGTGGCGGCCTACGAGAAGAACTGCGAAGACGGCTTCAAGCTCGACTACACCTCCTCGGGCTCCGGCGCCGGCGTGAAGGAATTCCTCGGCGGCCAGACCGATTTCGCCGGTTCGGACTCCCCGCTGTCGGCCAAGAAGGACGAGTACAAGCAGGCCGAGGCCCGCTGTGGCGCGCCGGCCTGGAACCTGCCGACCGTCTTCGGCCCGATCGCCGTCACCTACAACCTGCCGGGTGTGACCGACCTGGTGCTGGACGCGCCGACCATGGCGAAGATCTTCAACGGCACCATCACCACCTGGAACGACACCGCCATCAAGGCGCTGAACACGGCCAAGGCCGACAAGCTGCCCGGTGACAAGATCTCGGTGATCTTCCGCTCCGACGAGTCGGGCACCACCGACAACTTCCAGCAGTACCTCGACGCGGCCTCGGACGGCGCGTGGGGCAAGGGCGCCGGCAAGGCGTTCACCGGCGGCGTCGGTGAAGGCGCCAAGGGCAACGAGGGCACCTCGGCCGC
>NZ_JBSFNO010000071.1:0-16935 GCF_053981095.1 Nocardia sp. NPDC003693
CTTGTTGCCGTCCCGCTCGTCGACCAGGAAGACGGTGTTGCTCAGCGCGGTGATCTCCGAGACCGCCAGCTTCTCCTTGGGATCGTGCAGCGGGTACACGAATTCCTTGACCGCCTTGGTCTTCAGATCGACCGTCACGATGCGGGTCATCGGCACCTCGCGCGCCGAGGTCAGCCCCGGGGTGGTGAGCCCGCTCTGCACGATGCCGACCAGGGTGCTGCCGTCGGGAGTGACGGTCAGGCCCTCCATGCCCTGGTTGGGGGTGCGCAGCGACAGTTCCCTCGGCAGTCCGCGCCCGGGGGACAGCCGCTCGAGTTCCACGCCCTTGGCATCGAAATGCACCAGGAACGGCCCGTATTCGTCCGAGACCCAGAAGGTGCCGTCGGCCAGGGCGACCAGGCCCTCGCTGTCGATGCCGTGATCGGTGGGCGCGAGGGCGTTGCCGTTCAGATCGCGCATGGTCTCGCCGGTGTCGGCGGACAGGTCGACCAGGCCGTTGAAGGGCTGCCCGGCCGGATTCTTCAGCGGGATGGTCGATTCCACCGTGGCCCGCGTCCCCGAGAGCTTCAGCTTGGCGATGGTCGGCGTGAAATCCGGTGTGACGGCCAGCTTCTCGTTCTTGCCCTTGCCGTCCACGTTGGGCCCGCGGTCGGTGAGCCCGTAGAACTCGTCCGTGGACCCGGGCACCGGGACGAACGCCGAGCCGAAGGCGCTGCCCTGCACGGTAACCCCGCCGAACTCACCCAGCGGCGCGATATCGGTGGTGAACAGCCGTACCGCGTCGGTGGTGGTGACGGTGATGCTGTCGCTTCCGGTGTACCCGGCGGCCGGGGTGTAGACCAGCGCGCCGTCGGTGCGGCGGGTCAGGCTGCCGTGCTGCGGATCGGCGAGCGCGACGGCCGCGCTGCCGCCGGTCTTGCCGAGCAGCTCGTCCAGGGAGATCACCAGCGGCTGGTCCTTGGCGGCGGTGAAGTCGGCCCCGGCGTCGGCGGAGCAGCCGGCGGTGACGGCGGCGGCGCACACGGCGGCTGCCACGAGCGCGGTACGGGTGTTGCGGCGAATTCTCACCCGCGATGCCTATCGCGTCGAATCGTCCGCCAGTTGACCGCACGCTGAACAGTTGCCCGCACCCCGGGAGTGACACCGGTCATGCGGGTCAAGGGGGTCCGACCGCACCGGCCGCCGGGAGGATAGGCTCGATCGGCACCCGTGCGGGTGCGCAGGCGATGTAGGTGAAGAGGAGACCAGGTGACCACGAACCGGATCCGGGTGGGTGTACTCGGGGCGCGCGGCAAGGTCGGGCAGGCTATCTGCGCCGGTGTCGAGGCGGCCGCCGATCTGGAGCTCGTGGCCCAGGTCGACAAGGACGACGCGCTGGCGGCGTTCGTCGAGTCCGGCACCCAGGTCGTCGTCGACTTCACTCACCCCGACGTGGTGATGCCGAACCTGAAGTTCCTGGTGGAGAACGGCATTCACGCCGTGGTCGGCACCACCGGCTTCGATGCCGACCGCCTCGAGCAGGTGCGCGGCTGGCTCGCGGGCCGGCCGGAGACCGGCGTGCTCATCGCCCCCAACTTCGCGATCGGCGCGGTGCTGTCCATGCGCTTCGCCGAACAGGCCGCCCGGTGGTTCGACTCGGTCGAGGTCATCGAACTGCACCACCCCAACAAGGCCGACGCACCCTCTGGCACCGCATTCCGCACCGCCGGCATCATCGCCGCGGCCCGGGAGAAGGCCGGGGTCGGCCGCAGCCCCGACGCCACCAGCCAGGAGCTCGAGGGCGCGCGCGGCGCGGACGTGGACGGCGTGCGCGTGCACTCGGTCCGCCTGGCCGGGCTGGTCGCGCACCAGGAGGTGCTGTTCGGCACCCAGGGCGAGACCCTCACCATTCGCCACGACTCCATGGACCGCACCTCGTTCGTGCCCGGCGTGCTGCTGGGCGTGCGCAAGATCTCGCTGCTGCCCGGTCTGACGGTGGGCATCGATCCGCTGCTCGACCTGTGAGCGCCGCCGACCCGAAGAAAGTCAACCGGGACGTCCTCAAGGTCGTCGCGTTCATCGGCGTCATGGCGCTGGTCCTGGTCTTCTACTTCCTGAGCCTGGGCCACCGCGCGATTTTCCTGCTGACCACCGACGACGAGCAGTACAACGGGATCATCTTCCGGGTCGTCGGGGTCGGCATCCTGATCCTGCCGTTCGTCGGGCTCTGGGCGCTGTCGTCCACGCTGCGCGCGGCCTGGGACCACCAGCGCCTGGCCCGGCGCGCCCGCGAGGAAGGCTTCGAGGTCGACGTGTCGGACCTGCCGCGCCGCCCGTCGGGCCGGCTCGAACGCGCCGCCGCCGATCAGCTCTTCGAGACGGTCAAGACCGAGTTCGAGGCCGATCCCGACAACTGGCGCACCAACTATCGCGCCGCCCGCGCCTACGACTACGCGGGCGACCGCACCCGCGCCCGCGAGATCATGCGCCGCGCGGTCGACCTCGAACGCGCGGAACGCACCGCCGCGCAGTCCTGAACGGGCGCTCGCCCCGGCGGGTTCGGCCACTGGTCCGCGGTCGGGATCAGGCACCGCGATCCTGATCCGCCCGGGCGGTCCGGCGCTGGTCGTCCGTCATCGACCTCGATCGTGAACGCCCGCCGCCGGTCACTCGGCGGCGGGCATTCCCGTCAGCGGGGAGGATGCGTGGCGTGCCAGTGTTCGGCGATGTCGATCCGCCGGGTCAGCCACACACCCTCGTGCGAGCGCACGTAGTCCAGGAAGCGGGCCAGCGACGCCGCGCGCGCGGGCTTGCCGACGATGCGGCAGTGCAACCCGACCGACAGCATCTTGGGCGCGCCGGCCACGCCCTCGGCGTACAGCACGTCGAAGGCGTCGCGCAGGTACGCGAAGAACTCCTCGCCGTTGGCGAAGCCCGCGGGGGAGGCGAAGCGCATGTCGTTGGTCTCCAGGGTGTACGGAATCACCAGGTGATCGGTGTCCGCGACCCGCACCCAGTAGGGCAGATCGTCGGCGTAGGAGTCCGAGTCGTACGCGAATCCGCCGTGCGCGACGAGCAACTCACGCGTGTACGGCGAATCGCGGCCGGTGTACCAGCCGCGCGGCGGTGCGCCGAACAGCCGGGTGATGATGGCGACGGCCTCCGCCATGTGCGCGCGCTCGGTCTCGGGATCGCTCATCTGATAGGAGATCCAGCGCAGCCCGTGACAGGCGATCTCGTGCCCCAGGCGCTGAAAAGCCGCCACCACCTCGGGATTGCGCTCCAGGGCGCGCGCGACCCCGAAGATCGTCAGCGGGATGTCGCGCTCTTCGAACAGGCGCAGCACCCGCCAGACCCCGGCCCTTGAGCCGTACTCGTAGATCGTCTCCATGGACTGGTGCCGATTCGGAAACGGCTGGGCGGGAACGATATCGGAGAGGAAGGTCTCCGAGCCCGCGTCGCCGTCGAGCACATTGTTCTCCCCGCCCTCCTCGTAGTTGAGGACGAAGTTCACCGCGATGTTCGCATCGCCGGGCCAGTGTGGATGCGGGGGATTCGGGCCGTACCCGACCATGTCCCGGGGGTAGTCGAGGTCGAAATCGCTCACCGGTGTCCCTCCTGTCCGCCCGCGAAGTACTGCGCGCGCAGGCGATCTCGCGCGTCGGCGGTGAGATTCCCGATCAGCCGCAGGCGCGCCAGCCCACCGTCGGGGAAGGCGTCCAGGCGCACCGCGGTGACCGGCGTCGCCGACTCGATCGCGAAGCGATGCCGGGTGTCGGGCTGCAGAACGGTGCGCGGCAACAGTTCCACTTCGGCTCCATCGGCCGTGATTCCGGTCAGCGCGGCCGCCCCGGGACTGTTGAACAGGAAGTACGAGGTGTCGATCTCGGCCAGGGTGAGAACGCCCGCCCCGGCCAGGCGCACCAGCACCCAGTCGTTGCTGTCGCGGTCGCGCCGGCGCGCGGTCTCCCAGCCCTCGCCCATGCTGCGCGCCGGCCCGGGCATGAGCAGTTGCTGCGGGTGGGAGTAGAACCGATTCGAGCAGTCCTGCACGAGACCGCCGTGCTCGAGCGCCGCCAGGTCGAAGGGGCCCGAATCCAGCAGCAGCGGATCGGGTGTCGCGATGCCGTGCACCCGCAGCCGGGCGACGCCGCCGTCGGGGAAGATGCGCAGGCGCACGTGGGTCCAGCGCCGGGCGGACTCGACCGGGAACGGATTGCGGACATCACCGAGCACCTCGGAGCGTTCCACGATGGTGGTCCAGTCGGTGCGCGCGGCCAGTTCGCCGGCGGACGGATAGCCCTGCACCGCAAGAGCTTCCACCGATACCTCGGGGGGATAGTTGCCCTTGAACCACGCGGTGTCCACCACGATCCCGTGAACGATCCCCGGCACGCCCAGTCGCACGATCGCGGTGTCGCAGTCGGACTTCGCGGGGGCGGCCCCGTCCGCACCGCGCCGCCGCCGGGTCTCCCACCCGTCGTACACCTGGCCCTTGTGCCCGAAAGTCGCGGGCGCATAGGTGGATTCCTGTGCCCGGACGAGATTCTCCTTCTCCGCGAAGGATTCGTCGTTCGCCCACACCACCGCACCGCCCAGGGTGCGCACCGCCAAGTCGGGCAGCAGCGTGAAATCAGCGTCGCTCATAGCGCGGGAATCTTCCTCTCTCGCAGGTGATGTAGTACCTCGACGGTGGCCGCCGGCGTGCGCGCGGTGACCTCCCCGGCCTCGAACGCGCCGCAGTCCAGCCCGCGCAGCACGACGGTGGCGAGCGCCTGCGCGGTGGCGGGCTCGTCGACGACCGCGCCGCCCTGGCGGTCCAGGTAGCGCCCGATCCGGGGCGCGGCCGCCTCCAGCGCGGTGCGATAGAAGCCGATGGTGGCCAGCCACCGGGTGACGAGATGTCCGGACCCCATGTCCCAGCCCTGGTAGTAGCCGCGCTCGAGGGAGCGGGTGACCAGGCGGTAGTGCCGCGCCAGCGCCTCGCGCACCTGCACCTCCGAACCGATCGGCAGCACCTGGGTGGATCCGTCGCACACCCACACCCCGGTCTGCGCGGCCGCGGCCTGCATGACGGCCTTGGCGTGATCGGCGACGGGATGCTCGAGCGTCTGGAACTGCGGCGATATTCCGCACGCGGCGCTGTAATCGTAAGTGCCGTAGTGCAATCCGGTACACCGCCCGGCGGAGAGCGCGATGGCCCGCGCCACCGTGGCGGTGCCGTCGGCGGCCACCACCGCCTGCGGGCTCTCGATCTGCAGCTCGAAGCGCAGCGACCGCTCCGGCAGCCCGTGCGCCGATTCCATGGCCTGGCACAGCAGCACGGCCGCCTCGGCCTGTTCGGCGGCGCGAATCTTGGGCAGGGTGAACACGAACCCCGGCGGCACCCCGCCCGCGCCCTCGAGCACCTTCTCCAGGGTGCGGACCATGCGCCCCCATTCCCCGGGCGTGAGTCCCTTGGTGCGGATTCCGCGCGAGCGCACCTGCTCGGGCAGCGCGGCCAGTATCGCGCCCGCCCGCAGCGCGTCGCTGTCCTCGGTCTCGTCCGCCCGGGTGCCGTAGCCGTCCTCGAAATCCAGGCGCAGATCCTGAATCGGCCGGGTGCGCAGCACCGTCCGGGTGCGCGCCAGCGCGTCGGCCCCGCCCAGTTCGGTGAGCAGTTCGCCGTGGCCGTCGGCCAGCGCGCTCGCCTGCGCGCCCCAGCGCGCCGGCAACTCGGCGTCGGCGTCCGCCGCGCTCACGTACACGGTGTGCACGGGCTGCCCCGCCCGGTCGCCCGGAAACCGTTGCGTCAGTTCGGCATCGATGGCGCGGACCCGGGTCTCGAGATTGCCCAGCACGTACGATGGCACACTCACGCCGGCAGCTCCTTGTCCTGGGTGGAGAACTCCGTCAGCAACCCGGTATACCTTTTGGGCGGCGGCGCGGCGTATTCGCCGCGCCCGGATTTGCGCAACCCCATGGTGATCAGCGACTGCGCGGTCAGGGTGGCGGCCGCGACCCCGTCCACCACCGGTACCCCGATCTCGCGGCTCAGGTACTCGCACAGATCCGCCATGCCCGCGCAGCCGAGCACGATCGCGTCCGAGTCGTCGGCCTGCACCGCCTCCCGGCAGGCATCCGCGATCACCGTGCGCGCCTTGGGATCCTCCAGCTCCAGCACCGGGATCTCGCACGCGTGGATGCCCAGGCAGAAGCGGGCCATCCCGTAGCGCTCGGCCAGTTCCGCCGCCCGCCCGCGGGTCCGGGCCAGGGTGGTGACCACGCTGAACCCGCGCCCCAGATGACTGGCGGCCTGCATGGCCGCCTCCGCGATGCCGATCACCGGCCCGCGCGCCGCCTCGCGCGCCGCGTCCAGGCCCGGATCGCCGAAACACGAGATGACGTAGCCGTCCACGCCCTCGGCCTCACCGCGCGCGATCTCCGCGAGCAGTCCCGGCACCGCCAGCGCCTCGTCGTAGTGGCTCTCGATCGAGACCGGGCCCATGGCGGGATTGACGCCCTCGACCACGGTGCCCGGTGCGGCGACCGCACGCGCCGCCGCGGCGGCCATGACTGTCATGGCCGCCGTGGTATTGGGATTGATCACTCGAATTCGGATGTTTCTCACCGGCTTTCGGTAGGGGTCGGGGTCAGGCGCAGCGGGCCGCGGGTGGCGAGCAGGTAGTAGCAGGCCAGGCCGATGCCGCAGCCGATGAACCAGCTGTACTGCGCCGCGGTGTACATGCCGGTGATCGAGCCCGAGGTCAGGACCGGGAAGACCGCGACGAGCGCGCCCGCGGCCGTCGCGGCGATCGCGGCCGGGTTGTATCCCCTGCGGTACCAGTAGGTTCCGCGCTCGGACATGGTGAACAACTCGTCCACGATCACCCGCTGCTTGCGCACCAGGTAGTAGTCGGCGATCAGGACGCCGAACAGCGGTCCGATGAACGCGCCCAGCGTTTCCAGGGTGTAGTGGATGACGTCGGGATTGTTGTAGAGGTTCCACGGCGTGATCAGCACCGACCCGATCGCCGCGATCATGCCACCCATGCGCCAGCTGATGCGCTGCGGGCTCACGTGGGAGAAGTCGAAGGCGGGGGAGATGAAGTTGGCGACGATATTGATGCCGATCGTGGCGATGGTGAACGTCAGCGCGCCCAGCACGATCGCGAAGGTGTTGTCGATGCGCGCCACCGTCGCCACCGGATCGGTGATGAGCTCGCCGTAGACCGGGATGGTCAGCGACGCGGTGACGACCACGAGCAGGGAGAACACCAGGAAGTTCACCGGCAGCCCGAGCAGATTGCCACGCTTGACCGCCGCGAAGGTGCGCCCGTAGCGGGAGAAGTCACCGAAGTTCAGCATGGGCCCGGAGAAGTACGACACGACCAGCGCGATCGCGCCCAGCATGACCGGCACCGCCGACCAGCCCGTCAGGGTGGCGGTCTGGCCCATGTTCAAGTCGATCCCGCTCCACCCGGCCTTGTAGATGAGGTATCCGCACAGGATGAACATGACCACGTAGACCGCCGGCCCGCAGAAGTCGATGAACCTGCGAATCGATTCCATGCCGCGCCAGAACACCGCCGCCTGCAATACCCACAGAATGAGATAGCTCACCCAGCCGAGCGCCGACAGGCCCAGAAATCCGTAGTCGTCGACCACCGCGTAGGGCGCCAGATCCGGAAAGAGTTTGATCAATGCCACATTCAGCGCGGCCGAGGCGAGGAATGTTTGAATTCCGTACCAGGCCACCGCGATCAAGCCGCGAATAATGGCCGGGATATTCGCGCCGATCACGCCGAACGAGCTGCGGCACATGACCGGATACGGCACGCCCGTCACCTGGCTGGGTTTGGCCACCAGGTTGCAGAGCCCGTACACGATCGTGATGCCCACGACCAGCGCGATAAGCACCTGCCAGCTGTGCAGTCCGAGCGCGAACAGGCTGCCCGCGGTGACGTAGCCGCCGACCGAGTGCACATCCGACATCCAGAAGGCGAAGATATTGTAGGTGCCCCACGTCTGCTTTTTCAGCGGCGCGAGGTCGTCGTTGACGAGCCGGGGATGGTAAGCCGGATCGATGGTCGCCGCGGGCGGCGGCGCACTCGGTGATTCCGGCGCAACGGTATCGGTCATGTCGCACATCCGATCTCGAAAAGTCCCGGCATTCGGAACGTCGTGTGCGAAACGGTATCGAGCGGGTATTGCCCCGGCGTTGCGAAAACTATATATCTTTCGGCGTCTGCGAATCGGCGAACAATCCGGTGTCGGTGGGCAGTCGCGACAGCACCCCGTGCAGGCGGGTGTGGTGCGCGGCGGTGGCGGCCAGCAGCGCGTCCGCGTCCCGGGCCAGGAAGGCCGCGAGCTGGCGGCTGTGATCGGCGTGCAGCACCACCCGGTCGCCCGCGCTGGCGTGCACCATGGGCTGCACGGGTTCGGTGATGTTCCAGGCGTATTCGAGCATGTGCAGCACCCGTGGCATGCCGGACGCGCGCACCAGCGCGAGGTGGAAGTTACGGGTCTCGCGGTGGTAGGCGACGGCGTCCTGCGCCAGGGCGGCCTGTTCGAGCCGGGCGTGGGTCGCGGTCGCCAGTTCGTGGTCGGCCGCGGTGGCCCGCCGCACCGCGGCCGCGAGCGCCGCGGTCTCGAGGCTTTCCCGCACCACGTACAGCTCGCGCAGTTCGGCCGCGGTCAGCAGGGTGACCTGATACCCGAAATTGGCCCGGTGCTCGACCAGACCCTCGCCGATGAGCACCTGCAGCGATTCCCGGACCGGGATCACGCTCACCCCGAACACCCGCGCCAGCTCACCCAGTGGCAGCCCGGTCCCCGGCGGCAGGTTGCCCTCGCGGATCAGCCGCCGCAGTTCGGCGAGGATCTCCGGCTGCGAATACCCGCGGCGGGCGTCGTCGGCGGGGGTGAGCTGCGGCAGCGCGGGCAGCCGCGGTCGGGAAGGCATCGGCCCACGGTAGCGGTCCGGCGCCCGGTTCACAGCTCGGAGATCGCGTCCGCTGGATTCGGCTGGGCCGCGGTCCCCGCGTTGTCGGTAGGCTCGGCGGTGGTGTCCACCGTGCGCCGCTACCGGCGACGTTCGTCACGTCGTGGACACCCCGGTGCGGGACTTTTCCGGGCGGCAAGCGGGTTCTACCCAAGCCGAGAAAACACTCTTCATGAAGGAGGCGGCGTGAGCGACACGCGCAAGGCGATTCTGGCCGGCGGCTGTTTCTGGGGCATGCAGGATCTGATCCGCAAGCAGCCCGGGGTGCTCGAGACGCGAGTGGGGTACACCGGCGGCAGCAATGACCGCCCGACGTACCGCAACCATCCGGGCCACGCCGAGGCAGTGGAGATCGTCTACGACCCCGCGGTCACCGATTACCGGGCGCTGCTGGAGTTCCTGTTCCAGATCCACGATCCGACCACGAAGGACCGCCAGGGCAACGACATCGGCTCGAGCTATCGCTCCGCCATCTTCTACCTCGACGAGGATCAGAAGCGCGTAGCCCTCGAGACGATCGCCGACGTGGAGGATTCGGGCCTGTGGCCCGGCAAGGTGGTGACCGAGGTGACCCCCGCGAGCACCTTCTGGGATGCCGAGCCCGAGCACCAGGACTACCTCGAGCGCTATCCCGAGGGGTACACGTGCCACTACCCCCGCCCGGGCTGGAAGCTCCCCAAGCGCCAGACCACCGCGAACTGAGATAACCCGATGAATCGGTGGGACCGGAGAAGATCCGGCCCACCGATTCATCGTTTGACCCGCCGCTTCGCCGTCACGCCGCCCGCTCGGCGTCCCCGCGACAACCCGGCGCCCCGGATCGGACGTGCCCTCGGCGGTCGGCGCTAGGCTCGTTCCCGTGCCCACGCTGCTGTTGATCCATCACACGCCCTCTCCGCACATGCAGGAGATGTTCGAGGCGGTGGTGGCCGGGGCCACCGATCCGGAGATCGAAGGCGTGGAGGTGCTGCGCCGGGCGGCCCTGTCCGTGACCGCGAGCGATGTCCTGGCCGCAGACGGCTATCTACTCGGCACCCCCGCCAATCTCGGCTACATGTCTGGCGCGCTCAAGCACGCGTTCGACACCTTCTACTACCCCTGCCTGGACTCGACCGGCGGTCGCCCGTATGGGCTGTACATCCACGGCAACCAGGGGACCGAGGGGGCCGAGCGCAGTGTGCTCGCCGCCGCGACCGGGCTCGGCTGGGAGCCGGGGGCCGCGCCGGTGATCCTGTCCGGGCCGCCCGGCAAAGCGGACCTGGAACGCTGCTGGGAACTCGGGGCGACGCTCGCCGCCCAGCTCATGCCGTGACCGCCACCGCGGCGGCCATCCTGGTGGCGGGGGCGCTCATCGCCGGGGCGCTGCTGGCGTGGCCGCGGACCCGGCGGTCGGTCACCACGCCCGCCGAGCGCGCGGTGCACGCGGCGCTGCACACCGCCGCGCTGGCCGCTAAACCGTTGCGGCGCGGGCTCACCGAGGAATCGGCCGAGGCCGCCGCACCGCATCTGCGGGCGCTCACCGGGGCCGAGGCGCTCGGGATCGCCGGGCCCGGCGGGGAATTGCTGGCTTGGGACGGAACGCATTTCGGGCTCTCGGAGGTGTTCGGCGACGCCGCGCGGCGCGCCATCGCGGGGGAGCGGCCGGTGTTGATCGCCGGGGACGACGGGTACACCCTTATCGCCCAGCCGCTGGTGAGCGAGCACAGCGGTATGGTCGGCGCGCTCGGCGCGGTGACCCGCGAACAACCCGGTCCGGGGTTGCTGGGTGCGGTGGCCGAGGTGGCCCGATACGCCTGCGGCCAGATCGAATTGGCCGAACTCGACGCCTCGCGCGCGCGGCTGGATCGCGCCGAGGTGCGGGCGCTGCGGGCCCAGATCAGCCCGCACTTCATCTACAACGCGCTCAACACCATCGCCTCGTTCGTGCGCACCGACCCGAGCCGGGCCCGCGAACTCATCCTCGATTTCGCGGACTTCACCAGGTACTCGTTCCGCACCGCGGGCGAATTCACCTCCCTCGCCGACGAATTGGGCAATATCGACCGGTACCTGGCGCTCGAGCGCGCCCGCTTCGGCGACGCCCTGCGCGTGCGACTGCAGATCGCGCCCGAGGTGCTGACCGTGGTCCTGCCGTTCCTGGCCCTGCAACCCCTGGTGGAGAACGCCGTGCGGCACGGCCTGGCGAGCAAACCCGGTGGCGGCACGCTGAGCATTCTGGCCGAGGACGCCGGCGCGGACTGCGTCATCAGCGTCGAGGACGACGGCGTCGGCATGGACCCCGAACTGCTGCGCTCGGGCGCGCTGGACGCCATCGAGACCGGCTCGGGCACCGCCGAATCCGCGCACGTCGGCCTGGCCAACGTGGACGACCGGCTGCGCGCGGCCTTCGGCAACGACTACGGCCTCGTGGTGGAGACCGCGCCCGGCTCGGGCACCAAGGTCAGCATGCGGGTGCCCAAGTTCCGCGCGGGCATCAGCGCCTGAATCGTCCGTATCATCCGGGCCGAACCGTTCGCTGCCGTTACTATGTACCGACTGTGACCAGGACCAGCGAAAACTCGGACGCCGCACTGCGCGTGCTGGCCGTCGACGACGAATCCCCGGCCCTGGACGAGTTGGTCTACCTGCTGCGCGCCCAGCCCGGCATCGGCGAGATCCACGCCGCCGGCAACGCCACCGGCGCCCTGCGCCTGCTGCGCGCCCACCAGATCGACGCCGTCTTCCTCGACATCAACATGCCCGGCCTCGACGGCCTGGAACTGGCGGGCATCCTCACCGAGTTCGCGCGCCCGCCCGCCGTGGTCTTCGTGACCGCGCACGAGGACCGCGCCGTGGCCGCCTTCGACCTGGGCGCGGTCGACTACCTGCTCAAACCCCTGCGCGAAGCCCGCCTCGCCGAAGCCGTCCGCCGCATCCAGGCCGCCCGCGCCCTGCCCGCCCCCGCCGAAAACCGGGCCGATCCGCACGAGGTCATCCCCGTCGAACTCGGCGGCGCGACGACCTTGGTCCCGCGCGCCAGCGTCAGCTGGGTGGAGGCCGACGGCGACTACTCCCGCCTGCACACCACGACCGGCTCCCACCTGGTCCGGATTCCCCTCTCCGAACTCGAATCCCGCTGGCAGGAGGCGGGTTTCGTCCGCATCCACCGCTCCTACCTGATAGCCCTGCGCCTGGTGACGGGCCTGCGGACGGTAGGCACCGGCACCGTCGTCTGCCTCCAGGCCGAAGGCACCGCCCGCGCGGTCGAACTCCCCGTCAGCCGCCGCCAGGTCCGCGACCTCAAACAGCGCCTCCTGCATCCGCGGCCGGGCCGATGACGGCCAGGCGCACACGGACTACAGCCATCCACGCCTCGCCCGGAGCCCGGCGATGACCGGGGAGCAGCGCCCGCGCGAGCGGGTCGTGCTGGCGCAGCGCCGAGGCGCGCGGCTCGTGCGGACCCGGGTCGAGGTCGCCGAGCAGACCGAGATCGGGGCGGCCATGATCGGCGGGCTGATCCGGGCGCAGTTCGGGTTGGCGGTGCGGGTCGCGCTGGTGGTCGTGGGGGTGCTGGGGGCACTGCCGCTGCTGTTCACGCTGGGGCCGCTCGGGGCGGCGACGGTGTTCGGGGTGCGGGTGCCGTGGCTGCTGCTGGGGGTCGCGGTGTATCCGCTGCTGTACGCGGCGGGCCGGGTGTTCGTGCGGCTCTCCGACCGCAACGAGCAGGACTTCGGCGAATTGACCGGGGACTGAGGTGAACTCGCAGCCGGTATCGGGGCTGACCGTCGCGGCGCTGCTGCTCGCCGCGATCGCCAGCATCGCCGTCGGCGTCTACGGCGTGCGCCTGGCCCGCACCACCTCGGACTTCCTGGTCGCCTCGCGCTCGGTGGGGCCGCGCTGGAACGCCGCCGCCATCTCCGGCGAATACCTCTCGGCCGCATCGTTTCTCGGCGTCGCCGGACTGATCGCCAAATACGGGGCCGACGCCCTGTGGTACCCGGTCGGATTCACCGCCGGATACCTGGGCCTGCTGCTGTTCGTCGCCGCGCCGCTGCGCCGCTCCGGGGCCTACACCATGCCGGACTTCGTGGAGTTCCGGCTCGGATCGCGCCCGGTGCGCAAGCTCGCCGCGCTGGTCGTGGTGCTCATCTGCGCGGTCTACCTGATCCCGCAATTCCAGGGCGCGGGACTGACATTGCGCATTCTGCTGGGCGTACCCGGCTGGGTGGGCGCGGTCGCGGTGGGCGCCATCGTCATCGGCACGGTGGCGGGCGGCGGCATGCGCTCGATCACCTTCGTGCAGGCGTTCCAGTACTGGCTCAAACTGACCGCCATCGCGATTCCGGCGCTGGTGCTGCTCGCGCATTTCCTCGGCGCGGATCGCGACATCGGTTCGCCCGCACCGCCGACCGTGGCCCAGCGCACCAGCGTCGACATCACCACCGACGTCGTGGTGCGCCTGGACGAACCGCAGAGCATGTGGGTCAGCGGCACCCTGGACGACGCCCCGACCGAGCGCACCGTGCGCCTGCTGCCGGGCGAACACGAACTCGGCGCCGGCAGCACCCTGATCCTGGACGCGGGCGCCCGCGTCCCGGTGGTCGTCGGCGCACCCGACACCGGCGCGGACTGGCTCGCCCCCGGCAGCGGACTCGGCGGCCCGCACCCGCTCTACCAGGTCTACTCCCTGATCATCGCGACGTTCCTGGGCACCATGGGCCTGCCGCACGTCCTGGTGCGCTTCTACACCAATCCCGACGGACGGGCCGCGCGCACAACGGCTTCCGCTGTCATCGGCCTGGTCGGGTTCTTCTACCTCTTCCCCGTGATACTCGGCGTCTGCGCCCGCCTGTACGTGCCGCAGCTGCTGATCACCGGTGCCTCCGACGCCGCGGTGCTGCTGCTGCCCGGCTCGGTGCTCTCCGGCCTGCCCGGTCAACTGCTGGGCGCGCTGGTCGCGGCCGGAGCCATCGCCGCGTTCCTGTCCACTTCCTCCGGCCTGCTGGTCAGCATCGCGGGCGTGCTCGGCACCGATGTGCTGCGGGGCCGCATTCGCGACTTCCGCCTGGCCGCGGTGGTGGCGGGCCTTGTCCCCCTGGGACTTTCGCAGGCCGTCACCGCGCTGGACCTCTCGCGCTCGGTCGGCCTGGCCTTCGCGGTCGCCGCCTCCACCCTGTGTCCGCTACTGGTGCTGGGCATCTGGTGGCGCGGGCTCACCGCCGCGGGCGCGGCCGTGGGCCTGCTGGTCGGCGGCGCGCTCGCGGGCGGCGCGACCGTGGTCTCGGTCCTGGGCGGCGTCCCCGAAGATCTCGCCGGCGGCTGGCTCGCGGCCGTGCTGAGTTATCCGGCCGCGGTGAGCGTTCCGCTGGCCACGGCCGCCATGATCGGGGTCAGCCTGCTCACCCGCCGCCAATCCGCCCGCGCGATCGGCCGCGTCTTCATCCGCATGCACGCCCCCGAACCGCTCGGCATGGGCGCGGATCGCGAGCGCGGCCTGCGCTCGGCCTGAGACCCGATCACCGGCTCGACCGGGTGATCATCGGCGAACCGTTCGTCGCGCCAACCCGACCGTTCACCGCACAGCCCGGCACCTTCACCGAGTGAGCCAGGCCACACCATGTTTCGCGCACCCCGTCCTCGATACCGTCACCGGGAGTAAGCCACATCACACGCTAGGAACTCCGATGAGCAGTATCGAACTCGGGAAGGGTGAGCCCCCGCGCACCCCGACCGCAGCGGACTTCGTCGCCGCCCAAGCCAGTCCGCAGTTCCAGGAGTTACGAAACAGGTTGCGCCGCTTCGTGTTCCCCATGACCGGCCTGTTCCTGGCCTGGTACGTGGTGTATGTGCTGCTCGGCGCCTACGCCCACGACTTCATGGCCACCGAGGTGGTCGGCAACATCAACGTCGGACTGCTGCTCGGGCTGGGCCAGTTCGTCTCCACCTTCGTGATCACCGCGCTCTACGTGCGCTTCGCCGATCGCGAACTCGACCCCCGGGCCGCCGCCCTGCGCGCCGAGCTGGAAGGGACCGCGGAATGAACCTGTTGGCCAGCGGAGAAACGGTCGGCAGCCCGATCGCCAACATCTCCATTTTCGCTGTCTTCGTCGCGGTCACCATGGTCGTGGTGATCCGAGCCAGCCGCAACAACTCCACCGCCGCGGACTTCTTCACCGCCGGCGGCGGCTTCTCCGGCCCGCAGAACGGCATCGCCATCGCCGGTGACTACCTCTCGGCGGCGTCCTTCCTCGGCATCGCCGGGGCCATCGCGGTCTACGGCTACGACGGCTTCCTCTACTCCATCGGCTTCCTGGTCGCCTGGCTCGTCGCACTACTGCTGGTCGCCGAAATGCTCAGGAACACCGGCAAATTCACCATGGCCGACGTCTTGAGCTTCCGGCTCCGGCAGGGCCCGGTCCGCACCGCGGCCGCCCTGTCCACGCTCACCGTCTCGCTGTTCTACCTGCTCGCGCAGATGGCGGGCGCCGGCGGCCTGGTGGCGCTGCTGCTCGATATCGATTCGCGCGCCGGGCAATCGGTGGTCATCGCGGTCGTCGGCGTGCTCATGATCCTGTACGTGCTCATCGGCGGTATGAAGGGCACCACCTGGGTGCAGATCATCAAGGCGGTGCTGCTGATCACCGGCGCGGCCGTCATGACCTTCATGGTGCTGGCCAAGTTCGGCTTCAACCTGTCCGAAATCCTCGGCTCCGCACAGCAGCACGTCTCCGAGTCGACCAACAAGGCGGTCGCGGCCCGCGACGTGCTCGCCCCCGGCGCGCAGTACGGCGGCAGCGAGATGTCCAAGCTGAACTTCGTCTCCCTGGGCCTGGCCCTGGTGCTCGGCACCGCCGGTCTGCCGCACGTGCTCATGCGCTTCTACACCGTCCCGACCGCCAAGGAAGCCCGCCGCTCGGTGGTGTGGGCCATCGGCCTGATCGGCGCGTTCTACGTGTTCACCCTGGTGCTGGGCTACGGCGCGGCCGCCATCGTCGGCCCGGACAAGATCCTGGCCGCGGCCGGCGGTCAGAACTCCGCGGCCCCGCTGCTGGCCTTCGAACTCGGCGGCGTGGTGCTGCTCGGCATCATCTCCGCGGTCGCCTTCGCGACCATCCTCGCGGTGGTCGCGGGCCTGACCATCACCGCGTCGGCCTCCTTCGCGCATGACATCTACGCCGGAGTCATCAAGCGCGGCAAGGTCGGCGAGTCCGAACAGGTCCGGGTCTCACGCATCACCGCGGTGGTCATCGGCCTGCTCGCCATCGGCCTGGGCATCCTGGCCAACGGCCAGAACATCGCCTTCCTGGTGGCGCTGGCCTTCGCGGTGGCGGCCTCGGCGAACCTGCCGACCATCCTGTACTCGCTGTTCTGGAAGCGCTTCAACACCTCCGGCGCGCTCTGGAGCATGTACGGCGGCCTGATTTCCACCATCGTGCTGATCGTGTTCTCCCCGGCGGTCTCGGGTTCCAAGACCGCCATGATCCCGAGCCGCGACTTCGACTTCTTCCCGCTGTCGAACCCGGGCATCGTGTCGATTCCCCTGGCCTTCGTGCTCGGCATCGCCGGCACGCTGCTGAGCCGGACCCCCGAGGACCCGGACAAGGCCGCCGAGATGGAGGTGCGCGCCCTCACCGGCGTCGGCGCCGAGAAGGCCGTCTCGCACTGAAACACCCCGCCCCGCCGCCCTTTTCGAATGGAGATCCCAGCAATGACCAGCATGATGGAACGCGACCACGACGACCGGGCCGCCTATCCGCCCAGCGCCGAGTTCGCCGCCTCCGCCAATGCGAACCAGGCTCTCCTCGATCGGGCGGCGGCGGACCGGGAGGCCTTCTGGGCCGAACAGGCGAGCCGCCTGCACTGGGCCGAGCCGTGGACCCGCGTATTGGATTGGGACGACGCGCCCTTCGCCAAATGGTTCGTGGACGGCAAGCTCAATGTCGCCTACAACTGCGTGGACCGGCACGTGCTGGACGGTCACGGCGAGCAGGTCG
>NZ_JBSFNO010000072.1:0-12069 GCF_053981095.1 Nocardia sp. NPDC003693
CTGTGTTCGACGGTGAACCCCTTCGCCACCGGCACCGCGTCCTCGGCGGCCGATGTGCCCATCGGGGACGGCATCGTGCTGCGGCTGGCCATGCTGGTGGTGCTCACGATCGTGACGATCGCCTATGTGCTCTGGTACGCCCGCCGGGTCAAGAACGATCCCGGCAAATCCTGGTCCGGCTGGCAGCCCGGCGATCGCGATATGAAAGCCGAAGAGCACGAACCGGATCCGATGACCGGGCGGCAGGTGCTGGTGCTGTGGCTGGTGGGTCTGACCTTCGCCTTCATGATCTTCTCGATCATTCCCTGGGCCACCGTCATCAAGGGCGACGGCGCGACATCGTTTCCCTGGGAACTGGATTGGTACTTCCCGGAGCTGACCGCGCTGTTCCTGGTGGGCGCGGTGGTGATCGGCCTGGTCGGCGGACTGGGCGAGGGCAAGATGTCCGAAGCCGTCGGCAAGGGCTTCGGCGACTTCGTCGGCGCGGGCATCGTCATCGTGCTGGCCCGCGGCGTCACGGTCATCATGAACAACACCGAGATCACCAGCACCGTGCTGCACGCGCTGGAGGGCTTGGTCACCGGCACGTCCTCGGCGGTTTTCGCGGTGGCGGTCTTCCTGGTGAATGTGCCGCTGGCCTTTCTGATTCCATCCACCTCGGGCCACGCGACACTGGCCATGCCGATCATGGCGCCGCTGGCGGATTTCGCGAATGTGCCGCGCTCACTGGTGGTCACGGCCTGGCAATCGGCATCGGGCTGGGCGAATCTGGTGACCCCGACAACGGCGGTGGTGACCGGCGGCATCGCACTGGCCAAGGTGCGCTACGACCGCTACGTGAAATTCATCGCGCCGCTCATGGGCATTCTCTTCGTGCTGATCTGTATCTTCCTGGCCGTCGCGGCCTGGATCGGCTGAACTCAGGGCTCGCGAATCATGCTGCGCCAAGCCGATTCCAGATGCGCCGCCATGTCGAAATCACGATCGATGAGCCAGCGGGACTGCAGGCCGTCGGCGAGGGCGAAGAAGATGGCGGCCACCGCCGCGGGATCCAGATGCGCCGGGAGCAGGCCCGCCTCCTGCTGCCGGCGCAGGGTCGCGGTGAAGGCCGCGGTGCCGCGGTCGTATCGGAACCGCATGTAATCGTGGGCCGGATGCCGGGGATCGGCGGCCGCGGCCTGCATGTGGGTGAAGAGTTCGATGAGTCCCGGCACCCGGGTGTTGCGGTGGATCACCTGGATCAGGTCCTCGGGCGTGAGCGCGTCCAGGGTCTCGAGATCGGCTTCATCGCGTTTGCGCAGGACCGCGACGAACAGATCCTCCTTGGATCCGAAGTAGTGCAGGAGTCCGCTCTGGCTCAGCCCCGCGGCCTCGGCCAATTCGGCCACGGAGGTGGCGAGAAAGCCTCGTTCGGCAATGGTGCGCAGGGCCGCGGCCAGGATCTGTTCCCGGCGCTCGATGCCTTTGCCGTAGGGCCCGCGTTTTGCCACCAGGAGAGTGTAGAACCCCGCCTGCCAGGCTTGTGCAACCAAAACCGTGCGTTGTACGGTTTTCATGCGACCCCGCGATCGGGTCGTTCACAGCGAAGGAGAGACATCCGATGCGACTCCGGCTCCACACCCTCGTCCCGGCCGTTCTGGCCGCAGCGCTCGCCTTCGGCGCGGTACCGGCCGGCGCCGCACCGCCGCCGCCCGGGCAGCTCGCGCCCATGAGCGATGACTTCCTCTGGGGTGTGGCGGCCTCGGGCTTCCAATCCGAGGGCAGTGCGCCGGACAGCAACTGGACGCGCTATATCGCCGCGGGCAAGACCGAGGATCCGTACCGGGATTCGATCGACTTCTATCACCGCTATGCCTCCGATATTCAGCTGGCGAAGCAGTTGGGGGTCTCGGTTTACCGCATCGGAATCGAATGGGCGCGGGTGCAGCCGCAGCCGGGGGTGTGGGACGAAGCCGGACTTCGGTTCTACGACAGTGTGATCGGGGCGATCACGGCGGCCGGAATGCGACCCATGCTCACGCTGGATCATTGGGTGTACCCCGGCTGGGAGGCCGAGCGCGGCGGGTGGAACAACCCGGGAATGGTGGATGACTGGCTGGCCAACGCGCGCCGGGTGGTCGACCGCTACGCGGGCTTCGATCCACTGTGGGTCAGCTTCAACGAGCCGGCCATGTATCTGCTCAACGAGACCAGGCACGGCGGCCTGCCCGCCACCTCGGTGCCCGCGATGCAGGACCGAATCGCACAGTCGCACAACGCGATATACGACTACATTCACGCGGTGCAACCGGGTGCGCTGGTGACCAGCAATGTGGCCTACATCCCTGCGGCCGAGGATGCGGTGAACGGGACCTTCATCGACAAGATCGCGGCCAAACTCGACTACGTCGGCATCGACTACTACTACGGCCTGTCTCCGAGTTCGGCCGGCATGTTCACCAATTTCACGCAGCTCTGGAAGAATCCCCTGCAGCCCGAGGGCATCTACTATGCGCTGCAGCACTATTCGCGCAAATTCCCCGGCAAGCCGCTGTACATCGTGGAGAACGGCATGCCCACCGAGAACGGCCTGCCCCGCGCCGACGGCTATACCCGCGCCGACAACCTGCGCGACACGATCTACTGGGTGCAGCGCGCGAAGTCCGACGGCATGAACGTGATGGGCTACAACTACTGGAGCCTGACCGACAACTACGAATGGGGTTCCTACACCCCCCGTTTCGGCCTCTACACGGTAGATGTCCTGACCGATCCCACCCTGACCCGCCGCCCCACCGACGCGGTCCCCGCCTACACCGAGATCACGGCGAACTCCGGTGTTCCCGCCGACTACGTCCCCACCCGGGCTCCAGCGACCTGCTCGCTGGTGGATGGCCTCGCCAGCTGCCTGGATCCGGCGGGGGCGCCGCGCTGACGGTGCGCGGGTTCGGCACGGCGGGGTTGGGTGCTGCTGCGGGGAAGCAAGGAACGGAGTACCGGCGGGGGCACGTCGGGAGACTCGGTGGCGGTTGGGTGCCTGGTTGGGTAAGGACGCCTGGATAACGGAGTACCAGCCGGGGCGGGCTGGGTGCCTCGGCGGCGGTTCCAACCCTTCCGGGCTGATCGGCGGGATCGAAGCCCTTGGATGCGTGGCCGAGTTCGCGACCCTGGACCGGGCGCGGCAATCACCGCCCTGGCCATAACCTCATTGTGCTGATGACGAGTCGGCCACGGGCGTGAACACCTTTGCCATGTGGTCGCACCGGCGGTTCTCGTGGGAGGGCCGGGCCGTGGCAGGGCGCACGAAAGCCGAAGAGGCAGAGTCGAAAGCGGCAGTGAGGCTCGGGACCAGGGGCCGAGCGGTTAACAGCGCCATCGCGCGGGGATACCCGGTATCTGGGGATGGTGGCGGAAGTTCACGCGCGGTCTCCGTGATGGATCGATGTGTGGTGGTGGTATCCACCCGGTCTTGCCCGGATTCTCCGAATCCTCGCCCATCACAACCGTTCCCCAGCCGTTCGGGCCGGTATTGACCTGGGCGTGGCAGGCATCGCACGCGAAAGTCAGGTTCTCGATGTCCGTTTCGCCGCCATCGGCCCATTCTCGGATGTGGTGGACGGCCGAGCGGCTCGCTGGCGCGTCGCATCCGGGGCGGGTGCAGCCCCGTTCGGTGGCGGTGAGCGCCAACCGCTGGGCCGGGTTCGCGAGGCGCTGGCCTCGGGACAGGTGCAGTGGGCGGCCGTTGCGGTCGAGCACCACCAGATAGGGGGTCGAATTCTTGGCGACCTGGAGGGCTTGGGTGATCGACATCGTCCCGCCGGTCGCGGTGGTCGCCACGCCCGCACGCTTCTCCAGATCCTCGATGCTCATGGTGATGATCGTCGAGACCGGCAGCCCGCGATGCGATCCCAGCTTCGTGGGACCCATGTCCGGGCGGAAGAACACCATCAAGGCGTCATGGTTGCGCTGCTCGGCGGTGCGGTGATCGCGTTTGGCTGCCGCGCGCAGCTTCGCGCGAACGACGGCACGAGCACGTTCGGCCGGGGTCAACGACGGGTCGTCTACATCGACGTCACCGGTGTCGCCGCCGTCGTCGAGTTCGGTATCGAGACCGAGTTCGGCGGTGGTCCAGGGGCTTTCGGGATCATCCGGGTTGCACATGCCCGGTCGCCCGAATTTCTCGAACATCGGGATCATGACCGCACCCAACTGCGGGGTGAGGAAACCCGAGATCGGGTACATGCCGTCGATCCGCTGATGCCCGATTTTGATGCTCCGGACTCGCTGCCGGTCCCGGTCCTCGATCAACCGCCCATCGGGATCGACGTCGGCCAGGATCCGGACACCGAGCGTGGTTACACCCTTCGGGTCACCTTGGCGGGCATACGCGGTGAGGTGCTGCTCGCAACGATCTTTCACTTCGGGACCGGCGGCGTCGGGGATCTGCTTGAGCGCATCGTTGATGGCCTTCACATGATCGGCGGAGATCTCCCCGGCCCGCTGGGCTTCGGCCACATGCGGCAACACCGGCGGGCGAGTCATCGGACCCTCGGACACCTCCGACAAAAGGTCGGCGTTCCGAACCCGGGCAGCGGCATCGGCGTACGAGAGCCGCAGTGTCTGTTGCAGGAACAGGATCAAGCTCTTCACACCGGCCCGAGCGGGCAATCCCTGTGCTGCGCACTCGAGTGCGAACCGTTGCTTGACCGCCTCGAACTTGCGCAAGCTCGTCTCGATGTCCTGCATCGCTTCAATGACGCCGTTACCGGCCAACGGGAACATCGGCGCTTCGAGCAGGATATCCACCGCGGCGGCGAGTGCTTGTACACCCTGCGCGATTGTGGTTTCCCGTCCCGAATTCATACCCCTATTCTATGCCTTGATAGCAAGCGCAAATAGTCGAATTCAATTGTGATACAACAATATTCACACTGGACCGATGCCCGAATCCCTCGAAGAACTCGAACCGCCGGCCCAGCCGCGAACCGCCCGCCGAATCACCGCAGAGCCGGAATAACTTCCTTCTCGAACAGCTCGATTCCACTGGTGTCATAAGCGGATTCCGGGAAGTTCAGAATCGTGTACGAAAGCCCCAGATCCTTGACCTTCGTGAGGTTTTCGATCACCTGCTCCGGCGTACCCACCGCAGCCGATCCCCGGAAGATATTGTCGATCTGAGACTTCGCGGCCTCCGCGCCCGTGAACGGCGTCAGGCGCGCTTCGAGTGCGGCCAGCCGCTCTTCCACTTCCGCCTCGGTGCGCCCGATGGCGGCGTTGAAATTCGAGCTGCGGGTGATGGCGTCGAAATCCGTGCCCACATCCGCGCAATGGTTGCGCAGCAGCTCGGACTTGTGCGCGAACTCGTCCAGGTTGCCCGCGAAGTTCGTGTATTGGGCATACTTGGCCGCGATCTTCAGCGTCACCTTCTCACCGCCACCGGCGATCCACAGCGGAATCCCGCCCTCCTGCAACGGCAGTGGGCGCACGATCGCACCGTCCACCTGGTAATGCTTGCCGTCCAGTGTCGCGCTGCCCGTCGTCCAGGCTTGCTTGAAGATCTGCACGCCTTCGTCGAGCCTGCCGAGACGCTCACCAGCGGAAGGGAATCCGTAGCCGTAGGCCCGCCATTCGTGCTCGTACCAGCCGCCGCCGATGCCCATCTCCACGCGTCCGCCGGAGATGAGGTCCACGGTCGCCGCGACCTTCGCCAGGTAGGCGGGATTGCGGTAGCTGATGGCGGTGCACATCTGGCCGAGCCGGATCCGCTCGGTGGTGGCGGCGAACGCCGACATGAGGGTCCACGCCTCGTGGGTGGCCTCCTCGGTCGGTACCGGGACCGTGTGGAAGTGGTCGTACACCCACAGCGATTCCCAATCCGGATTGGCGTCGGCGCGCTGCGCGAGCCCGCGCATCACATCCCACTGCGCCGCCGGCTCGATGCCGACCAGATCGAGCCGCCAACCCTGCGGGATGAATAGGCCGAAGCGCACGAGTTCTCCTCCGTCTGCCGATCGGTTGCGCCCGCACGAGGGCGCGGGCCACCGACCACTGTTCTCGCCCGGCACGTGCCGGGCAACCATTGCGCGCCGTGCGCGTCTAATTCGATCCGTCCGATGCCCGAACTGGTTGTCCCAGACGGGATAGGATGCGCCGCAGGTGATCGTTTCGACCAGTGGGGAGGGACTCGGCGATGAGCTCCATTCAGATGCCCGCACCGGACGGACCCGTGTCGGCGGTGTTCGAGACGCCTTCGGGCGACGGCCCCTGGCCGGGGGCGGTGGTGCTGCACGACATCGCCGGACTCAGCGGCGACATCCGCCGCAAGACCCGGCTGCTCGCGGACAACGGCTATCTGGCCGTCGCGCCGGATCTGTTCTCCCGGGGCCGGGCCCGGTGTGTGCCCAGCGTGTTCCGGGACATGCTCACCGGCAAGGAAGGCCGGGCCATCCGCGACATCCAGGCCGCCCGCGCCCTGCTGACCGCCGACGAGCGCTGCACCGGCAAGGTCGCGATCGTGGGCTTCTGCCTGGGCGGGGCGTTCGCGCTGCTGCTCGCCCCGCAGGGTTTCGACGCGGCCGCGCCGTTCTATCCCTCGGGTCGCGGCAACTACGAGGAGATGCTGCGCGGGGCCTGCCCGATCGTGGCCAGCTACGGCGCGAACGACCCGGCCAATCGTGGCCGGGGCGACAAGCTCGAGCGGGTTCTCACCGAGTACGGCATCGACCACGACGTGAAAACCTATGCGGGCGTCGGTCACTCGTTCGCGAACGACCTGCCTGCGCAGGGGCTGCTGCGGGTGGCCGGGCTCGGCTACGACGACGCCGCCACATCCGACGCCTGGCGCCGGATCTTCGCCTTCTTCGACACCCACCTGTCGCCGGGCTTCCAGCCGGGCGGGCCGAACGTGTAGCCGAGCCGGTCCCGCATGCGGGTGGCGGAGCGCAGATCCCGCCACAGCGCGCCGAACTCGTAGTACTGCAGCGTCAGCAGATTGTCGCTGTCGATGTTCTTCGTCAACCCGTAGGTGGGCCGGAACGTCTCGGCGCGGAAGGTACCGAACATCCGGTCCCAGAGGATCAGGATGCCGCCGTAGTTGCGGTCCAGGTACTCGGCGTCACTGGCGTGGTGCACGCGGTGATGCGAGGGCGTGTTGAAGACGAACTCGAACCAGCGCGGCAGCTTGCCGATGGTCTCGGTGTGCACCCAGAACTGGTAGATGAGATTGAACGACCAGGCGGTGAACACCATCCACGGCGCGACGCCCAGCAGCGGCAGCGGAATCCACACCAGCAGCTCGAACCAGGGGTTCCACTTCTGCCGCAGCGCGGTCGCGTAGTTGAAGTAGCGGCTGTTGTGGTGCACCTGGTGCGCGGCCCAGATCAGCCGGACGCGGTGCGAGGTGCGGTGGTACACGTACCAGAGCAGATCCACGCCGAGCATGACCGCGACCCAGCTCAGCGGATTGCGCGGGTCCAGTTGCCAGGGCGCGTGCACGTAGAGCACCGCGTAGCCGATGAGCGCCACGAACTTGGCCGCGCCGCTGACGAAGACCGAGATCGCGCCCATGAGCAGGCTGTTGCGCGCGTCGGTGCGGTCGTAGCCGGTGCGGTCGTCGCCGTGCTCGCGCAGCGAGAGCGCCTCCACCACGAGGGCGAGCACGAAGAACGGGATCGCGTAGGTGACGGGCTGATTGATCTGTTCCCACAGGTCCACGGTGCTCACTCCACTCCCGCGCCGATGAACACGCGGTCACTTCATCTGCACCGACTGTAAGGCTCGGATCGCGGAATTCGGAAGGGGTGATCCGCCTGAGCTGGGGTTCAGTCGTTTCTGCAGCGGGCGACCAGGGTCAGGCAGCCCGCGGCGGCGGCCGCCAGCGCCAGGAACATCGCGGGGTAGCCGAACCCGGCGTGCTGGTGCAGCACCGCCATGACCGCGGGAACGCCGAAGCCGAGGTAGCTGACGGCGTAGTAGACCGCGGTCAGGCCCGCCAGGTCGTCGGGACGGGCCATGCGCTCGATCTCCAGGAGACCGGCGACCAGGCCGATGCCGAAGCCCATGCCGAGGACGACGGCGGTGGCGACGGTGAGCCACAGGGTCAGCGCGCCGGAGGCGACGGTGGCCAGCAGCATGCCGGCGATGGTCAGGCTCAGCCCGAGCACCGGCAGGCGCAGGGTGCCGGGCCGGTCCAGGCGGCGGGCCACCGACTGGATGGCGAAGCCGCAGCCGAGGGTGATGACGGTGATGAGCGCCGAGAAGGCGATGGGCGCGCCGTGCACCTTGGGCATCATGAGGGTGGGCATGATGGCGTAAGCCGTTGCGGCGGAGGTGAACAGCCACACCGACAGCGGCAGGGCGACCAGGCGGAAGCGGCGGTTCGCGGCGGCGGGGACCTTCAGATCGTCGCGCAGCCGGGCCGGGTTCGGTTGCGGCACGGTGGTTTCCGGTGCGCGCAGCACCCAGGCGGCCGCGCCCGCGCAGAGTGCGACATTGAGCAGGTAGGGGAGCGTGCTCGGGAGCGGACCCCATTGCGCGAGCACGCCGGCCACGCCCGCGCCCACGCCGAATCCGCCGGTCAGGCTCATGGCCGAGCGGCGCGCGCCGGTGCCGGCGGCGGTGTGCGCGGCATAGGGCGGCTGGGAGAGTTCCTTGAGCCAGCTGCTGCCCACCGCCATGGCCAGTCCAAGCGCGACGCCGGACAGTACGCGCCCGGCGGAAAGCATTGGCACCGAGTCGGATCCGAACGCGAGCAGCAGTGATCCGGCGGCGGCGACCAGGGGCGCGGGGCGCATCAGCGGCCGGCGGCCGTATCGGTCGGAGAGCGGGCCGCCGATGAGCAGCGCCGGAATGATGCCGAGCACGTATTCGAACAGCAGCAGGTCCACCGTGGCCAGCGGCAGCCCGTCGCGTTTGTACATGACCAGCAGCGGCGTGAATTCGTTTCCGCCCCAGGCGATGGCGAAGATGGCCGCCGCCACGCCGATCCAGGCCCGGTCGGTGCGGGCGCCGGTCGCGGGCGCGGCGGTGGTCAGCGCCGGGGCGGCGGACGGCGACGGCATGGGGTCCTCTCGGTTCGACGCCGGGCGGGTGCGTCGGGTGTGCGGCAGGGGCGGCGGCGGAACCGGTGTGCTCGCCCGCCTCGATGTGGTCCGCGATCCGGGTGTGGGCGCGCGACAGGGCCTCGCGCAATCCTAGGAGCGCGGTCGCGAATATTTGCTGGGATGTGGCCGGGTTCACCGTCGCCACCCGGACCCGACCGGCCGGACTTGCGCGAGGGGAGTCCCACCCACGATGATCTGTGCTGTTGGCATGTTGCCAGTAAGTTCAGACACGGAGGTCCGCATGGCGAACGACGCCACCCCGCCGCTGCACGAGGTAGTGAACAGCGCGCTCGAGTTCACCATCCCCATCGCGCACAAGATGGGGGTCACGGCCACCGAGGTGCGTCCGGGCTACGCCGCGACCAAGGTGCCCGCCGAGGGCAACGGCAACCACTTCGGCGTGATGTACGCCGGTGTCCTGTTCACCGTCGCCGAGGTCCTCGGCGGCGCCCTGGCCCTGGCCAGCTTCGACACCGCGAAGTACTACCCCTTGGTGAAAGACCTGCACATCTTCTTCCGCAAGCCCGCCGCGACCGACGTGGTCGCCGAGGCCACCCTCTCGGAGGCGGAGATCGCCCGCATCGCCGAGGAGGCCGACCTGAAGGGCAAGGCCGACTTCACCCTGACCGCCAAGGTGATCGACGCCAACGGCGTGGTGGTGGCCGAGACCGAGGGCCTCTACCAGCTCCGCGCCCACAACAAGTAGGCGACGAGTTCGGGGCCCGCGGTCCCATCGCGCCGGCAGAGGCCCCGGGTTCTTCGAGAACCCGGGGCCTCGGCCCTGTGTGCGCCGGGTGAGCATCCGGAACCGCCGTATGGCGGCGGTGAGGGCGGGCGTCTCGCTGACCCCGGCGGATGCGGACGCCCGGGAGCGCGTCAGGGCTGGGTCAGTTGGGTGAACTGGGCCATGTCGAAATAGTCGCGCCAGGCGGTGATCTTGTTGCCGGACACCTCGAAGACGCCCATTACGGGGAGCTCTATCGGCTTGTCGCCCAGGGCGAAGCGGTCGGTGCGTTCGTTCAGGACCGTGGTGCCGGTCGCGGACTGGTGGTGGATCGTGAACTCTATGCCGCCGAAGGCGCCTATGAAGCCCTTCAGGAAGTCGAGGATCGCGGGCTTGCCGCGCAGGGGAGCCATCGGGATGTTGTGGTAGACGGCGTCTTCGGTGAAGTAGGCGGCTATCGACTCGGGGGTGCCGGTCAGCCACTCGGCGCAGAAGGCGGTGACGAGGGCCTCGGGGGTGGGGTCGGTCATGCGGGGAGCCTTTCAGGAGATTTCGAGGGGTAGGGAGAGGTGGCGGCGGGCGAAGATGCTCGGGAACCATTGGGGTGGGGCGTCTTCGGCGAGGGTGAAGCGGGTGGAGCGGGTCAGCAGGGCCGTCAGGGCGGCGGTCGCCTCCAGTTTGGCGAGGGCGGAGCCCACGCAGAAGTGGACGCCGCGGCCGAACGCGAGATTGTTGGCGCCGCTGCGGCGGTCGAGGTCGACGGCGTCGGGGTTCTCGAAGCGGGCGGGGTCGCGGTTGGCCGCGCCCCACAGCAGCAGGATGTGACTGCCCGCGGGGAGACGTACCCCGCCCAGTTCCGTGTCGGTGGTGACGTGGCGATGATGGCTGCGGAAGGGGGATTCCAGGCGCAGCGCCTCGTCCAGGAAGGCGGGCAGCAGGGCCGGTTCGCGCCGAAGTTCCTGCTGGAGCGCGGGATCGGCGGCGAGCATGCGGGCGGCATTGGCGACCAGGCCGGCGGTGGATTCGCCGCCCGCGCCCACCAGCTGAGTCAGCATCAGAACCGCGACGGTGTCGGTGACTTCACCGGCTGTGCACGCGCGTGCCAGCACGCCGAGCAGATCGTCGCCCGGATCGGCTTCGGCGGCTTTGAATTTCGTATACAGATAGCCGGTCAGCTCGGCGGCCGCGCCCACCGAGCGGCCGAAACCGTCGGCGTCCACCACCCCGCCCAGCATCTCGGTGCTGTCGTAGGCCCACCGAAGCAGCCGCGGCACATCGGAATCGGGCAGCCCGATGATCTCGGCCACCAGCGCCAGCGGCAGCTGATCCGCCATGCCGGTGGCCCAGTCGATGCGCCCGCCCCGCAGCTCCCGCTCCCACAGCGTGTCGACCAGGGCGTGCACCGTGGGCGCGAGCCCGCGAATCCGCTTGGCCAGCAGCGGCTGTACGAGCTTGCGCTGGGCCAGGTGCGCCGGATCGTCGGCGGTGGCCAGCACGTGCACGGCCTGCCCGCCGCCGTCCATGTCGAAGGTGACCGGCGGGCCGTCCGGCTGCCGCAGCAGGACCCCGGTCAGGTTCGAGGAGAAGACCTCGGGCCGGCCCACCGCCTCGGTGACCAGATCCCACGAGGTCACCAGGTAGAAATCGGTGCCGGGCAGGTGATACACCGGGGACTGCTCGCGCAGCCGCCGGTACAGCGGGTTCGGGTCTTCGATGTGGACGGGATCGAAGATGTCGATCGCGTCCGATGAGATCAGCGTCATGGCCTGCCACTCCGGGTCGGGGAACCTGTCGTGGGCATACGGTTTCCCGGCGTGGACGGGGTGTCAACCGGCGTCTCCACGTGAGATTCCGAGACCCACGCGGCCCGGTGAGCCCGGCGGACCATCTCTGGATCAGCGCAGTTCGACCGTCATTTCCGAGTCGAGACAAATCGCAACAATTGTCTCGCTGCGAGACGCACCCCCCGCCTCAGACACACTTGTTGTCGCGCACGCACGCGAGCAGCAACAGCGTCACATCGGCCTTGGGTGGCGCCGTCCCGCGCGGCTGCGCCGCCAGCGGAATGCGGGCGAAATCGGCGGCATTGGGCGCGCCGAGCTGGGTGGCCGAGCGGAACCCGTACCGCTGCCACGCGATCCGCTGGATCTCCGGATCCTGCAGCGCGGTGATCAACTGCTGCGCCTCGGGCGTGAGCGCCAGCACCGGATTGCTGTTGAACAGCGTCGGATCCGGATACAGCATGCGCGTGCCCGCCAGCAGCGC
>NZ_JBSFNO010000073.1:0-10889 GCF_053981095.1 Nocardia sp. NPDC003693
TGGCGCTGGTACCGGGATGTGGTGGGCGCCAACAAGACCCCGGTCGTGGACACCTGGTGGCAGACCGAGACCGGCGCCATCATGATCTCCCCGCTGCCCGGCGTCACCGCCACGAAACCGGGCGCGGCCATGACCCCGCTGCCCGGTATCTCGGCCACCGTCGTGGACGAGGAAGGCAACGTGGTGCAGCTGGGGGAGACCGAGGCCAACGGTTACCTGGTGCTGGATCAGCCGTGGCCGTCGATGCTGCGCGGGATCTGGGGTGACAACGATCGGTACCGCGAAACCTATTGGCAGCGTTACGCCGAGCAGGGCTGGTACTTCGCCGGTGACGGCGCGAAACTCGACACCGACGGCGATCTGTGGGTCCTGGGGCGCGTGGACGACGTCATGAACGTCTCGGGCCATCGCATCTCGACGGCGGAGGTCGAATCGGCTCTGGTGGGCCATTCGGGTGTGGCCGAAGCGGCGGTGGTCGGCGCTTCGGACGACACCACGGGGCAGGGCATCGTCGCCTTCGTCATCCTCACCGCCGAAGCGAAGAACACCGGCGACGACCTGGTCGCCGAGCTCAAAGCCGAAGTCTCGAAAGAGATCTCACCGATCGCCCGGCCCCGGGAGATCCACGTGGTCCCGGAGCTGCCCAAGACTCGCTCGGGCAAGATCATGCGCCGGTTGCTGCGCGATGTGGCCGAGGGCCGCGAACTGGGTGACACCTCGACCCTGGTCGACCCCGGGGTCTTCGAGGCGATCACCCGGCGCTGACGGGCGCTCAGGCGCCCCGATACACCTTGCGCGCGGCCAGGATCATCGGAATCTGCAGCGGCAGGCGCAGCAGCGCACCGGCCTTGAGCACGGCCGGCTTGTCGCTGCGCAGCCATTCGCGTGCCATATAGAGATTGCCGGGGAAGACCCCCAGGAACAGCAGCACGGCCAGCGCGCCGCCGAGCCGCCGCGTGCGCGGCACGGCGAGCGCGGTGGCCACCGCCAATTCCGCGACTCCCGAGCCGTGCGTGTAGGTGCGCGGCTTGCCCGGCAACTCCGGGGGGATCAACGCGTCGAACGGTTTGGGGGCCACGAAGTGCAGCGCCCCCATCCCGAACAGGATCGCCGACATCGCCTTCGCGGTGCCGTGCGCACCCGAAGGTGCTTTCACCAACTCATGACTCTCGCTCATGACTCCGAGCGTACGGTCAGATCGTCGAGCAGGATCATGACCTCACCCGCCGTTTTCACGACCTCCACGAGCCGGATCCGCAGGCCGAGCAATTCCGCGTCCTTGATCGGCGGATGCAGCTTGATCCCCGCCCGCTGCCACTCCGGGCTCGTATTGGTGCGGCCCAGCAGTTCCTCGCGCGGCTCCTGACCCGCCCCGCCGAGCCGGGCGTACACCCAGATCGCGGCGTGCGGCGACCGCACGTACAGGTTCAGTTCGGACAGCGTCCCGGCGATGGTGAAGGACTGCCCGGCCTTGGCCACCAGATCCACCTCGAGCCCGTCCACGGCCTTGGAGATCAGCAGCGCCAGCGCCCGATGGTCCTCGCCCCGCTCGCCCGAGGCGTACACGCCGGGTTCCTTCACCGGCGCGCCCTCGGCGAACGTGGTCACGTGCGTCTGCGCCGCCCCGGCCCCCGCGAGTTCCCACTTGCCGGTGTCCTCGAAGTCGTCCAGCAGCACCTCGTTCGATGCGTCCGACATCCTCGCCCGTCCCTTCATCAACCTCGTCCGAGAGTCCGTACGACTCCGCCGGAAACCCTACAAGCCGAACACGCCCCGGTCAGCGTGGGAGAACGGGCCGGGCGGCCGGGCCCCGCGGGCGTGCGCGCCGTTCCCCCGATTTCTGGTGGCTGACGCACCGCGCACCCGTACGGTCATACTCGGTACGACGTTGTTCGGGTGTGTGGGAAGAGGTGACGGCCGCCATGGAGGCGAAGGATTCGGGAGTACGCCGCATCGGGCTGGTCGAAGATCATGAGTCGGTGGCGATCGGCCTGGCGGCCATGCTGGCCCCGCAGCCCGATCTGGAATTGGTGATCACCGCGGGCACGGTCGCGGAATTGCTCGCGGCGCGACCGCGATTGGATCTGGTGGTGCTGGATCTGCGGCTGGCCGACGGCTCCTCGCCCGAGGCGAACGTGCGCGCGCTGCGCGAATGGGGGACCGAGGTCCTCATCTTCACCGGCGCCGACAACCCCTTCATGGTGCGCGAGGCCGCCCGCGCGGGTGTGCTCGGCGTGGTGCGCAAATCCGAGGACGTGCCGACCGTGGTCGCGGCCGTGCGCCTGGCCGCCCAGGGCGAACAGGTGGTGACCACCGACTGGGCCGCCGCCATCGACGGCGACCCGCAGCTGTCCAACGTCGGCCTGAGCCCGCGCCAGCAGCAGGTCCTGCAGCTGTACGCCTCCGGCGAGAAGGCCTCGCGGGTGGCCCGGATGACCGGCCTGTCCGAACAGACCGTCAACGACTACCTCGGCCGCATCCGCCAGAAGTACGCCGACGCCGGCCGCCCCGCCCCGACCAAGACCGACCTGTACAAACGCGCGGTGGAAGACGGCTGGCTGCCCGTCCCCGAGCGGCGCGCATGACCGCAACGGGCACGCTGGAATCCGCGCCGCCCGCGCAGTACCCCGCCGCCGGCCTCACCGCGCTCGTGCGGCGGGTACGCGGCGAGCTGACGGCGACCCCGCAGGAGGATCCGGCCACCGCCGCGTACGACCGCATCCTGCGCAGGCTCGGCATCTCCTGCGGCATCGCCGGCGTGATCGTGGGCCTGGTCGAACTGCCCGAGATCGCCGAACAGGGTCGCCTGGTTCCGATCTGGTGGACGGTGTCGGCGGTGGTGCTGGCCTTCGGCTGGTATCCGGCGCTGGCCGTGGTGTCCGCGGTGGGCAGCTCGCGCGCGATTCGCTTCGTCGCCGGGTGCGCCGCACTGAGTTACCTCGGCGCACTGGTGACCATTCCCTTCGCGTGGGAAATGTCCAGCGTGCACGGCATTCTCGTGTGGCCCTACCGGGTGACCGCGCTCGCGGTGACCGCGGGCGTGCTGGCCTGGCGGCCGCGCTGGTCGGTGACCTACCTGCTGGTCGCGGCGTCCTCGGCGGCCCTGGCCACCATCTACACGATCGCCGACATCACCCCGTTCGCCGCGGTCGAGAACTTCCTGCGGGTGGCCGGCCTGGCCTCGCTGTTCGTCTGGTGCGGTACCGCCGCGACCGGCGCGGCCGCGCGCGTGGACCGCGAGTCGGCGATCGCCGCCCGGCGCGCGGCCGCCTCGGCCGCCGCGCAGGGCCGGGATCGCGAACGCGCTCGCTTCGCCGCGCTCATTCACGACGCCGTGCTGTCCACCCTGCTCGAGGCCTCGCGCGCGGGCACGCAATCCGATGTGCTGCAACGCCAATCCGAGCGCACAATCGAACAACTCGACGAATGCCGGGGCCGCGAACGCGATCCCGATCTGCTCGACGCTCGCTCGGCGCTGCTGTTCGTGCGCGCGGCGGTGAACGAGGTGAACCCGAGTGTCCGCTTCGCCACCCGCACCTGGCCCGGCTACGACGATCTGCGCATGCCGGTGCACGCCGCGAGCACCATCGCCGCGGCCCTGACCGAAGCGGTCCGCAACAGCCTGCGGCATGGCGCGGTCCCCGGCCGCGAGGTGCGGCGCACGGTGACCGCCACGGTCAGCGCGGGCAGCATCCGCATCGTATTCGCCGACGACGGAGCGGGTTTCGACCTCGCGGCGGTCTCGGCCGACCGGCTGGGGGTGTCGATGAGCATTCTCGGGCGCATGCGCCAGCTCGCCGGCGGTTCCGGTTTCGTGGAGTCGCAGCCCGGCGAGGGCACCGTCGTGACGCTGGTCTGGGGTGGCGATGGCTCCCGCTGATCACGCCCTCGACCTGGACACCAGATACAGCCTGCGCGAACTGCTCGGGCTGCGCGGCAGCGCCGCCTGGACCTTCCTGCTCATCCTCGAGGTCACCATCGCGCTGTACATGGCGCGCAATTTCGGTCAGGCCCCGCTCTGGGCGGTGATCGTGAGCATGGCGCTCATCATGAGCGCGGGCGCGCTGGTGGTGGTGACCCCCATCGACCCGCTGCCCCTCCCGATCGCCGTGTTCGCCGCGGTGGCCGGACCCGTGGCCACCGCGCTCACGATCCTGACGCCCGCCGGGGATCGCGCCCAGCCCTCGGTGTGGACGGCGTTCGTGGCGTCCTACGTCTTCACCGGGCTGGTGCTGCGCGGGCGCATACGCACGGCCTGGGCCGGGGTCGCGGCCACCGCGGCGGTACTCGTGGTGGCCGGGATCGGCTCGCACCTGCACCCGAACACGGTGCTCGGCACGGTGGTGCCCATCGGCACCGTCGCGGCCATCTCGGTGTTCGTCGCGGTCATGCGGCCCATGCAGAAATCCCTGCTCATCCTGCGGGAGGACGCGATGCTGCGGGCCTCGGCCGAGGCCGCCATGGACGCGGCCGAGGGCGAGCGCTCCCGCCAGCTCGCCCGCCTGGACCGGGTGGCGCGCCCGATACTCGAGCGCATCGCCGAGGGCGCGGAACTCACCGCCGCCGAACGCGAGGAGTGCCGCCTGCTCGAGGCCGAGCTCCGGGACGGGCTGCGCGCGCCGCAGCTGGTCACCGACGAGCTCAGCGGCGCGGCCCGCGGCGCCCGCTTCCGCGGCGTGACGGTCGTGCTGCTGGACGACGGCGGCTTCGCGGGCGTGCCGGAATGGGTGCGCAAACGGGTGATCGACGCGGCCACAAAGGAATTGGACGCGGCCAATAGCGGGTCGGTAACCGTCCGGGTGCTGCCCCTGGGTCGCCGCGTGCTGGCGACGGTCCTGGCGCACGCCCCGGATCACGACCGCCGCACCGAGATCGACACCGACGGTCAGGTCACCGTGATGGACTGACGTCGCTCAGACGTCCCAGCGCCCGCCCTTCTTCATCTGATCGCGCAGCGCGCCCTGCACCGCCGAGGACAGCCACGAGTTGAGCGACTGGCCGTTGTGCGCGGCGGCCTCCTCGGCCTTGGACTTGATCTGTTCGACCAGGCGCAGGGTGACCCGGCTGATGTCGCCGGTCATCTCCTCGAAGGTCGGGGGCTGTTCGTCCTCCGGGCCAGTGGTTTTGCGCACATCCACGTGGGCGTCGGTGCCGACGACGGACACGTGGACGGTGCGGTCGCCGACCGCCTCGCTCACCTCGGCGGCCAGGTCCGAGAGCGCGGCCAGCAGTACCAGCCGGGCGGCGTTCTCGGTCGCGGCGGCCAGCGCGGCGGCGGTGGCCTGTGTTTTCTCGTCGCCGAGCGCGGCGGCGGAGATGAGATTCTCGCGGAGCTGCGCGGTGTATTTCTCGAGGTCCATGACACCAGTGTGATGTCATACCTGACATCATTCAAGGAGAGTTTTGCTGTCATCACGAACCTTCGGCTACGAATTGCCGACACCGCCGCAACGGTTCAGGTATAACGATGCAAGAGCCGTTTCGATGACCGGGTAGCCTTCTGGACTATGACGAACGGTGAATCGACGCGGATTGAGCTGCACGCGTCCGGCACGGTCGGTGTCGCGATGGTGACCCCCTTTACCGCCGAAGGCAAGCTCGATGTCGACGCCGGTGTCGCTCTGGCCGCTCGACTCGTGGACGGCGGCGTCGATTTGCTCGCGATTTCCGGGACCACCGGAGAATCGCCCACCACCACCGAAACCGAGAAGTTCGATCTGCTGCGCGCCGTCGTCGACGCGGTCGGCGACCGCGCCACCGTCATCGCGGGCGCCGGCACCTACGACACCGCGCACAGCATCGAATTGGCGCGCAGCGCCCAGCGCGCCGGCGCGCACGGTTTGCTCGTCGTCACCCCGTACTACTCGCGTCCCAGCCAGGAAGGGTTGCTCGCGCACTTCACCGCCGTCGCCGACGCCACCGACCTGCCGGTGACCCTGTACGACATTCCGCCCCGGTCGGTCGTGCCGATCGCGTCGGACACCATTCGCCGCCTGGCCGAGCATCCGCGCATCGTCGCGGTGAAGGACGCCAAGGGCGATCTGAACGCGGGCGCGGAACTCATCGCCGAGACCGGGCTGTCCTATTACTCCGGTGACGACGTGCTGAACCTGCCGTGGTTGTCGGTGGGCGCCGTCGGATTCATCAGTGTCATCGGTCATTTGGTGCCCGACCGTTTGCGGGCCCTCATCGACGCCTACACCGCCGGCGATGTCGTGCGCGCCCGTGAGATCAATGCCAGCATGCTGCCCCTGAACCGCGCCATGGCGCGGCTGGGCGGCGTGTCCATGACCAAGGGGGCGCTGCGCCTGCTTGGTATCGAGACCGGGGAGCCCCGTTTGCCACAGATCATGCCTACTACCGAGCAGCTCGACGGCCTGGCCGTCGAGCTGCGCAGCGCCGGGGTGCTTGCATGAGCAGCCCCGAAGGACGCCGCCCGCGTCGCACCGCATCCCGCGCCGCCGGCGCACCCGCCCCCGCCCCGGCCGAGCCCAAGCAGCAACCGGTAGCCGAGCCCGCCCCGCGCGCGGAAGCCGTTGCGCCGCAGGCCGAGAGCCCCGCGCAGGCCCCGGCGGCCGAGACCCGGAACGGCCGCGGCCGCACCGGTTCCGCCGAACGAGCCAGAGCCGCGCAGGACCGGGCCGCCCAGCAGCCCGAGTCCGCCCCCGCCAAGGCGCGCCAGGACGATTCGGCGCCCAAGTCGCGCCCGTCCGAGCGTTCGCGCAAGCCCGGTGGCGGCGGCCGTTCGCGCCAGTCCGGCCGCGGCGAGCGCAACGATCAGCAGCCCTCGCAGCAGCAGCGGCGTTCGATGCCCGCCCCGCCGCAGGCCCCCAAGGGCGGCCTGCGCGTCTTCGCGCTCGGCGGCATCGGCGAAATCGGCCGCAACATGACCGTTTTCGAGTTCGGCGGCAAGCTGCTCATCATCGACTGCGGCGTGCTGTTCCCCGAGGATCAGCAGCCCGGCGTCGACCTGATCCTGCCGGACTTCGGTCCCATCGAGAACCGTATCGAGGACGTCGAGGCGGTGATCCTGACCCACGGGCACGAGGATCACATCGGCGCGGTGCCGTTCCTGCTGCGCCTGCGGCGCGACATCCCGGTGATCGGCGCGAAGTTCACCCTCGCCCTGGTGGCCGCCAAGTGCCGCGAACATCGGTTGCAGCCCAAGCTCATCGAGGTCATCGAGGGCCAGCGCACCCAGCACGGCCCGTTCGACTGCGAGTACTTCGCGGTCAACCACTCCATCCCGGACGCGCTCGCCATCGCGGTGCGCACCCCCGCGGGCATGGTGCTGCACACCGGCGATATCAAGCTGGATCAGCTGCCGCTGGACGGCAGGCTCACCGACCTCGCCGGCTTCTCGCGCCTCGGCGACGAGGGCGTCGACCTGTTCCTGGTCGACTCCACCAACGCCGAGGTCCCCGGCTTCGTCACCCCCGAGCGCGAGATCGGCCCGGTGCTGGACAACGTGATCGGCAAGGCCAAGGGCCGGGTCATCGTGGCGTCCTTCGCTTCCCACGTGCATCGCATCCAGCAGGTCGTGGACGTGGCCAAGCGCTACGACCGCCGCATCTGCTTCGTGGGCCGGTCCATGGTCCGCAACATGCAGATCGCGGTGGACCTGGGCTACCTCGATATTCCGGACGGCCTCGTCGTCGACATCGATCAGGCCGCGAACCTGCCGGTGCACAAGCTGGTGCTGATCTCGACCGGCTCGCAGGGCGAACCGCTGTCCGCGCTCTCGCGCATGGCGCGCGGCGACCACCGCCAGATCAACATCCGCGCCGACGACCTCGTCGTGCTGGCGTCCTCGCTCATTCCGGGCAACGAGAACGCCGTCTTCGCGGTGGTGAACGGCCTGGCCCGCGTCGGCGCGACCGTCGTCACCCAGCAGAACGCGAAAGTCCATGTCTCCGGGCATGCTTCGGCGGGTGAGCTGCTGTACCTGTACAACGCGGTGCGGCCGACCAACGCCATGCCGGTGCACGGCGAGTGGCGGCATCTGCGCGCGAACGCCGCGCTCGCGTTGGCGACCGGCGTGCCCGAGGAACGAGTCGTGCTGGCGGAGAACGGCGTCGTGGTCGATCTCGTCGACGGCATCGCCTCCATCACCGGCCGGGTCCCGGTCGGCCAGGTCTACGTCGACGGCCTCTCGGTCGGCGACGTCGGCGAATCCACCCTCTCGGACCGGCTGGTCCTGGGGGAGGGCGGTTTCATCTCGATCACCGTCGCCATCGATTCGACCACCGGCAAGGCGGTCAGCTCGCCGGGCGTCAGCGGCCGCGGCTTCTCGGACGATCCCGACGCCCTGGCCGACACCCACGAGCTGGTCGAGGCGGAACTGCGCCGCCTGGCGAACGAGGGTGTCACCGACACCCACCGCATCGCCCAGAGCGTGCGCCGCGTGGTGGGCCGCTGGGTCGCGGAGAAGTACCGCCGCCGCCCGATGATCGTGCCTACGGTCATCGGCGTGTAGTTCGGCGCCCGAAAGGGCAAGTGCCACAACCTGACAGTGCCCGGCAGCCGCGGCTGCCGGGCACTGTCGTATGTCGACCGGAACGTCGCGAGACCCCGGGATACCTAGATTGAAATATGCGCATTCACGAATGTTGCCCGGGCATGGCTGCCTGCCGCCGAAACGATCGATCCAGCGGTCTGAACATGATTCGCACCGATGCCGGGGGCCGTCGCACGGCGTGGCCCGAAGCCGGGTAGCCCGAAGCCGGGTAGTCGGGATCGACCGGGACGAAGGCCGCGCCGGATTCGGCCACGGCCGGCCCGTTCCACCCGGGTGACGCGAACGGCCCGCGCCGACGCCGTCGCTGGGAGCGATCAGCGTGCGCGGGCCGTCGCCCGGAGCGGTTGCCGCGTCCCGGTGGCCCGGGCGCGGCGGTCAGCGAACTCTCACTCGTCCTGGCAGGCGGCGGAATTCAGCTTCGCGGCCTGCACGACGCTGCACGCGAACTTGTGGTCGACCTTCCACTCGTTGTCCTCGGCGACGAAGGACACCGTGGCGTTGTCGACCGGCGCACCGCCGATGGTCACCTTCGCCTCGGCGACGACCTTGCCGTCGACCGGCTCGGGCACGTTGGTGATCTCGACCTTGACGTCGTTCTTCTTCGCGGCGTCGACCAGCTTGGCGACCAGTTCCGGATCCCGGCCGGCGTCCTCGATCCAGGAGACCTTGGTCTTGGCGTCGATGGACGGGTCGAACGCCTTGGTGATCTTGTCGTTCAGTTCGGCCACGGTCGGCTTGGGCAGGTTGGGGACCTCGGGGGTGGACGGCGCGGCGCCGGTCTCCTCGGTCTCCTGCGTGCTGCCCTCGAAGTTGCCGGCGGGCGCCGCACTGGTGGTGGTGGTGCTGTCGGTCGTGCTCTCACTGGTGCTGCAGGCCACCAGCCCGAAGGCGGAGGCGGCCAGGGCCACGGCGGCGGTGGCGCGGAAAATGGTGTGCTTCAACGATTTTCTCCCCTGAACGGAATCGAATTAGAGCGAGTAACCGCTGGTGCAGTTCCAGTGAATGATCGTGGAATCGGAGCGGCCGCGATTCAGCGCCTGCGTGCGGGCGGCGGCGCGGGAGGTGTTGGCCCCGTAGGTGTACAGCCGCGCGCGGCTCGAGTACGCGACCGCGCCACAGCCGTTGGAGAACCAGGCGACGACACGGCAGTCGTTGTTGCGGCACTCGCTCATCGCGCCGTCCTGGGCGGCGTTGGTGTTGCCGTAGTCCGCCGAGTAGCCGATACGGCCCGTGGACGGCGACAGCGCGATGGCTCCGTAGTTCTGTGCGCGTTGCGCGGTGGCCGCGGAGGTCGTGCCGACGAGCAGAGACACGACGGTCACGATCAGCACGGCGGCGCCGCTGACGATCTTCTTCAAGGTGTTGCCCTTCGTAAGCTACGGTCCATGACCCTGATGGACCGAGTGATCAAGCTACCGACCCGAATTGGATGACGCCAACCCGGAACCGCGTGCACGAGGGCGGTTTCGGTATTGCCGCGCGGTAGCGGGGGCCGGATGCGGATGCGAACGATGATCGCCGGGCGGTCTTATGGCGGGCCGGGTGGTTCGCTTAACGGGCCGCCCCGGACCACCGCGGCGGTGCGTGTGCCGGTTTGTCCGGTTAGGGTTTCGGTATGAGCATGGCCCAGCGGGAACGTCGAGCAATGGTGCAGACGATGGCCGAAGCAGGCCCGGACGCGCCCACCCTGTGCGGGGAATGGACGGTGCGGGATCTGGCCGCCCACCTGATCGTGCGCGAGCGCCGCCCGGACGCCGCCCCCGGAATTCTGCTGAAGCCCTTCGCCCCGCACCTGGAGAGTGTGCAGCGCAAGGTCGCGCAGCGGCCCTTCCCGCAGTTGCTCGAGCAGGTGCGCACCGGTCCGCCGCTGCTGCTGCGGCCCTTCGATTCGCTGATGAATCTCACCGAGATGTACGTGCATCACGAGGACGTGCGCCGGGCCGGGCCCGGGTGGGAACCGCGCGAACTGCCGGCCGCGGACGAGCGGGCGCTGTGGAACGTGCTGACCAAGCTGTCGCGCATGGCCTATCGCAAATCCACCGTGACCATCGCCCTGGCGACCCCCGACGGTGAGCGGGTGGTGGCGCACAAGGCCGGTGATCGTTCGGTGGTGCTGGCGGGCAAGCCGTCGGAGTTGCTGTTCCACGCGTTCGGCCGCAACGCGGTGCGCCTCGAGGCCACCGGCGATCCGGCGGACGTCGAAGCGGTGTACGCCCTGGACCGCAGCGTCTGATCGCCTCCCCGTACCCGGCGCCGGGCCGGCCACCGATCGGTGGTGACCCTGGGTGGCATAGCGCAGCGGATAGTGCCGCAGCAGGTCCTCGACGGTGTGCATGTCGAAGGATTCGAGCAGCGGTTCGGCGGCCTTGAC
>NZ_JBSFNO010000074.1:0-10699 GCF_053981095.1 Nocardia sp. NPDC003693
GGTCGGGGTCGCGCCCGGCGCCGGTGGGTTGCTCGATGGCGAGGTTGCGCGCGCGATCACGATGAACAGCGAGAAACCCGGCGCGCTTCGTCTTTCCCGAGTCGGGCTGGGTTCAGGCGTCCAGGACGCGGACCTGGCGGTCGACGACGGGTGGTTCGACGGACCAGGGGAAGTTGATCCAGCGGTCGGTGTGTTTCCACACGTACTCGCAGTCGACTTCCGAGCGGGGCTTCTGGTAGATGACCGCGCAACGGACCTCGGCGACGTGGTCCTGGCAGAAGTCGCGCACGAGTTTGAGGGTGGCGCCGGTGTCGGCGACGTCGTCGGCGACCAGCACGGTCGCGCCGGTGAGGTCGACGGCGCTGGGTACCGGGGGCAGCATGACCGGCAGGTCGAGGCGTTGGTCGACGCCGGTGTAGAACTCGACGTTCATGACGTGCAGGTTCTTGACGTCGAGGGCATAGCCGAGGGATCCGGCTACGAAGAGGCCGCCGCGGGCGATGGAGAGGATGAGGTCGGGCTCGAATCCGTCCTTGGCGATGGTGTGCGCCAATTCCCTTGCGGCGGTGCCGAATAGTTCCCAGCTGAGTTCTTCGCGGTCGCTCATGGTGCTCCGTCCCTGTCCCGGACCGATTGACCAGGAGATCATACGAGTGCGGGTGGGTGCTCGGATGCTGATCGGTTGCAGTGTCCGGGTTTTCGGGTCGGTTCGGTGTGTCGGCTAGGGCTGGTGGGTGATGGTGTACCAGAGCAGGCCGAGGGTGGCGAGACCGAACAGCGGTACCAGGATGAGGGTTTCCATCTTGTTGCCGGTGCGGTCGATGATGGGGATTCTGGTGCGGATGTCCAGGGGCCAGAGCAGGCGGCAGCCGCGGTCGGTGAGGCAGTCGCCGAGGATGTGGGCGAGGGCGCCGAGGCCGACGGAGAAGGGGAGCCAGGCGGGTTTGTCGCTGATGAAGTAGTCCATGACGAAGGTGCCGCTGGCGGCGAGGGCGATATGGGTGCCCCAGGCTTTGGGTCCCTCGCCGGAGGGTGCCAGGTGTAGTGCGCGCACGGCCAGGGCGAGCAGGAAGAAGACCAGGGCGAGGGTGAACCAGCGGCCTATCCAGTGCAGTCCGGCCCAGGTGCCGACGGTGACGAGGGCGACGAACAGGAAGGAGTGGGTGCCGTGGCGGTGCCCGCCGGATATCCACGAGATGAATTTGCAGGCGGCGTGGGAGACCGGTCCCAGGACGTGGGAGATGGTTCCGTTGGGGTGGTCCGCGTCCGGGAGCAGGGCGGCGCCGGCGGTGAGCAGGGCGCCCATGACGAGGTCGACGGGGCGGATGTTGCCCATTTGGCTTGCGGGATAGGTCAATACGGTGAGCGGTAGCGCTGCGGCGGCCGCTGACCAGGCGAGCGCGCCGCTGGTGGCGTGTGAATGTCCTAGCACCACAATGAGATTAACCGTCATTTGGGCTGGTGTTCAACTTTGTGGTGATGCTGATGGTATGTGGTAGCAGGGGTTTCGTGTGCCGGGGACTGGGCAGGGCGGGTGGGAGCGGACCCGCCGGTGGGGGTGCCGGGCGGTGAAATAGTCTCGGGGGAGAATGCGCTTTCCGCTCAGAGAGGAACGGACATGTCGGTTGCGTCCGCGGTGAAGGATCAGATCCAGCAGATCGGCGGGGGGTTCATGTTCTCCCGGGAGGCGAAGGCGTTCGCCGCGTCGACGGGCGTGCCGGGGTTCCTGCCGGGGTATACCCGGGGCCGGGGCGGGGTGCTGGGTGATGTGGACTCCGATGTGGTGGCCGCGGCGTTCGGGTTCTTCCCGCCGGCGGCGGTGCGGACGGCGTGGGAGGCGACGGCGGGGGTGCCGGCGGCGAAGGGGGCGCAGGGGTATCTGCAGGCGTGCCAGGATTTCGGGCGGCGCAAGCTGGCGGGGTTCGAGCCGGTGGAGCGGTTGGCGGAGTTGCTGGAACGGGTGGCCGACGCGGCGTCGGTGGCTGGGGTGCCGTTGTTCGCGGGGTGGCGGGCGTTGCCGCGGGCGGAGGACGCGCCGGCGCGGGTGGCGCACGCGGTGCAGGCGTTGCGGGAGTTGCGGGGCGGGTTGCATTTGATGGCGGTGCGCTCGAGTGGTCTGTCGCCGTTGCAGGCGGTGTTGATCGCGGGGTCGCCGTTGAGTTCGGGTCCGGATCAGGCGCGCGGGTACGGGTGGGGTGAGCCGTTCGAGGAGATCACGGCGGATTTGAAGGGGCGGTGGGTGCAGGCGGAGACGATTACCGACGATCTGGTGTCGCCGGCGTTCGCGGTGCTGGACGATCGGGAGGCACAGGAGTTGATCGCTCTGCTGAGTGCCTGTCACAGCGCGGTTTTCGCGCGCCGCTGACCGGGTGGGCGTGTGGGTGTGGCAGGCTCGCCGGTCAGTGGGTGTCTGCCGCGCTCGCGCGTGATGAGGGGATGAGGATGTCATGAGTTCTCGGGTGCTGCGGTTGCGGGCGTTGATCGATCATCCGGCGACGGGGGCGAACGAGCGGGCGGCCGCGCGGCGGATGCTGGATCGGATCCTGGGTGCGAGTGTGCGCGCCGATGCGGCGGATCGGGTGTACGGGGCGCGGTACGGGCGGGCGGGCCGGCATGCGGGGCTCGAGGAGATCGCGGAGTTGGTGCGCGCCGATATCGCGTTCGCGCGTGTTGTTTTCACCGAGCCGGGCGGGACGGATGAGGTGGCGGTGTTCGATCCGATCCGGGACGCACCGGCGGGGCTGGTCTACGAGGTGTGTGCCGAGCCCGCGGTGTCGGCGATCGTGGTGCGGGTCGAGGCGGTGCCCGCGGAGTGGGGGTGGGATGCGGACGGGGAGGTGAGTCCGGCGCTGTCGACGGTGGCGGCGGAGTTGGCCGAGATCATGAACGCGTACAACCGGGACGGGCAGGGCATCGGGCGGCGGTTCTTCGCGCGGGTGCGGGTGCGGGAGCAGACGCTGATCTGGTAGCGGGGGCGCGGGCGCGGGTCGTAGAGTTCGGGGTGGATTCCCTTGGGCGCGAACAGGAATACGGAGTATCGATGTCGGAGACCGGAACCTTGCGGATCGCTCAGCTCAATATCGGGTCGTTGCTCGAGCCCAAGTGGGAACAGCGCCGGCACGAGGTGCTGGCCTGGTTCGAGCGGCTCGACGCCGACGTGGTGTGCCTGCAGGAGGTGTGGGAGGACGTCACCGCGTCCGAGAGCACCAATACCGCGCGCTGGCTGGTGGACAACGCGCCGGCGGGGCGGTGGCACAGCTGTTTCGGCGGGTACGCGCTGCCCGAGGACGCATGGCACGATCGGAATCTGCGGTTCGGTTCGGCGATTCTGAGCCGGTGGCCGATCGAACTGTTCGAGGTGTTCGCGCTGCCGGGTGATCCGGCCCCGCGCGATCCGCACCCGTCCTATCGGATGCAGGCCGAGCTGCTGTACGCGCGCACCGCCGGGACCGATGTGTTCAGTACCCATCTCGCGCCCCCGCCCGCGCAGGCGTATCAGCGGGTGCGGCAGGTGCTGGCGATCGACGACATCATCGCCGCGCGGCACGATCGCACGGTCACCGCGCTGCCGCCGATCCTGTGCGGGGACTTCAACGCCAAACCGCTCTCGGACGAGATCCGGTTCCTGCAGTCGAACGCGGTGCTGGAGGGGCGCAGCACCTCGTTCCAGGAGGCGTGGGCGCTGCTGCGCCCGAACGAGGTGGGCTACACCTACGATCCGATCACCAATCCGCAGGCGCGGTTTCTCAACGTGCCGCCCCAGCGGATCGACTACGTGTTCGTGGGTGACCCGTTCCTGCGCCCGGAGGGTGCGGGCCGGCTGCTGAGCGCGGACCTCGCCTTTCACGAGCCGTTGACCGGCATCATCGCTAGCGACCATTACGGGCTGGTCGTGGACGTGCGCTGGCCGCAGCGGCCGCCGAACCCGTGAGGCGCGCCCGCGAATTCACGCGTGCGTCGGCCGCCGGTCGTGCCCGGTCGGCGGTGAACCTCTAGCATGCGAGTCGTGCGCGGGTGGATGCGAATTCTGGTGTGTGTCAGCGTGCTCGCCGCCGCGGGCTGCGCGGGGGCCATCGATCGGGCCGAGTTTGAAGCGCAGATGCGGGCGCGCGGCGGGGGATTGGTGAGTGCGCTGCCGCAGGGGGCGATCACCGCCCTGAGCCAGCGGCTGGGTGACGCACAGGTGCAGGCGACGGTCCTGGTGATCACCGCACCGGACTCGGCGCGTTTCCGGGCGGTGCTGTTCGATCAGCCCGCCCATGTGACCGCCTTCTTCGACGACCGCGATCTCACCTCGCGCGAGGCCGCGGTGTGGCTGCGGGTGCGGCCCCCGAACCAGCCCCGCGAGCTGGACGACTACTCGTATCTGCTCGGTGGCCTCGGATCCCCGGAACCGGTGCGGGTCTCCGCGCGCGAGGACCTCGACGCCGAGAGCTTCACGCTGAGCGAGGTGAGCGGGCTGTCGCGGGTGGAGGACATCGTCGATACCGCGCTGGCACGCAGCGAACTCACCGACGGGTACGTGAGCGTGATCGTGGTCGGCCGCTTCGGCGACGGGGTCCGCATCGTGGCCAATGTCGTGTCACCGCGCGCGGAGACGGTCGTGGAATTCGATGACACCGGCACGTTCACCCGGGTCAGGAGGGCATGATGCGCCGACTGCTGCTGACCGCGCTGGGCGCGGCCGCCATCGCCGCCATGGCCGGGATCGTCATACCCTTGGCGATCTGGCCCGGGGAGGCGAAACTGACCGCGCCGCTGTTCTGTTCGGCGCCCTACACCGAACCGATGGTCGTGTCGGATACCTGGCACGACTCCGAGGGCACCTCGGTCAACTACACGCTGTATTGCGTGGGGGAGCGCGGGGCGTACACCGACGAGGGGTTCGCCCGGCCCATGCTCGTCATGTCCGCCGCGCACGCTGTGATCGTCGCCGTGCTGGTGGTCGTGATCGGACTGCCCGCGCTGCGACGCAGGGACGCACCCGCACGGTCGGGGCCCGTCGAATACTGACCGCGTACCGGCCGACCGCGAGCTATCCCGGGCGAATTCGTTTGTCCGGGAACACGACCCACCCCGAGTTTGATACTGTGCGCCGATAGGTGGCTGCGTGAATGGGATGGTTCGGCATGGCGTTCAGCCTTATCGACAACGGCGAGGACGACGAGCGCGAACAGCGGCGTGACACCGTCTCGGTCTCGGTATCGATCACCGTGTCCGCGACCATGAGCGTGTCCGCGAACACCGTGCACCACGTCACCGGATTCCCGGGCGCGCCCGCCGAACTCACCACGATCACCACACCCCGGCCCGCGCCCGCCGAGCCGCCCGCCCTGGCCGCGGCCCCCGCGCCGGTGACGCCCGCCGCGACGATGTCCGCGACCACCGGGCCGTACGTGATGATGACCCTGGATCGCGGCCTGCTGCCGCACAGCCTGGAGTTCAGTGTCGACTGGGCGCATCGGGTGCCGCCCAAGGACGTCGGCGCCGCCCTGTACGAGGCGTATCGCACCGCGCTGACCACCCACACCGCCCATGCCTCGGACGAGCTCGGGCGGCGTCGTCATCGCCGCCGCCCGGCCCGGCATTCGCCCGATCATCGGCTGACCCTGCGCGATCAGACGATCATGCTGCTCGAGACCACGACCTGGAACAAGTACTGCCGCCTGCAGGACGAGTTGCTCTCGGACGGCCGCTACCTGATGAACGGCGCCGCCACCCAGTACGGTCGCGCCGTGGTCACCCTCACCGGCAACCGCGACGCCATCGACTCGATCGAGGTCGCCCCGACCTGGCCCGGCTGCGCCGACCCACAGGCCCTGGAAGCCGAACTCATGTGGTGCGCGGACCGGATCCGGGCCCTGCGCCCCAAGTTCGTGCCCCAGCACGACTGGTCCGCCCACACCGACGACGAGCTCCTGGAACTGCAGCAGCGCCACCGCCGCACCCTGATCGAGCTCAGCGCCCGCTGACCGCCCGGAAGCCGTCGCGTGCGGTCGACGGACGGCACAGCGCGCTCGAGCGTGTCCGGCACTCGAATTCTGTGATGAATTCCTGAGTGGGGGAATGAAACCGGAGCAGAACCCGCTCATGCCGGGCACGGGCGGGTTCGCGACCGGAGTTCAGTCGTGGGCCGGGGCGGGTTCGGGGGTGGGGACCGGGCGGGGGCTGGGGGACGGGCCGGTGGTCTCCTCGGGGAGCATGCGGTGGAGTTGGTTGAGGCCGTAGCGGGCCAGGTCCGGGAGCAGGCGGTTGAACCAGATGCTCAGGGCGCCGTGCAGGTTCTCCAGGTGGGCGGGGCGGTCGATGATCGCGTCGGTGAGCATGTTCGCCGCGGCCGCGGTCGAGAGGGCCTTGTAGCCGCTCCAGCCCAGGGCCGCGCTCATGTCGGTGGCGACCAGGGGGATGCGGACGTCGGTGAACAGCACCCCGTCGCCGTGGGATTCGTTGGCGGCGATGCGCATCACCGCCTCGAGGGCGGCCTTGGAGCCGACGTAGGCCGCGAAGCGGGGGATATCGGTGATCACCCCGAGCGAGGAGCTGGACACGATGTGGCCCGAGCCGCGCCGGCGCATCTCCGGCAGCAGGCGCAGCACGAGCCCGACGGGGCCGAAGTAGTTGATGCGCATGGTGCGCTCGAAGTCGTGCAGGCGATGCTCGGACTCGGCGACCGAGCGCCAGATCGAGCGGCCCGCGTTGTTGACCAGGATGTCGGGGGCGCCGAACTCGATCAGGACCTGGTCGGCGAGCTTGTCGACGCCCTCGGTGGTGGACAGGTCGCCCGGGAGCGCGAACGCCTTGCCGCCGTTGGCGTGGATCTGGGCGACCAGCTGGTCGAGTTCGCTGGTGCGGCGCGCGGTCACCAGGACCGTGGCGCCGGCGGCGGCCAGGCGCAGGGACAGGGCGCGCCCGATGCCGCTGGAGGCGCCGGTGATGAGTACGGTGCGGCCCGAGACGCGGTCGGTGAGGGTGGGGCCGAACGGTAACGGGATGCGGTGCGGCATGGTCAGGGCGTTGACGACCTGGCGAGTGACTTCGTGCTGAACCTTCGCGATTGTCTTTCCGATACCGAACATCACGCAACACCGCTTCCCGACTCGAATTCCTCTGCGGGACGATGTTATTCGAATGTGACATGCGGTGTTCGGTGGGCGATGTGCAGAATCGGCCAACCTTGGGCCAACAGGTTTGGGGGCGGGGTGATCTGGTCACCGGGCGGGGCGGCTGGGGAGTGCTGCTAGTTTGCACTCGATGCAAGAATGTGTGAACTCGCCGGTGGCGCAGGGGAACCCGGGGTCGGGGCGTGCCGGTTGATAACTGCGGGGAATGCCGCTCGGCCATCAACTTGACATAATGTTGATTATCGGTACTTTTACGGCGGCCGCTCCGGCTTGTTGATCTTGTTGTGTGACAGGCGTATTCGCGCGTTGTCCGCCGATCCCGCGCCGGCCGCCGCCTGGGCCCCACCGGCTGCGCGCGTGCGTGCGTGCGCGTAAACGCCTGTCCCCGGCGCGTTCTCGGCACACCGGAAAATTGTTTGCGCGCACCCGCCGCCGTGCTGGAAATTTTCCTGTTCGGCCCGGAATCGGCCGATGTGTGCCTCTCGGGGTCTCTCGTGGGTCCAATCGTGTTGCCGGGGTGGATTATCGGTGGCTCCCCCAGGTCTCGCCGGCCCAGGCATAAACGTCACTGTGACGAATCAATGGAGTGCCACCGGGTGCCGTATCTCCGATTTCCGGTGCTGTGGATGCTGGACGTTTGCGAAAATGCCTCTATGACGGACGGACCGAGGCAACGGCGTTCCATCACCAGCGCGATGCTCATCGCGCAGTTCGCCGTCGAACGCGGCGTCGCGGTGGCCGAGGTCCTGCGCGGCACCGGGATCGCGCGTGACGATCTCGACGATCCGACCGCCGAGATCACCCGCGCACAGGAGATCGGGCTGCTCGAGAACGTGGTCGCCGCGCTCGGTGACGAACCCGGATTCGGGTTGTTCGCCGGGATCCGCTCGCATCTGGCCAATCACGGCGTGTGGGGTTTCGCGATCATCAACAGCCCGACCGTGCGCAGCGCGGTCGAAGTGTTCGTGCAGTACAACGATCTCTCGTTCAGTGTGGCGCGGTTCCGCGCGCGCGACGAGGGCGCCGAGATCTGGCTGGTCCGTGACGATTCGGCGGTGCCCGAACGGATCCGGCGCTTCGCCCTGGAATGGGATCTGGCCACGTTCGCGACCATGCAGCGCGATTTCTTCCTGACCCCGATTCCGGTGCGGGTCGAGGTCGCCATCGCCGCCCATCCCATGTACGAGATGTTCAACCTGCTCAACGGGGTCGCGGAGGTGAGTTTCTCCGCGCCGCGCACGATCCTGAAGTTCGCGCCGGGCGCGCTGGATCTGCCGCTCCCCCAGGCCAATTCGCTGTCCGCGGCCTACTACGAGAAGAAGTGTATGGAGCTGTTGCAGCTGCGGCGCTCGCGGCACGGGGTCAGCGGGCAGGTGCGCCAGCTGCTGATCCACCGGTCCGGGGTCGCCTCCCAGCCCGAGATCGCCGACGAGCTCAATCTGAGCGTGCGCACGCTGCGGCGGCGGCTGGCGCAGGAGGGCACCACGTTCCGGGAGCTCAGTGACGAGACCTCGGCGTTGCTGGCCGAGCAGCTGCTCGCGGCCGGGCTGACCGCCGAGCAGACCTCCACCCGGCTGGGGTACTCGAGCGGTTCGGCGTTCGCGGCGGCGTTCCGGTCGTGGAAGGGGCAGACCCCGCACCAGTACGCGCGGGATGTGCGGGCCGCGCCGCGATGAGGGGCCGCTCCCCCGGGCTCGAACGCGGGAAAACCCCAGCTCAATGCGTCACAGTGACGCAATGGGCTGGGGTCCGTTGACCTCCGTCGCAGGTGTTCGCCTGGCGTGTGCCGCCGCCGACGGCTCGGAACGGCCCGCAAGGCCAACCCGCGAGACCACTCGGAACGGTCCCGCAAGACAACATCGCGTTGCCGGCTCGTAAGGGTCGGCGGTATTCGCGCACCGGGGACATCCGTCTCGAGCGGGTACGGATTGTGCGAGGCGAAGGTGTCCAGGGCCGTTCCGAACAGGCCGTGCGAGCAGCGCACGCTTCGACACCCGCGCCGGCCGCTGCCGGGCACGCCGGGTGCGAGGCGTGAAATTCGCTGGGCGGGCGGGGTTTTCGTGGGCTAGCCTGCGGCCATGACAGCCAAGAACAATTCGTACCTCGATCAGGTGGTGGCGCAGCAGGCGGTGCTCGAGGAGAATCTGCGGTCCGCGCCGCAGCCGGGGGCGCCGTACGGGTCGGGTGGCGGCGGGCGGGGTGTGCTGGCCAAACGCGCGGGCCGGGCGGGGCCCTCGCGCGAGACCCCGGTGCAGGGGCCGGTGGATGTGCGGATCACCGGGTTCTGGCGATGGCAGACGGTACTGGTGCCGCCGAACGCGTTCGTGGTGCACACCCGGCGCGGGCGCAAGGAGCCGCTGCACATCGGGCTGGGGGTGTCGTTCCGGTTCGATCCGGGCACCGATTCGTATCTGGTGGTGCCGGGCGCGATCCAGACGATCCTGATCAACGCGTACTGCATCTGCCAGGAATTGCAGGGCGTGCTCGTGCAGGGGTACGTGCAGTGGATCATCGACGATTTCGCCACCGCCTATCGCAAGCTCGATTTCTCCGACGGTGAGGATCCGATGCGGTTGGTGAATGTGCAATTGCGGGAGCAGGCCGAGGCCGCGATCAAGGACAAGGTGTCCACGATGGCGGTTCGCGATGTGCTCAGTGACAAACAGCCCATCATCGAGGAATTGACCGCGCGTCTGCGCACGGTGGCCGAGGGCTCGGCCGAGCCCGCCGAGCGCGATGATCGCGGGCTGGGGTTGCGGATCGTGACCGTGCAGATCAAGGAGGCGGTGGTCAGTTCGACCACGCTGTGGGAGAACCTGCAGAAGCCCTATCGCAGTGATCAGAACCGGATCGCGCGCCTGGCCGAGCTCGAGGCGCAGGAGGCGGTGTCGATGCGCGAGCTCACCGCCGCGCGGACCGCCGAGGAGCGCCGGATCGAGAACGAGCGGGAGTTGTCGACCCTGCGCGCCCAGCACGAGGCCGCGCGGTTCGATCGCGAGGCCGCCGAGCGGTTGCGCCGGACCGAGCGCACGCACGCCGACGAGCGGGCGGTGTCGGATCTGGCGCAGGAGGCCGCGTTGCACGCGTTGCGGCTCGAGCGCGATCAGCATGCCGAGCGGGCGGAGAACACGCGCCTGGCCGCGGAGTTGCGCCGTCAGGAGCTCGAGGCCGAGCTGGCGCTGGAGGCGGCGCGGGCGCGGGCCGCGCACGAGCAGGCGCTGCTGGGTCTCGAGCGTGAGCGGGTCGCGGTGGAGAACGCGAATCTGCGCAACGCCAGCAGCATTCAGGCCGAGCTGGTGGGCGCGCTGCCGGCGATCGTGGATCATCTGCCCGCCCCCCACGAGCTCAAATCGGTGCAGATCGGCGGGGACACGCTCGGGTTGAGCGGGTTGATCGCGCAGTTGGGGGCGATCGTGGACACCGTGCGGGACCCGGATCAGCCGTGAGGTGTGTGTCGTGCCGGCCACCCGCCCTGGTGGCCGGGCTCGACCAGGCGCCGCGCGGAGGCGTCCTCGAACAGGTCGGTGGCGTAGGTCAGTTCGAGATCCAGGCCCGCGGGAACGCCGGGCGCCGATTGT
>NZ_JBSFNO010000075.1:0-9913 GCF_053981095.1 Nocardia sp. NPDC003693
CCCATCGCAACCGTTCCCCACCCGTTCGGGCCGGTGTTGATCTGGGCGTGGCAGGCATCGCACGCCAAAGTCAGGTTCTCGATGTCGGTTTCTCCGCCGTCGGCCCATTCTCGGATGTGGTGTACGGCCGAGCGGCTCGCTGGCGCGTCGCATCCGGGGCGGGTGCACCCTCGTTCGGTGGCGGTGAGCGCGAGTCGTTGTGCCGGGTTGGCCAGGCGCTGGCCGCGAGACAAGTGCAGGGGGCGGCCGTTGCGGTCGAGCACCACCAGATACGGGGTGGAGTTCCTGGCGACCTCGAGGGCCTGGGTGATCGACATCGTGCCACCGGTGGCGGTGGTCGCCACGCCCGTGCGCTTCTCCAGGTCCTCGATGCTCATGGTGATGATCGTCGAGACCGGAAGCCCGCGATGCGATCCCAGCTTCGTGGGACCCATGTCGGGGCGGAAGAACACCATCAGGGCGTCGTGATTGCGCTGATCAGCGGTGCGGTGATCGCGTTTGGCGGCCGCGCGCAGCTTCGCGCGGGCTGCGGCGCGGGCACGCTGGGCCGGGGTCAAAGACGGATCGTCGACATCGATATCGTCGGTGTCGACGCCGTCGTCGAGTTCGGTATCGAGACCGAGTTCTGCGGTGGTCCACGGACTTTCGGGATCATCCGGGTTGCACATGCCGGGTCGCCCGAATTTCTCGAACATCGGGATCATCACCGCACCCAACTGCGGGGTCAGGAATCCCGAGATCGGGTACATGCCATCAATCCGCTGATGCCCGATCTTGATGCACCGGACCCGCTGGCGGTCCCGGTTCTCGACCAGACGCCCGTCGGGGTCGACGTACGCCAGGATCCGCACACCGAGCTTGGTCACACCCTTCGGATCACCCTCGCGGGCATACTCGGTGAGGTGCTGTTCGGCACGATCTTTCGCTTCCGGACCGGCGGCATCGGGTATCCGCTTCATCGCATCATCGATCGCCTTCACATGATCGGCGGAGATCTCCCCGGCGCGTTGCGCTGCGGCGACGAGCGGCAACTTCGGCGGACGCGTGCTCGAACCTTCCGACACCGTCGACAACAGATCAGCGTTACGAACTCGGGTAGCGGCCTCGGCGTACGACAGTCGCAGGGTTTGTTGCAGGAACAGGATCAAGCTCTTCACACCCGCCCGAGGGCCCAAGTCCCGCGCCCCGCACTCGAGAGCGAACCGCTGCTTCACCGCCTCCAACTTGCGGAAGCTGGTCTCGAGCTCCTGCATAACTTCGATGACCTCGTCCTTGGCCAACGAGTACATCGGCAATTCGAGCAGGTTCTCCACCGCGGCGCCAAGTGCTTTGGCACTCGTCGCGATCGTGGGTACCTCTCCCGAATCCATGCCTCTATTCTACCCCGCGATAGCAAGCATGAATAGGTCAATTCTGTTGTGACACAACAGGATTCAGACAAATCGACAGTCGAATTTTTCCCACGAGAGGCGCGAATCGCTTCACACCCCACCCGGCCGGCACACCCCGCCCGGCCACCCCACGAACGCGCCGCAACGACGCCTTCGCACACCCGAAATCCCCCGCACCCGCCTCACGCCCCCGCATTCCACAGGGTGGAAAACAGGTGGTCTCCCGACGACCCGCCTGTGCAGGATGCACGGGCGAACGAGAGTCGGGCCGCACCGCGCGACCGCGAGTACCCGGGTGTGGGTGCCCGCCCGCGCGACTCACCCGCTCGCCGGGGCAGTTCCGGCAATCCGGAATAGCCCCTGCGGCGAGGTGTTCGACTCAGGTGGTGAGTTGGGCTAACGAAAGGGGTTGTCGGTGACGGCTACCGGGTTGAAGTCGTCGATCGGGCTGCGGTCGGAGCGCGGGCCGATCCTCGCGGCCATCATGCTGGCCACCTCGCTCGTCGCGCTGGACTCGACGATCATCGCCACCGCTGTCCTCACCATCACCGATCAGCTCGGCGGCTTCTCGCAATTCCCGTGGCTGTTCTCGATCTATCTGCTCGCGCAGGCCGTGACGGTGCCGATCTACGGCAAACTCGCCGACATGCTCGGGCGCAAACCCGTCATGCTCTTCGGTATCGCGGTCTTCGCGCTCGGCTCGCTGCTGTGCGGGCTGGCTACCTCGATGCTCGGGCTCATCATCTTCCGCGCGGTGCAGGGGATCGGCGCGGGCGCGGTCGGGCCCATGTCCATCACCATCGCGGGCGATCTGTACACCCTGGCCGAGCGCGCCAAGGTGCAGGCGTACCTGGCGGGTGTGTGGGCCGCGTCCTCGGTGCTCGGCCCGCTGCTGGGCGGCGTGTTCTCCGAGTACGTCAGCTGGCGCTGGATCTTCCTGGTCAACCTGCCGCTCGCCGCGGTCGCCGACTGGATGATCCTGCGGAATTTCACCGAGGTCGCGCCCCGGCGCAGCCATCGTATCGACTACCTCGGCGCGGCTCTGCTGACCCTGGGCGCGGGCGGGCTGATGCTCGCCCTGCTCGAGGGCGGGCAGGCGTGGGCGTGGGACTCGCCGGTGAGCCTGGCGCTGTTCGGCGGCGGCGCGCTGGTGCTGGTGCTGTTCGGGCTGGTGGAGCGGCGGGCCGCGAATCCCATTCTGCCGCTGTGGGTGCTGACCCGGCGGGTGCTCGTCGCCAGCAGCCTGGTCTCGCTGCTGGTCGGGGCGATCCTGCTCGGACTCACCTCCTACGTGCCGACCTTCGCCCAGGGCGTGCTCGGTTCGGGGGCGATGGTCGCGGGCCTGACCGTCGGCGCGCTCACCCTGGGCTGGCCGCTGTCGGCCTCGCAGTCGGGAAAGGTGTACCTGCGCATCGGATTCCGCGCCACCGCTGTGATCGGCAGCACCCTCGCGGCCGTCGGCGCCGCCACACTGCTGCTGGTCGACGCGGGCTCCGGGCTGCTCCAGGTGGCGCTGGGCTGCTTCATCGTCGGCATGGGGATGGGCCTGGTCGCGAGCCCGACGCTCATCGCCGCGCAGGCCAGCGCCGAATGGTCCGAACGCGGCGTCGTCACCTCGACCAACATGTTCGCGCGCTCGCTCGGTAGCGCCCTCGGCGTCGCGCTGTTCGGCGCCCTGGTGAACGCGCGCATCGGCGACACCGATCACCCCGCGCCGGAGGTGCTTTCGCCCGCCATCCACGTGGTCTTCGTCGGCGTGGCCATCGCGGCCGTGGTCATGGTCGCCGCGGCCGCCATGATGCCGCGCGCCACCGTCGAGGCCGCGCCCGAAACGCCCGTGCGCTGACGACGGCGGCGGACGCCCGACACGCCATGCGAGCGAACTGCGCCACACCGTGGCACGGCCGAGGAGGCGGTACCGCGCGAAACGCGGGCAACCGGGCGAATCGCTCGGCCCGATGACGAGATTCGGGCCAATTGGGACGTGTCGGCAATGATCTAGCACACTGTAGGCGTGGTTGAGGTCGAGGATGTATTGAGCCGTTTGCGGCGGTACCCCGATGTGGAGGCGGTGAACCTCTACGCGGTGGACGCCGCTGATCGATTGCTGCTCGACGAGGCGGCCGAATTCCTCGCCGCCGCAGGCGATGATCGCGTCGCGGTGCTCGACGACGGCTACGGGGCGCTGACCCTGGGCGCCATCGCCGCGCACGACCTGCACGGCGTCCGGGTCCATCAGGATCTGCTCACCGGCGAGCTGGCCCTGGCCGGCAACGCCCGGCTCGTCGGGCTCGCCGACCGCTACAGATCGCACGAGCTAGGCGAGCGGTTGCTCGCCGATGTCCGGGTGGTGCTGTGGCGGCTGCCGCGCGCGCTGTCCGGCCTGGCCGAAACCGCCGATGCCATCGCCCGTTTCGCGGCGCCCGACGTCCGGGTCTACGCCGGCGGCCGGGACAAGTACCTCACCCCGGCCATGAACGACGTCCTCGCCGAGTCCTTCGGTTCCGTACAGGCCAGCCGGGGCAGGCAGAAGTCCCGGGTGCTGCTGGCCACCGAGCCGAAAGCCCTTGGTGAACCCCGCTTTCCGGTGCGCAACCGGCTCGACGAGCACGATCTCGAAGTCGTCGCGCACGGCGCCGCCTTCTCCGGCCCGCGCCTCGACATCGGCACTCGCTTCCTGCTCGACCACCTGCGCCGGATGAAGCCGGACGCCCGTGAGGCGGTCGACCTCGGTTGCGGCACCGGCATTCTCGCGGTCGCCCTGGCCAAGGCCCGGCCCGGCATCCGGGTCACCGCCACCGATCAGTCGGCCGCGGCCATCGCCTCCACCCGCGCCACCGCGGCGGCGAACGACGTGGCGGACCGCGTCCGGGTGCTGCGCGACGACGCCATGTCGGGACTGCCGGACAACAGCGCCGATCTGGTGCTGTGCAATCCGCCGTTCCACGTGGGCGCGGCCGTGCACACCGGGTCCGCGATCAAGATGTTCCAGCAGGCGGGGCGGGTGCTGCGGCCGGGCGGGGAGCTCTGGACCGTGTACAACACCCATCTCAACTACCGCGGCGTCATGGAACGCATGGTCGGCAAGACCGACGTCATCGGCCGCAATCGCAAATTCACCGTGACGCGTTCGGTGCGCGGCCTGCACGGCAGCGCCGCCGACGCGGACCGCTGAGCGACGTGCCGGGCGCACCGCCCGGCACGCTGAACCAACCGACCAGCACAATGTGGTTATGGGCCGAATCGATCTCCGCATCTTCACCGAACCGCAGCAGGGCGCGAGCTACGACACCCTCCTGAGCGTGGCCAAGGCCACCGAGGACCTCGGCTACGACGCCTTCTTCCGCTCCGACCACTACCTCGCCATGGGCGACGCCGACGGTCTGCCCGGACCCACCGACGCCTGGATCACCCTCGCGGGCCTGGCCCGGGAGACCCGGCGCATCCGGCTGGGCACCCTGGTCACCGCCGCCACCTTCCGGCATCCGGGCGTGCTGGCCATCCAGGTCGCCCAGGTCGACGCCATGTCAGGCGGCCGGGTCGAATTCGGCCTGGGCGCGGGCTGGTACGAGGCCGAGCACACCGCCTACGGCATCCCCTTCCCCGCCGACAAGTTCCCGCGCTACGAGGAGCAGCTCGCGGTGATCACCGGTCTGTGGAACACCCCCGCCGGGGAGACGTTCTCCTTCGCCGGTGAGCACTACACCCTCGCCGATTCCCCGGCCCTGCCCAAGCCCGCGCAGGACCGGATCCCCGTCGTCATCGGCGGCATGGGCGCCAAGCGCACCCCGCGCCTCGCCGCGCGCTACGCCGCCGAGTTCAACGCGCCCTTCCAGTCCGCGGCGGCCAGCGCCGAACAGTTCGAGCGAGTCCGCCGCGCCGCCAAGGACATCGGCCGCGACCCCGCCGCGCTCACGTTCTCCAACGCCCTGGTCGCCTGCGTCGGCACCTCGGACGCCGAGATCGCCCGCCGCGCCGCCGCGATCGGCCGCGAGGTGGACGAGCTGAAGGAGAACGGCCTGGCCGGCACCCCCGACGAGGTGGTCGAGAAGATCGCCGCCTACACCGAGACCGCAGGCACCACCCGCTTCTACCTCCAGATCCTGGATCTGGCCGATCTGGACCACCTCGAGCTCATCGCCTCCCGGGTGATGAGCCAGCTGGGCTGATGCCACGACGGCGGGTGGCTCGGTGATCGGGCATCCGCCGTTCTTCGGCCGGGCAGAAGAGTGCCTCGCTCAGTAGACGTTGCGTTCGAACAACCTGACCGGGCCGTCATCCTCGGCTTGTTCTTCCCGCCTTCGCCGTTGTTCTTCGAGCCGGGCCGAGTTTGCTTCAGCGAACGTTCGCACAGAGGCGACCTGAGGGTCGGCCAAGACATCTCGCATGGCTTCGGCGACCTGTGGTTCCTTGTGCGCCACGGCCGCTCGATATGCGGCAAGTATCAGTTCCTCGCCGCGAATGTTAATGGATACCAGGCGATTTTCGGAGTCGACAACTACTTTGACCCCTTCCACGACTCCGATTCCTCGGATGTTTTCCAGTTCGAATTGCGCGCGCTGAACTTTCAGGCCCAGCTCATCATATTTGCTCGGAGCGGGAAGCATGCCGGCGACCTTTCCTATTGTTGCTTATGCGGGGTCTGTGGCATCCAATATCAAGTAGTTGCCGTCGTCCTGTAGATACGCGGTTGCCTGCCAGCCCTCTGAGTTCTTGAAGAGGTCACCGAAATCTCGGCTGGTCTTGAAGGCGCTGGACGGCAGGTGAGGGAGCAACTTTTCTTGCAGTCCCGCCGGTGTTGCAGGTTCGGCTGGCTGATACTTGGTTCGAAGATCATTCGCAACTCCGGGCTCGAGTTGGATGATCGCCTGTAACCAGTAGGTTGTGGGACCGACGGATCGATCCGAAGAGTTGTTCCAGGTGATCCAGTCGGCTGCGACGGGCCGCCCGATAGCGGGAAATCGCTTCGTCAATGGGTCGAGATCGTTGCGAACAGTCATGGTCTTGCCATCTGCGGTGCTTCCCGACTTGCCAGGTCCGCTGCATCCGGCCGTGGCGCACGAGAATATGAGCGCGAGCCCGATGAGGCGCAGTGATTTTTTCACTTGGGTCGTGCTCCTCCGGTGTCGGAATTATTATCTGCGGGAAAACGGGAACCGTTCGCATCTTGATTGTCGATTCGATCTTCTCGACCCGGATTGCGTTGTGGTTCGGAGCCGTCGGTGACAACCGACGATCCCGGTGGCTGTCCCAACTCCCAGGTGACGGTTCTGGTGATCTTGCCTTCGGTTTCGAAAGGGCTTGCCAGCCCCACCTCCGCGAATCTGCCGTTGTCGTCGTCCGGGATGCCTGTTGCGATATCGTTTGCGCCCTTATTGAAGTTGTAGTAGTCCATCGCCTCCACGGTGATTTCCATGGTCACTTTGTTGCCATCAACTCGTACGTTGGAATGACTCCACTCTTGATGTGCCCCGATAGTCTTCTGCCAATTCTCTGTGCTCGGGTTTCTGACATCGTACGACCCGCCGGTGATCTGAAATTCGGAGTTACCCTGTTTGGCGATAAGATCTGCAGCTTGAGCGGCACGCGATATCTCGCTGTCTACCACAGATTTGATGGCAGGATCTTCTCTGTATGCTTCTTCGAAGTCGATTTCGAGCTTCTCCCCCGAGTTCTCGAGGTAGCGCCTGTATGCTGCCGTGGCATCATCGAGTTCAGACTTTCCGACCTCGCCTGCGAGCAGCTTTGCCTTCCAGATTGCCAGGTTCTTGTAGTCTTCGAGTGTTGCATCCTCGGAACCTGGCGTGAATGTCTCATCCTTATTGAGGTGAGGCTTTTTCGGGCCGCCCACCGTGTACTCGACCCCGTCGATATTGAACGTTTCGATTGCGACCGGCGTCGTTGGATTCTGGGCCAGTAGATTCAGGCTGGCGATGTGAAATCTGATCGCTGCCGCAGCGTTTCCTTCGCTGGTGGAAAAGTTCTTCAGGAGGCCGCTGATTTTGTCTTGAAAATCTTGAGCCTGCTGCACCAGCTGTGCCTGAAGAATTTGGGACGCGAGATTGCTCTGGGCTCCGTGCATTACCGGCGGCGTCACCTTGCCGTCACTGTCGACGGTCATCCCCGCTGCGGGCACGTCGACATCGACAACTTGGAGCAGGGACGTGCGGGTGCCGTCCAGCTCGGATCCGTACGTCTTGTAGCACCCCGCGATCGCGGTGGTCACCTCGTCGATCTTGGTCGCTTCGAGCTTCTCCGACACCGCACGAGCGGACGCCGCTGCTGCGGCCTCGCCTCGCCAGCCGCCCAGGGCCGTGTCGATGTCCTTCCCCATCTGGGTGACAGCGTCAACAAAAGTGCTGTTCTGCGTAGAGACATGAGACCCGAACGACACCATCGTGGACGGGGCGCAGTTGCGGACGTAACTGATCGTCGTCATGCTCGGCGGGCCTATCCGTTCAGCTTCTGGAACTGATCGGCGAAGGCCTGGTCGACCTGCTCGTATGTCTTCGCGCCCGAGAGAGCTGTGGTGGACATCTGGCGAATATTCGTGCCCTGTGCCGCGTAGGCAGCCAGCACCGCCTGGGTCACCTGCGTGGTCACCGACTCGAGCGCAGACCCTGGCATCGTTATCGAGGCCAGGTGGGCAATGCCACCGATCGTGTTGGCGTGACCCTCCAGCGATGTCCCGAGTTTGGTCAGCGCGTCCGCGTCAACCTGCAGTATCTCGACCATGATCCCCCCTGTGGAACAACTGATTCGGTCGAGTCGGTGACATACCGGGCTCGACCCCCGCGGTCGAATGCTATATCGCGGTTATCAATCGGTGAGCTTCCGAGTCGTTTGCTCCGCCTCGATGAATCGGTCTTCGCCAGGGTGTTCGTCGCTGTCCAGGCGGGCGCGGTTGACCTCAACCCGTACTTTCGGGCTTGGAACCCTCGCTGTGGGCGCGCGGGACGGTAAAGCTCGGGTAAAGTCCGAGTGGTCTGATTCGGGGTTGTTGGGAACTCATCCCGTCCCCGGATCGTTGGACTCGGTAGTTACGAGGCCACGGGCACCGTGAGCCACGACTCCAGAAAGGGAAGCGCCTTGCGCACCACCTCGAACCCGGTTTTCAAGAACCTGTCGCCGCAGCAGCAGCAAGGCGGCGGTTACGCGGGCTTCGGCTCGGCTGCCGCTGGAGCCGGACAGTTCGCCAACCAGTACGGTCAGCAGCCGCCGCAGTACCCGGGCGGATACGGCTACCAGCAGCCGCCGGTGCCGACCACGCGCCCGATGACCATCGACGACGTCGTCACCAAGACGGGCATCACGCTCGGTGTCGTCAGCGTCTCGGCGATCATCGCCTACGCGCTCGTACACGCCAACAACGCGCTCGCGGCCCCGCTCGCGATCGTCGGCGCGCTGGTGGGCCTCGTCCTCGTGCTGGTCGCCTCCTTCGGCCGTAAGCAGGACAACCCGGCGATCGTGCTGTCCTACGCGGCCTTCGAGGGTCTGTTCCTCGGCTCGCTGTCGTTCATGTTCACGAACGTCTCCTTCGGCGGCGCGGGCGGTTCCGCGCTGATCGCGCAGGCCGTCCTCGGCACCTTCGGCGTGTTCTTCGGCATGCTCGTGGTCTACAAGACCGGTGCGATCCGGGTGACCCCGCGCTTCACCCGCATGATCGTCGGCGCCCTCATCGGCGTCGTCGTCCTCATGCTCGGCAACCTGATCGCCTCGTTCTTCATGGACGGCGGCCTCGGCCTGCGTGACGGCGGACCGATCGCGATCGTGTTCAGCCTCGTCTGCATCGCCATCGCGGCCTTCAGCTTCCTGCTGGACTTCGACGCCGCCGATCAGCTGATCCGCGCCAACGCGCCGGAGAAGGCGGCCTGGGGCGTGGCCCTGGGTCTGACCGTCACCCTGGTCTGGCTGTACATCGAGATCCTGCGCCTGCTGTCGTACTTCAACAACGACTAGCGGTAGGACACACGAAGGGCGGGCACCGGAATCCGGTGCCCGCCCTTTCGTTTTCACCGCGTCGCGCCGGGCCCGAGGATGTCGGTCGCGACGTGGTCTTCGCCGCAGCCGTCGGCGATCACCGCCACGCCCACCGAGTTCTCGGTACGCAGCGGCAGGATGGCCCGATAGGCGGGGGAGTCGTACCACGCCTGCGCCGCTTGATAATCGGGGAACTCCACCACCACGACGAGGCCGTCGGCCGGGCCCTCCACCGCCCGCTGCGCCCCGCCGTGGACGAGGAACTTGCCACCGAACTCGGTGAAGGTGGCGTCGATTCGCTTCAGGTACTCGACGATGCCTGCGTTCACATCGACAGCGTGCAGATGGGCGACGGCGTAAGCGGGCATGATGCCTCCTTCGGGGATACGTGCTCTCCCCAGCCTTCTCGCCCCGTGACCGCATGTCGATTCCCAGATAGGGAATGAGAAACAAACAGCCGCGCGACCTGACGGTCGCGACCACGACCGTGGTGAACGAACCGTCGCCTTGTTCTCGAGCCAGGGCACGGCCTTCGCGGTAGG
>NZ_JBSFNO010000076.1:0-9438 GCF_053981095.1 Nocardia sp. NPDC003693
GCAGCAGCGTCATCACGGTGGTGACCCATTCGATCAGTTTCGGAATATCGTGCAGCAGAAGTGAAGTGCGACTGCGCTGCTTGACCTCGCCGTCGCCGAGACCAGCGTGCGATCCCCGATCGCGGTGGTGAGCACCAGCTGCGCCGGCCACACCTTGCGGCTCTTGTCCGGGTGCGTTTCGGTCACCACCATCACGTGCTGGCTCGCGAACGGCCCCGGCATGATCTGCACGCAGTACGTGGTGCCCGGCGGAATGCTGTCGATCCCGGCCTGGATCGCCTCGGCCGTGGGCGTGGTGGGCGAGTCCGGCACGAACATCTCCCGCACCCGCTGACCGTTGCGCTCGGTGTAGTAGCGGTTCTGTAGCGCGAGAATGACATCCGGCCCCGAATGGGTCGATCCGGGACCGTTCCCGCGCACGTGCGTGCCCACCGCTTCGTTGGGGCACAGGTCCGGCGCGCCGCTCGCGGCCGGTTGCATCGAGGTGACGGTGACGGGCGCGGCCTCCGGGGTGGCCACCGTGCGATCGGGTTCGGGCCCGGTCGCCTTGGCGAACTGCACCGCGACGGCGGCGGTCAGCGCCAGCACCGCCAGCACCCCCAGCAGCGGAACCATCCACTGCTGCCGCGACGACGGCCCGCGCCCCGACGTCAGGGACGATCGCCGATACGGATCCCCGAGCCGCGTGCGCGGCGGTGGGGGATCGTCGTAGTAGTCGTCATCCTCGTCGTAGTCGTCCGCGTAGTCGTCGTAGTCCTGCGCCGCCCGGGGGCTCGCGGCCGCCGGTGCGGGTTCGGGCGCGATCCAATCGGCCCAATCGCCGGTGTACTCGTCATCGTCGTCGGCGCGCGCGGTCCGCCGGTCCCGGGGCGGTGGCGCAGCGCCGGAATCCGGGGTGCTCATCGGGTGACCTGCGGTTCGGGTGCGGAGAACAGGGGATAGCCGGTGGTCGGCGCGCCGGAACCGGTGGTGGTCGGTGCGGGGCCGGTGCTCGGGGCGTCCCCGCCGAGCGGGAATTGGCCGCCGCCGGGCGCGGTCGTGGTGACGGTGGTGCTGGGGGAGAAGTTCAGGCCGAGCGCGGGCTTGTCGCTACCGCCGGAGGGCACGCTCCCGGCCGGGGCGGTCTTGGACAGATCCACGGCGGTGGCGGCGAACCAGTGCCCGACGTAGGCGGCCGGGCTCTCGCCGAACCCCGAACCCTCGGCATTGGCGTAATCGTGTTTGCGCGCGGTGTTCCAGTACTTCACCCACGTGGTGACATCGAGCAGGTCCTTGTTGTCGGTGACGTTCTGCACCAGCGCGGTGAACGCCTGCCCGGTCAGTTTGCTGATGGTGGTGGGCGGCACCAGATTCGTGACCGCGCCGAGCACCTTGGTGCCCAGCACCATCAGCCCGGCCAGCGGATTGGCGAGCCCCGCGGTGGCGATCTCGGCGATATTGGTCGCGGTCAGCACCGTGCGGACAACGGAGACAACGGAATTGAAGGCGATGGTGCCGATCTTCACCAGCGCCTGGATGGCGCCGGGGATGTCCACCGAGGTATTGCGCGGATCCGAGGCCTCGGCTACCCGCTGGGAGATCGACTTCTGCGGGGTGATCGACAGATCGGTGAGCGAGGTGCCGGAGATATCGTTGTTCACCACCTCGGTGAAGGTCTTGATCGAGGTGAAGGCCACCGCCTCGGCGACCGAGCGCAGCGAATTGATGGGATCCCCGCCCGAGAGTTCCACCTGCGAGGCGATATTGGCCACCACCCGGACCAGCGGCGCGGCATTGGGCGCGTCGCAGGCCAGATCGCCGGTGCTGCAGAAATTGGCGACCCGCCCCGCGAGCGTGCCGAATCCGGCCTGCGGGGCGCCCGCGGAACCGATGCCCGAGCCGACCGCGGGTTCGCTGGACTGCGGCGGGGACGAGAGCGCCTTCACCTCGGTGCCATCGGTGCCGGGCGCGGCATCGGGCACGGTCTGCCCGGGTTTGCCGGGGAACAGCGCCGCACCGGCATTGCGCGTCGGATCGCCGAACAGCGCCACCGCGGCGATCTTGTCGGCGGAGACGACCCCCTTGCCCGCGCCCACCTCCTGGGCGAACAGCGACGCCACGTGCGCGCCTTGGGAATACCCGGCCAGCGCGATCCGGGTATTCGAGCACCGCTCGACCACCTGCTTCGCCATGGACTTCAGGCGATCCAGGCCACCGGTGATCGATTGCATGTACGGCGTGACCCCGGTGCCGGTCAGCACCGCCCCGCCGAAGGACGCCTCGTAGGGCACGTACGCGCGATCCACCAGACCGTGTTCGCCCGCACCGGACATCATCGGCCGGAAGACCGCGGACAGCATGCCGGTATCGGTGGTGACCGCGGCATCCGGCGAGGACTCACCCGTGCCCTGGATGCCGAGCGCGTACAGCGCCGGGCAGGTATCGATGGGGATCTGGGTCTCGGGGGTATCGGCGGCCGCCGCGCCGACGGACGCCGCCGTGAGCGCGCAGACCGCGGCGACGACCAGCGCGGAGCGCCGAATGCCGGTCAGGGACAGCGATTGTCGATTCACCAAGCACCTCGTTCGGGTCAAGTACTCGCGTTCTGCGCGACGGGTTGCGCGCGGGCGGTGATCCTCGCCCCCGCCGCTCGGGCGGTGGTGAGAATCAGTTCGGCCAGCAGCCGAACCGATTGCGGCGGTGTGCGAGTGGGATCGCCGTCATCCAGCGGGGTATTGCCGGAGCCGGGTTCCCAGGCCGCGAGTTCATGGGGTTCGAGCGCGCGCCACTGTTCCAGCCAGCCCAGCCGCCAGGATTTCGCGCCGAGATCGAAGGCGAGCGATTCCACCTCGCGGCGGCGTTCCTCGGCCGGAACAGGCAGCGGCCGTGCGGAATCGGCGACGGTGATGACACCGACGATCTCGCTCCCGGCCGGCGTGGCCTGCGCCCGATGGGCGATCAGCGCTCGATGCAGGGTGGCGAGCCCGCGCATATGGGTGCGCGCCACCAGCACCACCAGGGGCGAATCCATATCCGCGCCGAGCCCGATGCGCGCGGGCCAGCGCTGCCCGGCATCCCCGGCCCAGCTCATGCTGGCCGCGAGGCTGCTCACCCCGGCGCCGCCGTGCATGCCGATGAGCCAGACCAGCGGCGGGCGGGGTGGTCGATTGGGAACGGCGCGGTGCCACATGGGAACCGGCGCCGCACCGCCCGTCATCGCAGCGCCCCGAGCAGCGCGAGATAGGCATCGCGCGTTTCCGCGGTCAGGCGATGCCAGGTGATCTTGCCGCCGGTGGCCAGGTGCAGATCGAAGGGAATCTTCACGACCTCGCGCACCCAGGAACCCAGGTGCGCGCGCACGTGATCGACCACGGTGGCCGCCGATCCGGGCACCTGTTCGGTCAGCACGATCACCGCATCGCCGACGACGAACTCGCTGAAATTGTCGTCCAGCCAGGTGAGCGCGGGCTGCAGGCGATTGATCGCATCCGGGCGCGCGGCCACGGTGATCACCAGCCCGACCCGGGGATCGGACAGCAGGGGAGCGGCCAGGCGACTGGTCACGGGCGCGCCGGCATCGAAAACAGCCAGCAATCCGGCGGTTTCGAGATGGCGAGCCACCGACACGAGGGTCTCGCGGCGCGGGAACGCCTCGGGACTGCGCGTCAGCACCCGCACACCGGTGGACGTGCGGCCCGCGCACGCCTCCACATTGGACGGGAATTCGGGATGATCGGTGCCGAGCCAACTCTGCACGGTGCTGACCGGCGCCGAGGTATCGCAGCCACGCAGCGCCAGATCGCCGCCGCCGAGTGTGGAATCCACCGCCACCGGCCAGACTTCGCCCTCGCCGTCCACGGCGGCGGCAGCGGCCAATCCGAGCGCGGTGGTCGAGGCGCCGGAGGAGCCGGACCCGCCCAGCACCAGCACCGAGGGCAGCACGGGGCGCACCAGCCGTCCCTGGCCACCGCGCAGTGGCACCGAATCGGTGGGCGAGCCGGCCGGACCCGGCTGCATGAGATTACTGACCGGGGGTTCGCTCAACTGGCGGATGAGATCGTGGACATCGGTCATGGGTCACTGTCCGCTCGCCACAATGGAACTGATGCGAACCTGACCATCCTGCTGCACGGTCGTGAAGATCTGCTGCCACGACGTCTGGGAGCCATCGGGGCGGCGCTCGTCCACGGTGACGCTCCAGCGATCGGCGACATTCATCCTGGCGATGCTCACGCAGTGCTGCGTGCCGGGGGGAACCGCGGCGATGGCGGCCCGCGTATCCTGCTCCGGCGCGGCCTTGGCGTCGGCGGTGAGCAGCGCGCGCACGGCCTGGGCGTCGCGCGCGACATACCAGGAATGTTCCAGTCGCAGAATCACGCCGGGACCGGTGGTGAGATCGCCCGCGCCCGAGCCGCTCACCTGTTCCGGCGAATCGACCTCCCGGCACCACGCCTGCGATCCCGGCCGATCCGCCACGGGCGTCACCGATTCGGTCGTCGGAGCGGGAGTGGATTCGGCCGCGGTGTCCTCGGGCGTGAACTGGAACCACAGGGCCGCCGCCAGCAGCACGAAGGCGACGGCGGCGGCGCCGCTCAGCGCAATCCGATCCCGAATCACCTTGCGCCTGCGCGTGATCGCCGCGCGTTCGCGAGCAGCGCTGACCAGCGGCGCCATCGGATCCTCGGCGGCCAGATACCGTTCGGTGGACGCGCGCGCCCGCGACTGTCCGTGTGCGTCCGGCGCGTGATCCGCGTCGAGCCATTGCGCCCAGCCGGCGGCGGGCTCCCCGGTGGAATTCGCGTCGGAATCCGCCCGTGGACCTTCGGGATTCGGCGGCAGAGCCGGCATCGGTGGTCTCGCCGCCGTGACATCTTTCTCTTCGATCACGGCGTCACCCTTTTCGTTCGTGTCAGACACCCGGGGCAGGCTGCTGGATGGAAGCCAGGAAGGCTTCCGGTGTCAGGACGGGCATCTGGGCTACGGCCGAGCGCAGCGAATCGACGGTGGCGACGGTTTGGTCGACTGCTTGATTCACTTGGTCGGCGACCTGATCCACCACGGTGTTCACCTGCTGGACCACCGGGGCGACGGCCTGGGCCACCGGTTCGGCGACGGCGGGCGGGACGTAATCGGGGATCACGGGCGCGGCGAGGACGGGAGCCGAAACGGGTTGAACGGCAGGCTCTACGGGGGCAGCGACTTCGACCAGGTTCGGATCGGGAGGAGCCGGCTGGGTGGCGTCGCCCCCGCTGAGCCAATTGCCCGCGAAGGCAGCCAATGTCGCGCCACCGATGACAACCGGCCCGCTGACGAGCCCTCCGAGCGAGCCTCCGATGACGCACCCTCCTGCGCCTCCGATGATCGCACCCGCGGGGGCTCCAATTCCGGCAGTTGGCAACCCGCCGATCACACCACCTGCAATGCCGCCTACGACAGCTCCTACGGCACAACCCGCTGGAACCAGAGCCAGGGGAGCCACCGCCGCAGCTCCGACACCGACGAGCGCTCCCACAGTGCTGGATGCGGCCATGCGATCGGAGTCTTCGCGGGAGAAGCCCATGCGGTCGTAGGCGGCGGCAATCTGCCATTCCGCCATGTCGAGATATGCCTGGGCCTTGTTTCGCGACTTCAAGTCGATGAAGTCCGGCAACTGCACGGTATTCCTGCCGACCCGCAATTGATGCGGGTCCGAAGGCATAACCGCGGCCTGATCATTCGGCGCGACGGTCTCTTCCTCCGGCGCCGACTCGCTCTGATTCTCCGGCTGCACGAGGGTATCGATATTCGGCCGGGTCTGCTGCTGCGGCCGGGGCCGATTCGGCGGCGCCACGGGCGGATCGGGAATCCAATCCGCCGGGCTGGGCGCGGTATTCACCGCGGGCGGCTCGGGTACGGTGCTCAACCCCGGTTGTCCTTCGCCGGGCACCGCGAGCCCCGGTTGTCCGGGAGCCGCCGCGGCGATTCCCTGGCTCGCTACCAGCAGCATCGGTAACACCGACCATGCGAGCGAGGTACGTGTAGCGCTCATCTCTACCCCATTCCCCATACGGTCAACAGTGGACTCCCCGGCCCGAATCCCCCTGACGGCCAGGCTGTGTGCCCGCGACCGACCACATCGCAGATGAGTCTCCGACCCGTGTCGTTGTGACCCATGCCGAAACCCCACCGTCGTGCGATGATCATGTTCCGGGCTCGATCCTACTCGTAACCACGCTTCCCACAACCGGATACGGGACAGTCGGAACCAATTCTTGCCACTTCTCGAGCCGACGGCCGTATGATCCCCGTCGACCCCCGCAAGAACCGTGCGCCCCAACATGTCTCGACAGGCCACCGGTTCTCGGAAGGAATTCGCATGTGCGCCAAGTCAGCACACTCTCGGCAATCGCCCGCCCGGCCGGCCGCTCCCCGCACCGGTCGCCTGACGATCCTGCCCATCCTGGCGGCACTCCTGCTCCTCGCCGCCTGCGGCGCCGACTCGTCCTCGACCACTCCCACCACGGAGCCCCCGGACCCGTCCCGCCCACCCGCGAACGTTCACTGGGAGTCCTACCAGGGCATCCAACTCCCCATCGGCGCCGACGGCCCGAAGAATGTGGGCACGGTGGCCACCGGCTACACCCATTCACCCCAGGGCGCGGCGCTGGCCGCCATCAATCACAATGTCCGCCTCTCCCTGGCTCCCGACACCACCTGGCCCCAGATAGCGTCCCAGTCTTTGATCCCCGGTCCGGCCAAGGACAATTGGGTACTGTCCCGCTCGCAAATCTCCATCACATCCGCCGCGAATCCCGCCCTCGCTCCCCGGATCACGGCCTACAAAATCAACAACTATTCGCCGGAGCGAACCGATCTGACCGTCTACTCCACTTACCCCGACGCCTCCATCACGTCGGCCGAGCAGACGGTGCTCTGGGTGTCGGAGGATTGGCGGTTGCTGCTGCCGGATCCGGTGGCGAAGATTCCGACTGTGCATTCGATTCCGGTGATTCCGGAGGGGGTTGTGACGCTTCCGGTTGTGGGGTGAGGGATTCGGGGGAGTTCTCGTAGTCGGCAGTTCGGTTTCAGCGCGCGTGGGGTGGTCGCTCGGATGACAACCCGTCGGCGGGTGCGTGCGGTGGGGGTTGGGTGCTCTGCCACAGAGGCTCGATAGCGGGGCCTGTTGGTTGCCCTGGAGGCTGCGGAGCTACCGAGGGGGAGATGCCTGGATCAGGGGTACCAGCGGAGAGGCCTGGGTAGCCTGTCCGCGGTTGGGCGCCCTACCGGGGGAGAGAAGCCTGGATAACGGAGTACCAGCGGGATGACGCGGGTGCCTCGGCGGCGGTTGGGAGCCCTACCGCCGGAATGAAGCCCGGACAACGGAGTACCGGCAGGGGCACGTCGGGAGACTCGATGGCGGTTGGGTGCCCTACCGGGATAGGGATGCCTGGACAACGGAGTACCGGCGGGGGCGGGTTGGGTGCCTCGATCACGATTGGGTGCCCTCCCGCAGGAAAGAAGGCAGGACAACGGAGTACCAGCGGGGGCACGTCGGGAGACTCGGCTGCGGTTGGGTGCCCTGCCGGGGAAAGGACGCCTGGATAACGGAGTACCAGCGGGGGGCGGGTTGGGTGCCTCGACGGCGGTTCCGGCCCTTCCGGGCCGATCAACAGGATCGAAGCCCTTGGATGCGTGGCCGAGTTTCCAACCCTGGGCAGGGCGCGGCAATCACCGCCATAGACATCATCCTCATTGTGTTGATGACGAGTCTTTGTCTGTAGGTCTCTAGAAGGTTCCCACGGCTGGCCAGCCCGGCTGGAAGGGCGAAGGCGCTCCCGGCTGGGGAGCCATAGGCCGGGTACGGCAGGCGAAGTGACCAGCACTGCCGCATCTGTTTTGCCTGCTCTCCTGAACCCCGCTGGAAGCCGCACGGGTGGGTTCGGGTGTGGGCTACGTCGGCCACGGGCGTGAAAACCGGTGCGTGTGGTTGCACCAGCGGTGTTGGTGAGATGGCCGGGCCGGGGGGAAGGTGGGCGGGAGCTCGTTCGGCGTCGAAGGCCATCAGGGCGCGAACGAAAGTGCGTGAGCAGCAGGACGGATATCAGGCCGGCGTGCGGTCGCTGGCAGAGTCGCCGTGTGGGAATGCCCGGTGCTGGTGGTGGAGTTCGGGTGGGTTCGACGCCAAGGGGTGGGTGGGGCGTGTCGGCGCACGAAAGCCTCTTCGGCATAGGAAAGCCGAAGAGGCAGAGTCGAAAGCGGAGGTGAGGCTCGAGACCAAGGGCCGGGTGGCTAACAGCGCCATCGCGCGGGGATACCCGGAAACTGGGGATGGTGGCGGAAGTTCACACGCGGCCTACGACTTCGGTCGATGTGTGGTGGTGGGATCCATCCGGTTTTGCCCGGGTTCTCCGAATCCTCGCCCATCACAACGGTTTGCCACCCGTTCGGGCCGGTGTTGATCTGGGCGTGGCAGGCATCGCACGCGAAAGTGAGGTTCTCGATGTCCGTTTCGCCGCCATCGGCCCATTCCTTGATGTGGTGTACAGCGGAGCGGCTCGCTGGCGCGTCGCATCCGGGGCGGGTGCATCCGCGTTCGGTGGCGGTGAGCGCGAGTCGTTGTGCGGGGTTGGCGAGGCGCTGGCCGCGGGACAGGTGCAGTGGGCGGCCGTTGCGGTCGAGCACCGCCAGGTACGGGGTCGAATTCTTGGCGACCTGGAGGGCTTGGGTGATCGACATCGTGCCGCCGGTGGCGGTGGTCGCTACGCCCGCGCGCTTTTCCAGGTCGTCGATGCTCATGGTGATGATGGTCGAGACCGGCAGTCCGCGATGCGATCCGAGTTTCGTGGGTCCCATGTCCGGGCGCATGAACACCATCAATGCGTCGTGGTTGCGCTGCTCGGCGTTGCGGCGGTCCCGTTTGGCGGCGGCGCGCAGTTTCGCACGGGCCGCGGCGCGGGCACGCTCTGCCGGGGTCAACGAAGCGTCATCGGCCCTGGCATCATCGCCGGTGTCGTCGCCGTCGTCGAGTTCGGTGTCGAGTCCGAGTTCGGCGGTGGTCCATGGGCTTTCGGGGTCGTCGGGGTTGCACATGCCGGGGCGTCCGAATTTCTCGAACATCGGGATCATGACCGCACCCAGCTGTGGGGTGAGGTATCCCGAGATCGGGTACATGCCGTCGATGCCCTGGTGCCCGATCTTGATGCTCCGGACCCGTTGCCGGTCCCGGTCCTCGGTCAAACGCCCATCGGGATCGACGTGGGCCAGAATGTGAACGCCGAGCTTTGTCACACCCTTCGGGTCGCCTTCGCGGGCGAATGAGGTGAGGTGTTGTTCGGCGTGGTCTTTGACTTCCGGACCTGCGGCGTCGGGGATCCGCTCGAGCGCGTCCTTGATCGCTTTCACATGATCGGCGGAGATCTCCCCGGCCCGTTGCGCTTTAGCTACGAGCGGCAATTTCGGCGGCCGGGTGCTCGAACCCAC
>NZ_JBSFNO010000077.1:0-6361 GCF_053981095.1 Nocardia sp. NPDC003693
ACCCGAGCGCCCCGAACCACTTCGTCATGCCACGGCCGCACTCCCCCTCGCACTAGCCGAATTCTTCTCGATCGTGGGCGCCGTTCGGCCGGGTCCGGATGCGTTCGGGGAACACCCCGCGTCAGGCTTCCGGTTCGGCCGCGCGCAGCCCGCGCTGGTCCGCCAGCCAGCGGTCGGCCTCGGCCGCGGTGCGCAGGCGCACCACCCGCAGGTGGGGGAAGCGCGTGATCCGGTCCGCGGTCCGCGCCCGGCGGTGGGCGTGCCGGGACCAGGCCCAGCGAATCGGATGATCGGCGTCGAGCCAGTTCCGGAACGATTCGCGATTGCCGTTCCACAACTCTCGGCGCAGCAGCGCGCGGCCGAACGAGCGCCGCACCACCCGGCGCATGACGGTCGGGCGGGGCAGATCGAGCCAGATCAGGGTGTCCGCGCGCGACCACAGCAGCTCACCGACCAGACCGACGTACTGGTCCTCGGTGACCCAGCGGTCGCCGGCGGCGAATCCCGCGACATCGCTTTCGAATTCGGCGCGCTTGACCCAGCCGGGGCCGTGGTGCAGCGCGTCGAGCTCGTGGTGGGGCAGCTCCAATAGCTCCGATAACGCCGCGGCGAGTGTGGTCTTTCCCGCCCCCGAAATGCCCGATACCAGAATCCGCCGCACCCACCGAGCCTATTACAGTTCCGGCCGCGCTTTTCCCGTGCGGAAACCTATTCGGCGCGGGCGGTATTCGCCGCCGGGGAATCCGGGTTTCCCGTTCGCGTGCATAGTCGGGCGCCGGGCGGGGAATATCGGTGTCGTGGCGCCGGCGGTGCGAATGGGAATGCTGCCCGGCTGCTGGCCCGGCTCGGGTTGTCCGACGAGCCCGGTACGGCGGCGGGCGGTGGCCGAGCGCGCCACCGTACCGGCTCGCGGGGTGTCCATACCCGAATCCCGCCAAAACATGCGTTCTCGCCGGATTCCGCGATCAAGGCCACATTCGGGTCAAGTTCCGTGTGGCGATTGGGAGTTTTCACGCATCCGATACGACAATGGTCGCCGCCATGTCCATATCCAGTACTGATCAACCCTCATCGACGACGCCGGAGCGGGCCGCGGACGCCGCGCCCACGGCGCACGGTACCGGCGGCTATCGAGTGGATCTGGACGGACTGCGCGGGGTGGCCATCGCCCTGGTCGTGGTCTTCCACATCTGGTTCGGGCGGGTCTCGGGCGGTGTCGACGTCTTCCTGGTGCTGTCCGGATTCTTCTTCACCGGCATGCTGCTGCGCCGCGGCGACAGCGGCGGCATCGGGGTGCTGACGACGTTGCGCCGCACCCTGCGCAGGCTGCTGCCCGCGATGGTCGTGGTGCTCGCCGCGGTGGTCATCGCCACGGTCGCGCTGCTCCCGCACACCCGCTGGTCGGACATCGGCGCGCAGACCCTGGCCTCGCTGGGCTACTACCAGAACTGGTATCTGGCCCTGTCGTGGTCGGACTACCTGGCCGCGGATCCCTCGGTCAGCCCGCTGCAGCATCTGTGGTCAATGTCGGTGCAGGGCCAGTGCTATCTGGTGTTGCTGCTGGTGATCGCGCTGACGGCGTGGGCGTGCCGCCGGATCGGGCACGAGGGCCGGATGCGACTGACCCTGGGCGTGATCTTCGCGGTCGCGGCAATCGCGTCGTTCTGGTACGCCGCCGACGGGGTCGTGACCCAGCAGGGCTGGAACTACTACGACACCTTCGCCCGCGCGTGGGAACCGCTCACCGGCGCGTTGCTGGCGATCACCGCGCCCCTGCTGCGCCTGCCGCGCGTGGTCCGGGAGATCTTCGCCTGGACCGGTATCGCCGCGATCGTGGCGTGCGGCTGGCTGGTGAACGGCTCGGCCCAGTTCCCCGGGCCCGCGGCCCTGCTGCCGGTGACCGCGACGGTCGCGCTGGTGCTGGCCGGGGCCGGATTGAACACCGCCACCCAGCCGTGGATCAACCGGATGTTGGCCACCGCGCCCGCGGTGCGGCTCGGCGCGTTCGCGTATGCGCTGTACCTGTGGCACTGGCCGCTGCTCATCTTCTACCTCGGCGAACGGCACGAACGCGAGGCCGGCCCGCTCGGTGGTCTGCTCATCATCGTGGTCTCGCTCGTGCTGGCCTACCTGACCCAGCGCTTCGTGGAGGAGCCGCTGCGGGTACGCGCGCGGCCGACCATCGGGGCGCGCCCGCGGCTGCTGATCGGCGCGGCCGTGAGCACGATCGGGGTGCTGCTGCTGGCCTCGACCATCACCTGGCAGTGGACCAACGGCGCCAAGGCCCAGGCCGTCGGGCACCTCGATCCCGCGAAGTATCCGGGTGCGCTCGCGCTGACCGAACGGGCGCTGGTGCCGCGCGCGCCGATGCGCCCGACCATCCAGGAGGCGCCGGCCGACATCGCCTATCCCACCCGGGACGGCTGCATCGCCGACTTCGACACCCGGTCGGTCATCACCTGTTCCTACGGTGACCCGAATGCGCAGCGCACCATCGCGGTGGCGGGCAATTCCCATGCCGAGCACTGGATCCCGGCGCTGCAGGTGCTGGCCGAGCGCTACCGGTTCCAGCTCACCGTCTACCTGAAGATGGGCTGCCCGCTCACCGTGGCCGAGGAGCCGATGTACAAGGGCCAGCGCAATCCGGACTGCCGGGATTGGTCGCACGAGGTCATCGAACGGCTCGGCGAACAACGGCCGGACTGGGTCTTCACCACCGGCACCCGGCCCGCCGACAGCGGCGGTGACGAGACGCCGCAGGATTATCTGGATGTGTGGTCCGCGCTCAATAAACGGGGTCTGCACGTGCTGGCGATGCGCGATACCCCGTGGCTGCGCCGCGACGGAATTCGCTACCGTGCCATCGATTGCCTGGCCTCGGGCGGAAATCGCGTGGATTGCGGCATGAAACGCCCGGACGCCATTTCGGCGGTGAATCCGGCCGCCGGGCCCGCGGAGAAATATCCCGACGTCTACCCCCTCGATCTCAATGACGCGATCTGCGAACCCGAAGTCTGCGCGGTCGTGGAGGGCAATGTGCTGGTCTACCACGACGAGCACCACCTCACCGCCACCTACGCCCGTTCCCTGGCCCCGGAACTCGAACGGCAATTGCGGCCCATTCTCGGCTGGTGGTGACCCAACTCCCCTGCCCGGCAACTGATATCGTCCGTTCCGGGTAATTCGGGGCACGCCCGGCATCGGCTCGGCGCCCCGTCGCGGGCGCGGGCGTTCGCGGCACCGGAGCCGGGCGCGCGAGCCCGGGTGGAGGGGCACAGTGGGCGGGTTTCCGATCGAGATCGTGCTGGCGCTCATCGGCATCGCGGTGCCGATCATGGCGTTCGTGTGGGAGTTCGTGTTCGTGGGCCGCCGGCGCCTGGGCTACCGGGTGCAGATGGATACGCCGGTCACCGGTGAGATCGAGTCGGTGTTCCCGGGCGTGCTGCCGCAGTTGCGACCGGACGGCGGCGCCGCGGCGCCGGATCTGCACGACCTGTCGGTGGTGCTCATGCGCATCGAGAACAACGGCGCGACCACCATCGACGCCGCGGATTACGCTGTGCCCGAAGGGGAACGGGTCGGGGTGCACATCAGCTTCCCGCACCGGCGCGTCATCGGGATGGCGGTCACCGAACTGAGCGACTCGGGGATGGGCGACTGCCTGCGCCCGGGCACCGGGATCGGCGCGCGGGAGGACACCGCCCGGCGGGTGGGCGTCATCGATCTGCCCCGGGTGCCGATGAATCGCGGTGACCACTACAAGATCCTGGCGATCCTGCAGCGCAGCGCGGGCGCGGGCGACTATCCGGCCCCGACCGTGCAGGCCCGGATTCGGGGCGGGCGCGCGGTGGAATCCCGCAGCAGCACCGGCATTTCGCCCCGGCTGCTGGCGCTGATCGGGTTCCTGGTGGTGGTGATCACGGTCCAGTTCGCGGTCGGGCTCGGCTCGGACGATTCCGCGGCCACCGCGGACTGCGGGCGCGGCAACCTCACGGTCGTGGGCTCGTCCGCGTTCGAACCGGTCCTGCGCGACGCGGTCGCCGCCTACCGGAAGCGCTGTGCCAAGGCGACTTTCACCCTCGAGTTCGACGGCAGCGAACGCGGCCTGACCCGGCTGGACAAGGAGGGTAAGGACAACTCCGCGCTGCTGGCGATCACCGACGGGCCCAAGGGCGAGGGCTATCCGGCGCTGCTGCCCCGCGCGCTGGCGCTGTCGCAGTTCGCGATGATCACCCATCCGGGTGTGAACGTGAAAGATCTGTCGGTACAGCAGGTCCGGGACCTCTACGCCGGGCGGATCGACAACTGGCGGCTGCTCGGCGGCGCCGATCTGCCGGTGCGGGTGGTGCAGCGGGCACTGGGTTCGGGTACGCGCGAAGCCCTCCGGAGCCGGGTGCTCGGTGGCGATCAGCCCGCCGCGCCGCCGGCCACGAGCTGCCGCGCGGTCCTGGCCACCAATCCCCCGGGCCCCGCCTTCTGCGAGGTTCCGGTCACCCGGGACATGCTCGCGACCGTCGCGGAACTGCCGGGCGCGATCGGCTACAGCGAATCCGCCGACGCGGCACAGGCTTCCGGTGTGCGGACGGTGACCCTGGGCGGTCGGGCGGCGACCCGTGAACACGTGCTGTCGGGCGCCTACCCGTTCTGGGCCGTCGAGTACGCCTACTCCTACGGCGAGGTGCCCGCCGATTCCGCGGCGGCCGCGTTCCTGCGCTTTCTCACCGACGGCGCCGGCAAGGACGTCCTGCGCGCGCACGGCAACACGCCCTGCGCCGAGCTGCCCGATCCGACGGGGTGCATGCCCGGACGGTGACACGCCCGCGCGCCACGGTCGTCCTCGTTCGCGAGGCAACCGTGGTGCGCGGCCGGCACCGGACTGGTTCAGCTCCGGAACGGGAACGTGCCGTCGAGGTCGAGGTTGAGTTCGACCACGTTGACCCGCGGCTCGCCCAGGAAGCCCAGGGTGCGGCCCGCGGTGTGCTCGTCGACGAGGTCGCGCACCTGCTCGGGCGAGACCCCGCGGGCCCGTGCCACCCGGTCGATCTGGATGGCCGCGTACTCCGGGGAGATGTGCGGATCCAGACCGCTGCCACTGGCGGTGACGGCGTCCGGCGGCACGGCCGAACGATCGGGCGCGTCACCACGAATGGGGACGATGCGGCCGGCGGAGTAATCCTCGCCGTCGGCGGCGCATTCGACCTGCACGCCCTTGTACTCGGCCAGGAAGGGCGCGGTGGTCACCGAGCAGAACTCGTTGACGCTCACCACCTTCGTGGGGTGTTCGACCTCGCCGTCGGCCGCGCGCGGCCCGATGACCGAGAGCACCGCACCGACCCCGCCCGGGGTGCAGAACGGCCGATTCCCGTCCACGCCTTCGAGTTCGGCGACCGCCCTACTGCGGGCGCAGACCGTGGTCAGCAGTCCGGTGGAATCGGGCGCGCTGTCCACGATGCTCTCGGGACCGGCGTTGCTCGCGGCGGTGGCGAGCGGGTCGTACCCGTCGCCGGCCACGGACGGGCGGCTCTGGAAGTACCGGGTGAGCACGTTGCCGTCGGCGTCGGTGAACAGCTGGCCGATCAGGCTGGAGCCGACGGTCTTTCCATCCAGTTCGATGAGCGAGCCGTCCGCGTTGTTCTTCAGTCCGGGCAGCTGCGCGACCGCGAAAACCGCCAGCGGATAGATGATTCCGGTGATCGCCGTGAGCACGAGCAGTGCGCGCAGCGCGGCCACGTGCTGCCGGATCCAGGTTGACATACGCATATCAGGACATCCCGGGGAGGAATCGGACGGCGAGGTCGATGAGCTTGATGCCGATGAACGGGGCGATGATGCCGCCCACGCCGTACACGGCGAGGTTGCGGCTCAACAGTTTCGAGGCCGCGGCGGGGCGGTAGGCCACCCCGCGCAGCGCCAGCGGGATCAACAGCACGATGACGATCGCGTTGAAGATGACCGCGGACAGGATCGCGGACTGCGGGCTCGACAGGCGCATGACGTTGAGCAGGTCCAGGCCCGGGAACAACGGCACGAACAACGCGGGGATGATCGCGAAGTACTTGGCGATGTCGTTGGCGATCGAGAAGGTCGTCAGCGCCCCGCGGGTGATGAGCAGCTGTTTGCCGATCTCCACGATCTCGATGAGCTTGGTCGGGTCCGAGTCCAGATCGACCATGTTGCCCGCCTCTTTGGCGGCCGAGGTGCCGGTGTTCATGGCCAACTGGGAGGGCGGGGCGGAAAAGCGTTGCCACCTGGTCGTTCCGGGACCGGCCCGCGGCCGCCGAGACCGGCCGCCTCCCAGTTCACCTCGCCCGCGTAGAGCACGCCGTTGCGGCCGCGGCCGATGTCGACGAAGGCGGCCTCC
>NZ_JBSFNO010000078.1:0-5928 GCF_053981095.1 Nocardia sp. NPDC003693
GAGCGCGAAGTCCGGTACGACGCCCGCACGGAAGGTGGTCTCCCCGCGCACCAGATCGACCCAGGACAGATCCTCGTCGGGCATCCGGAGGCGGACCTGCGCGCGCAGGTGCTTCTTCACCGTCATCGGGTAGTAGGTGCCGCCCTTGACCGTCGCGTCGTTGGCGATGATCACGCATTCGCGCCCGGCGATGCGGCCGATACCGCCGATGACGCCCGCGCCGGGGCATTCGTCGTCGTACAGCCCGTTGGCCGCGAGCGGGGACAGCTCGAGGAAGGGCGAACCGGGGTCGAGCAGCTGGTCCACGCGCTGGCGGGGCAGCAGCTTGCCGCGGGCCAGATGGCGTTCGCGCGATTTCTCCGGCCCGCCCAGCGCGCTGTGGGCCAGCCGTTCCCGCAGTTCGCGCACCAGCGCGAGATGCGCGGCCCGATTTCCGGTTCGCACTTGCTCGGTGACCGTCATGCGCTGCACCTCTCCACGCGGTTGATCCTGACGCTCGGTTAATCCCCACTAACTCGAAAATAAGATAATCTTCACTAACTGACTTGTCCAGGACCGACGAAGGGAGCAGCGGTGACCAGCAGCGATACCGTCGCCCCGACGCGTCGCGAACAGCTCAAGGCGCAGCGCAGGCAGCAGCTACTGGAGGCGGGAGCCCGGCTCATCGCCGATCGCGGCTTCCTCGGGATGCGCCTGGACGATCTGGGGGCGGCGGCCGGCATCAGCGGCCCCGCGGTCTATCGCCACTTCCCCAACAAGGAAGCCCTGCTGGTCGAGTTGCTCGTCGGCATCAGTCAGCGGCTGCTGGACGGCGGCCGGGCGGTGTCGAGCGCCGCGGACTCCCCCGCCGCGGCCCTGGACGCCCTGATCGACTTCCATCTCGACTTCACCCTGGGCGAACCCGAACTGATCCGCATCCAGGATCGCGATCTCGAGAATCTGCCCGAGGGCGCCCGCCGACAGGTCCGCCGCACCCAGCGCCAGTACGTCGAGGTCTGGGTGGCCGTGCTGCGCGAGGTGCACCCCGACCTCCCCGAGGCGACGGCCCGCGTCCAGGCCCACGCGACCTTCGGCCTGATGAACTCCACCCCGCACAGCGCCCCGCCCGCGGCCCGCGCGCGCCCGATCCTGCGCCGCATGGCGTCGGCGGCGCTGCGCCCGTAGCGTCAGATGCCGCGCAGTTCGCTCTCGGCGGTGCGCAGGACCATGTGGAAGCCGGTCCGGATGACCGGCAGGAACATCGCGGTCCAGAGGCCGGGCAGGATCGGGGCGGCTATCTCGAAGGTCGAGAACCAGCGGACCTGCGTGCCCTGCGGGACGGCCTTGAAGGCGATGAAGCCTTCCTGATGTCGCAGGGGCGGAACCGATTTCAGCAAACGGTAGCGGACCAGCTCGGGCGGGTTGTACTCGACGATCTCCTCGGTGAGGCGGATGAGTGGGGTGACTATGAGACGCACCGCGCCGACGCCGTGACCGTTGGTGTTGCCGGGACGGACCAGGGTGACGCGGCGGCACAGCGGGACCCGCTGGAAGTTGGTGGCGTCGGTCATCCAGTCGAAAACGTCGGGCAGGGGGGCTCGGAGGGTGCGCTCAACATCGACCGTGCGCAATGCCGGCTCCGTTCTGCTCTGCTCGGATCTCTGGGCAGCCTAGGGGATCCGGGAGCCCGGCGGCGAAGGAACCGCTGCGAATACTCGAATCGACCGGCTCGATTCGAGTGAGCGCCTTGGGCTTTCGCCCGCGAACGGGTCACGGCGCGGTTGCGGTGCCGAACCCGGCAGGGCCGCAAAAGACCTGGTGACTACCATTGCCGATATGAATGTCGAGGAGCAGCGCGTTATTCGCCGCCGCCCGAAGAATCGGCGCGCCCAGATCGCCGCCACCTCGGCGGCCGCCTTCGGCTCGCTCGGCTATCACGGGGTCAGCATGGAGGACATCGCCGCACGCCTGGGGATCTCCTCCGCCGCGCTGTATCGGCACTATCCGAGCAAGTACGCGCTGTTCCGCGAGGAGCTCCTGCGGCTCGGGCAGCTCACCGTCGATTCGGTCACCCCGCCGCCGGAGACCGAGGGCCTGACCCCGCTCGAGCGCCTGAGCGTGGTGCTGGACCGGGTGATCGCCGAGACCGTCGGCAACCGCGCCACCGTCACCCTGGTCCGCTGGGAGCAGCGCTACCTGGACGAGACAGACCACCGGACCCTGTCCGAGCAGTTCGCCGCGGCGCTGGCGACGCTGCGCGGGCTCATCGCCGACGTCCGGCCCGATCTCGACGCCGCCGACTGCGCGGTGCGGGCGGTCGCGGTGTTCAGCGTGGTCAGCAGCATCGGCGATCATCACGCCGCGCTGCCGGTGAAACCGCTGAGCGCCCTGCTGTATTCGACCGCGCTGGCCCTGGTCGCCGCCGAGTTGCCGCCGCCGGAGATCACCGCCAGCGCACCGCGGGCGACCGAGATTCCGCAGTCGTTCAAGCACGAACTGCTGCTGAAGAAGGCGGTGGAGCTGTTCCACCAGCGGGGCTATCCCAATGTGAGCGTCGAGGACATCGCCTCGGCGGCCGATCTGTCCGCGGCCTCGGCGGTGTACCGCTACTACCGCAGCAAGGGCGACCTGCTCGCGGCGGCGTTCCGGCGCGCGGCCGACCGGGTCTCGGGCGCCATCGGGCCCGCGGTGGCCTCCTCGGCGGGTCCGGCCGAGGCGCTGGCCAAGCTCGTCGACCTGTACGTGGCCGGTTCCTTCGCCGAGCGCGAGCTGACGTTCGTCTACTACGCGGAGTTCGGCCATGTCTCGGCCGAGGAGCGCACGATGCTGCGCAATGTGCAGCGGCTCATCGTGGCCGAATGGGTGCGCCTGCTGGTGGCGGTCCGGCCCGAACTGTCCGACGGCGAGGCCCGCATCCTGGTGCACGCCGGCTTCGGCCTGGTGGTCGATCTGGGCCGGGTCTTCGGGGAGGATCAGCGAGTGTGCCCGCAGGAGCGCGTGATTCGGCTCATGGAGGTCACCCTGTTCGGCGCGGTGCCGGCCCGGCACGCCTGACGCCCGAACGCGCCCGCCCGATCACGCACCGATCGGGCGGGTGTCCGGTATCGCACATCAAGTGGTCGCGAGCACCGACACGGGAGTGAAGGGCGCGTAATCGCACACATGTCCATTATCCCAATCCCAGAGCGAGATCGGATCCACCGCTACACCGCTTTGCAGAATCAGTCGCCAACCGGCGTCCTCGCGCTGCCAGATGTCACCGTCGCGGTCCCAGTACAGACCCACGGCGCTCGGCTCGAGCATTTCGTCGTGGCTCATGCTGTTCATCCCCACTGCTCTTCCTTCCCACTACGTAGCTAACGGCCAGCGAGTGCGCGAAGAGATACACCGCAGCGCCTACAAGGGCTTTCGCGGTGGTTACAGCTTGTCTACCGCTCCAATATATTTGCCAACCATTCGCCCTCGAAGTAAGCGCGCTGGGCGAGTTGCAAATTATCCGGGATCGACGGCGATTGACCGTCAGCTGCTCCGCATTGACAGCTTTCGGCACAACCCTTTTCGGCCGGGTCCGCTTTGCAGTGTCCGAATCGTCCGGTTACCCAGTGAAATCGGGGCCGCTCCGGAAACGAACCGAGCCGCCAGGGCGGAATGCCCTGGCGGCTGGAAGCTTTGGCCCGACGGTTCGGCCCGAGCGCGGGATCGGACCGGGATGCGCGACTAGGTCGTGGTCGGCGCGGGGATCGGCGGGAAGGTGAACGACGACCCGGTGCCCAGCATCTGGGCCAGGACCCCGAGCAGGTTGTCTACGGCGCTGCCGCTCTGCACGACGGACCTAGACCGCGGGCGGCGGGGTGACGGGCGGGGTGCCCGGGGTGACGGACAGGTCCGAGCCCGAGCTGAGCAGATGGGCGATGGCCTGAAGGAGGCTGGTGAAGCCGGCGCTTCCGAGATCCATGGGGTGTTATTCCTTTACAGCACAGGGGTACAGCGCGAAATACGAGCGGGAGATCAGAGCAGCTTGGGGTCGTAGCCGATGGTGGAGCCGCTGCTCAGGAAGTTCAGGATCTGAGTGAGCACGGCGGTGATGTCGACGCCTTCCATGACGTCTCCTTTCGATAGTGTTTATTCGGATTCCGACATCGCTTCGACGAGCGATGCCGGCCGCATGTCGGTCCAGTGGGACTCCACGTATTCGAGGGAGTCCGCGCGCCGTGCGGGTCCGAAGGCGATGGTCCATCCGCTCGGAATGGCGGCGAAGACCGGCCACAGCGAGTGCTGGGCCTCCTCGTTCACCAATACATAGAACTGAGCGTTCTCATCATCGAAGGGATTGCTCAACGAACTGCCTTTCTTCACCGACACAGCAAGCTGTGAAAACGATGCTTTTCAGAATGTACATCAGGCGTCAGTTCGACGCACCTGAAACTTCGAACTGTGGAATTACCGGTGACCCACCTGCCTGCGGAGGGCGTTGAGCACCCGGGCGACGCGCGCCAGGGCCTCGGGCGAGGCCATCTGCCAGTGCGTGGCCTCGACCGCGTAGCTGTGCACGATGCCGTCGACGACGTCGCGCCAGCCCGAGACCCCGATGGCGCCGCTCGGATCGTCCAGGGCCGCAGCGAAATACAGGAGGTTGCCCTTGAAGCTGCGGGGCTCGTAGGCGCCGATCAGGCCCAGCGAGGCGAGACCGGAGTCGATGATGCGCGCCACCCGCTCCGCGGTGACCGAGGCGAACGGCTCCGGCAGCACCGACAGGCGTTCGGCCAGCGCGACGGGATCCGGATCGGCCGAATCCGCGGCGGCGTCGTCACCGAGCAGCCCGCCGAGCAGTTCGGCGACCGGCAACCGCACCGGTCCCCGCACCTCGCCGGTGTCCAGTGAACTGTCCAGCATGGCCAGCGTCGCGACCTCCTGGCCCTGTTCCTGCAACTGCACCGCCATGGCGTGCGCGAGCACACCGCCCAGCGACCAGCCCAGCAGGTGGTACGGGCCCTCGGGCTGCACCGCGCGGATCTCCTCGACGTACCGGCGCGCCCAGCTCTCGATCGAATCCGGCAGCGGCGCCTCCGATCCCAGCGTCGGGGACTGCAGACCGTAGATGGGCCGGTCCTCGTCCAGCTCCGCCGCCAGCGCGGCGAAGGACCAGGCGACGCCGCCGACCGGGTGCACGCAGAACAGCGGCGCTCCCGCGCCCTGCGGGCGCAGCGGCAGCAGCACCTCGAACGCCGCGTTGGCGTCGAGATCGCCCGCGCTCCTGGACAATTCGGCCACGATGTCGGCCGGGGTCGGCGCGGTGAACAGCAGCACCACCGGGATCTTGCGGCCCAGGGCGGCGCCCAGTTCGGCGGCCAGGCGCACCGCGATCAGCGAGTTGCCGCCGAGCTCGAAGAAGTTGTCGTCGAGCCCGACCGGATCCCGGTCCAGCACCTCGGCGAAGACCCGGCACACGGTGACTTCCACCTCCGCGGCGGGCGCCCGGAACTCGCGGGGTGCGAACTCGGGCTCGGGCAGCGCGGCCCGATCCAGCTTGCCGTTGGTGTTGAGCGGCAGTTCGGCCAGCACCACGAACGCGGACGGCACCATGTACGACGGCAGGCGCTCGGCCAGTGCCGCGCGGATGCGGGCCGGATCCGGTGCGGCGTCGTGCTCGCCCGTGCCGACCAGGTAGGCGACGAGGTGATCCGAGCCGGCCGCGCCGTCCGCCTTGGCCAGCACCGCGGCCCGGGTGATCTCGGGCTGGGCCAGCAGCGCCGCCTCGATCTCGCCGAGCTCGATACGGAAACCACGGATCTTCACCTGGAAGTCCGTACGACCCCGGTAATCCAGCTCACCGTTCGCGTTCCACGCCACGAGATCGCCGGTGCGGTACATCCGCTGACCCGGCTCGAACGGGTTGGCCACGAAACGATCCGAGGTCAGATCCGCACGACCGAAGTACCCGCGCGCCAA
>NZ_JBSFNO010000079.1:0-5920 GCF_053981095.1 Nocardia sp. NPDC003693
ACCGAGACCGCCATGGTCTTCGGCGAGCTGTACCGCAACGGCGCCGAGTGGAAGTTCCGCGCCATCGGCCAGGGCTACGCCTCCGGCCTGGCCGGCATCGCCCGGGACTACGGCGTCAACCTCTGATCTTCGACACGGCCGCGCGCCGTGTGGGGGTGATGACCGAACGGGCCGCACGCGGTGGCGTGCGGCCCGTTCCGTGCCGTCGCTGACGAAGCCCGCGCCGATATCAGCTCGTCTCGTCGCCGGCGCCGTGTTCGGCGGGTATGCGGCCGAACCGGCCCTGCTGGAAATCCTCGAACGCCCGCAGGACCTCGTGGCGCGTGTTCATCACGAACGGACCCGCCATGGCGATCGGTTCGCGAATCGGCCGGCCGCCCAGGAAGTAGAGCTCGAGGGCCGGGCTGTTCGAATCCTGGGTCTCCGATGCCCGCGCGGTCAGGATGTTTCCCTGCTTGCCGCCCGCGAACACCGCCGTCTGACCTTTCCGGATCGGGTGCCGGTCCGGGCCCACGGTGCCGTTGCCCGCGAGCACGTAGACCAGACCGTTGAACGTTGCGTCCCAAGGCAATTCGACCGCGGCGCCGGGTGCGAGCGTGACATGCGCGAGCGTGATCGGCGTATGGGTCGAACCCGGTCCCGCGTGTCCGCCCACCTCGCCCGCGATCACCCGGACCAACGCGCCACCGTCATCGTTCGTCAGCAGGCGGATCTCGCCACCGCGAATATCCTGGTAGCGCGGCGTGATCAACTTCTGCGCGGCGGGCAGGTTCACCCACAGCTGCACGCCGTGGAACAGCCCACCGCTCACCACGAGCTGCTCCGGCGGCTTCTCGATGTGCAGGATTCCCGAACCCGCCGTCATCCACTGGGTGTCGCCGTCGGTGATCGTGCCGCCGCCCCCGTGCGAGTCCTGGTGCTCGAAGACGCCGTCGATCATGTAGGTGACGGTCTCGAATCCCCGATGCGGATGCCACGGGGTGCCCTTGGGCTCACCCGGGGCGTAGTCCACCTCGCCCATCTGGTCCATGTGAATGAACGGGTCCAGGAGCGCGGCATCGATGCCCGCGAAGGCCCGGCGCACCGGGAAGCCCTCACCCTCGTAACCGGTGGGCGCGGTGGTGACCACCCGCACCGGACGCGGAATCGGTGTGGGCGGCATCTGGATTCGCGGCAACGCGGTGATGTTGTCGGCGGTTGCTGCGGGCATCGTGTTCTCCCGAGATCGACTGAACAGCGGTTGGTAGACAAGTCAACCAATTCGCGGCCGATTCATTCCCGGAAGAAGGAACGCGCCGAGGGTTTCGCTCCCGCTCGGCGCGCAGCCGTCAGACCAGCGGCGTGAAATCCCGGTTCGCGATATAGCCCGGACGCGGCTCGTCGGCGGCGAACGGCTCGACGAGGGCGTTCTCCACGCTGTTGAAGACGAGGAAGATGTTCGAGCGCGGGAACGGGGTGATGTTGTTCGCCGAGCCGTGCATGACGTTCGAGTCGAACACCAGGGCCGCGCCCGGCGTACCCGTGAACTGGGTGATCCCGCAGCGCGCCGCGAGTTCGACGATGTCCTCCCCACGCGGCACCCCGACCTCCTGGCTCCGCAGCGACTCCCGATAGTGGTTCGGCGGGGTCTCGCCCTGACAGGGCACGAACGTCCGGTGCGATCCGGGCATGAGCATCAGGCTGCCGTTGAACGGGAAGTTCTCGGTGAGCGCGATCGACACGCTGACCGCGCGCGGCGCCGGCATGCCGTCCTCGGCGTGCCAGGTCTCGAAGTCCGAATGCCAGGAGAAGCCCGCACCCGACAACCCGGGCATGTAGTTGATCCGGCTCTGATGCAGATAGACCTCCGAACCCAGGATCTGGCGGGCGAGCCCGGCGATCCGGCTCTCACGCACCAGGTCCGCGACCATGGAACTGAGCTCGTGCACCGCGAAGATCGAGCGCACCCGCCGGGACCCCTTCTCGATCACCAGCCGCTCGTCGAGCATGAGTTCCGGGTCGCTCGTCAGCCGCGACACCTCGGCGGCGAAACCGGTCACCTCACCGCGGTCGAGCAACTGCGGCACGATCGCGAAGCCGTCGGTGTCGAAGGTGTCCAGCCCGTCGGATTCGATCGTGCCCCACACCGTCGGGTCGGTACGCCTGCGGTGCGGCGCGGGGGCAAGGGTCCGGGTCGGGTAGCGGTCGATGATTCGGTTGTCGGTCAACGACATTCGGTGAAAACTCCTAGGGTTGTCGACTGGTAGGGGCGGTGGCGGTGCGCACCGTTCTCGCCACCGCGCGGGGCGGTGACCCGTTCAGGCTGGCAAACCAACATTGAGGAACCCGTGTGCACGGTTTGAGGTTCCATGTCGATCGGATGTCGGTTCTCGATCGACAGCGCGGCCGGCGCCGGGAGCCACGGCGCCGATTGCCGATCGGAACGCCGATTAGCCGGAGCTGCCCCGGGTATCGCGACGGTATGGCCACCGTCGACAGGTTGCTGCACGCACTGACCAGGGCGGTGAACACCCTGGAGAAGACCGATATCCGGTTCGCGGTCGCGGGCGGATGCGCCGTCTACGCAAGGGGTGGTCCGGCCAGCGATCACGACGTCGACCTGTTCATCAAACCCGCCGACGTCGCGCGGGCGCGGAGTGCGCTGGCACACGGCGGGATGCGGCTCGCGGACCCGCCCGAGGATTGGCTGACCAAGGCCTACGACGGAGACACCCTGATCGACCTGGTGTTCCGGCCCAACTATCGCGATGTCACCGACGCGATGCTCGATCGCGCCGACGTCATGCGGATCGGGTCCGCGATGGCGCCCGTGATCAGCGCTACCGATCTGATGGTCGACAAGATGCTGGTCTTCGACGCGCACCGGCTGGATCTGAGCCCCATCCTGCGCATCGCCAGGGATCTTCGGGAGCAGGTGGATTGGCCGGCCGTCCGCGAGCAGACCGTCGAATCGCCTTATGCGCGAGCATTTTACGGATTGCTCGTGGACCTCGATGTGATCGGAGAAGCGACATGAGCGAACAGTCAGGCGCGCACCACGCGCAGGATCGGGCGGCCCACCTGCATCGCGCGCTCGCCGAGGACGGTCGCACGGCCGAGCAGGGGGTGGGGGTCTCGCTGGTGGACGAGACCGTCGTGCTCACCGGCACCGTGACGACCGAGGAACGCCGCACGCAGATCGAACACGTGGTGCGTGAACAGCTTCCACACGCCGACATCGACAACCGGGTCGAGGTGACGCCGCTGCGGACACCACGCGCCGCCGAAGAACTCGGGCACTGACATCGAAAGGAGGCCGGTCCATGCGGATCGCAGCGGTCGGTGACATACATTTCGGAACAGACTCCCGGGGCACCTACGGCCGGGTCCTGGAGCAGGTTCGCACCGACGCGGATGTCCTGCTCCTGGCCGGTGATCTGACCCGGTGCGGGACCCTCGACGAGGCACGCGTCGTGGCCGAGGAGTTCGCCGAGGCGGGTCTTCCGGTGGTGGCGGTGCTCGGCAATCACGACTATCACGGCGACGCCGCGCAGGACATCACCATGCTGTTGCGGGACAACGGCATCGCCGTGCTCGAAGGCACGGCGGTGACCTTCGAGGTCGACGGGCTCACCCTGGGCATCGCGGGCACCATCGGTTTCGGCGGCGGCTTCGCCGGCCGCTGCGCAAGCGTCTTCGGGGAGCCGATCATGCGCGAATTCGCCTCCTACACCGTCGCTCTCGCCGATTCACTGCGCGAGGCGCTGGAGCACCTGAACACCGACGTCAGCGTGGCGCTGACCCACTACTCCCCCGTCCCCGACACCCTGGAGGGCGAGCCGCGCGAGATCTATCCGTTCCTGGGCTCCTACCTCCTCGGCGAGGCGGTCGACGCGGGCGGCGCGGATCTGGCCCTGCACGGTCATGCCCACGCGGGCACCGAACGTGGCACAACGCCCGGCGGCGTTCCGGTCCGCAACGTCGCCCAGCCCGTCCTGCGCACCGCCTACGCGATCTACGACCTGCACCCCAGCGCCCTGAGCGGCACGAAGCGGCGCCTGGGATGAGAAGGCGGGGTCGGCCGAGGCCGCCCCGGTCTCAGCTGGTCACAGCCAGGTCGAGCGTCCGGCCTGCCAGCCCTCGCGGACGAACGGCGAGTCTCCGGGCGATGCCCCGAAACGTGTGTGCTGCTTCCGAATCCGGTGCGGCGCGGACCACCGGTGAACCGTGGTCCGCGGTCTCGCCGACAATCGGGTCGAAAGGGATGCGGCCGAGAATCGGGCACGGTGCGCCGAGGATTTCGCCCAGCCGCTGCGCGACCGCGTCCCCGCCGCCACTGCCGAAGGGCGTCGTTCGGGTCCCGTCGGGCTGCTCGTACCAGGCCATGTTCTCGACCAGGCCGGCCAGGCGCTGGCCGGTTTTCGCGGCGACCGCGCCGGCCCGCTCGGCGATGCCGGCCGCGGTGCGTTGCGGGGTGGTGACGAGCAGCAGTTCCGCGGTGGGCAGCAATTGGGCGAGCGAGATGGCGACGTCGCCGGTGCCGGGCGGTAGATCGATCAACAGGACGTCCAGGTCGCCCCAGAAAACATCGGTCAGGAACTGATTGATGACGCGGTGCAGCATCGGACCGCGCCAGATCACCGGTTCGTTCGCGTCCACGAACATGGCGGTGGAGATGATCTTCACGCCGTGCGCTGTTGCGGGCATGATCATGCGGTCGACCTGTGTGGGGGCCGCGGTGCAGCCGAGCATGGCGGGTATCGAATAGCCATGGATATCGGCGTCGATTATTCCGACGCGGAGCCCGAGTTCTGCCAGGGCTACCGCGAGATTGACTGTCACACTCGACTTTCCGACCCCACCCTTGCCCGATGCCACACAGTAGACGCGCGTGAGCGAGCCCGGTTCGGCGAAGGGAACGGTGGGGTCCTTGCCACGCAGTCGCGTACGCAACGCGGCGCGCTGCTCGTCGGTCATCGTGGTGAAGCCGACCGCGACGTCCACGACACCCGGCAGCTCCGCGACGGCGGCTCGGACATCACGCGCGATGGTGTCCCGCAGCGGGCACGCCGCGACGGTGAGCATGATGGTGACCGCCACCGTGCCGTCCTGGATCGCGATGTCCTGGACCATGCCCAATTCGGTTATCGGAAGCCCTATTTCCGGGTCGGTGACGCCGCCCAGCGCGCGGCGAATCCGTTCGATCTCGAGGTCGATTCCGGATTGTCCGGTCATTGTCCCGGTCCTTTCGATAGCGGGGTCAGCGACTGGCCTGGAGCATGTCCGCGCGCTCGACGACCTTGACTCGTTCCCGGCCCTGCGGTGCACCGAGGGCACGCTCGTGCGCGTCGAGGCGGTACCAGCCGTCCCAGGTGGTGAACGGAACATTCCTGTCGGCAAGCCATCTCGTCACTTCCGATGGTCCGGGCCGGGATTCCCGGCAGAGCCAAGGCAGGTCGTCGAGCAGACAGGCGACGGTTTCGTTCGCGTCGCCTTTCGTATGGCCGATGAGCCCCACCGGACCACGTTTGATCCACCCGGTCACATAGACGCCGGGCAGATGCCTATCCGGTCCCTGGGCTCGTCCTTCGAGCAGCACTCGTCCGGCTTCGTTGGGGACGACGCCCGCGTCATCATCGAAGGGCAAACCGGTGATCGGCCGCGAGAGGTACCCCACGGCACGGTAGACGGATTGAACATCCCAATCCCGGAAAACCCCGGTGCCCGAGCAATTTCCAGCGCCGTCGAGCCGGGTTCGCTCCGTCCGCAGCCCCACCACTCGGCCGTCTTCGCCGAGCACCTCCGACGGTGCTTCGAAGAAGTGCAGGAAGAGCTTGTGCGGGCGATTGCCCACGTCGCGGATGGCCCACTGCTCGAGGGTGTTGCAGATCATGTCGACCTGCTTGGAGTGGCGGCGCGCCGCTTCCGAACCCTCGTCGTA
>NZ_JBSFNO010000080.1:0-4749 GCF_053981095.1 Nocardia sp. NPDC003693
GCGGCCTCGGACGGCGCGTGGGGCAAGGGCGCCGGCAAGGCGTTCACCGGCGGCGTCGGTGAAGGCGCCAAGGGCAACGAGGGCACCTCGGCCGCCCCCGGCTCACACCTGTGGCTCGCACTCGGTGTGCGAGCCACATCCCGACCGGGTGTCTCTGTCGGCACAGCTGCTTACAGTCTGGGCCGAATCACAAACGCGGAAAAACGGGGTTTCATGGGTACACAATCGCGACGCCGGACCGTCGGGGAGGTCAGTGCGGCGTCCGAGGATGTTTTCGATCCGACACCGGCGCAGCGGCGCGAGCTGCTACACAGACAGGACGGGCTACTGGAAGTTCCGGGCGTGCGACTCTCGCCCGAAGAGGCTGCGCGGCAGGCGGAGTCCTGCACGGAGTACTACACCGGGGCGGTCGAATGGCTGGAGATCCGGCTGCCCGTTGATGGCGGGCGCGGGTTGCCCGAGCAGCCGGGCCCGATCGGTCAGGTGCCCGCCGAGGTGGCGGCGGTGATCCTGGATCGCGCGACTTTGGCGTATGACGCCAAGGAGCGCCGAGCTGCCGAAGCGAGAAGCCTTGGGCTGATCGAGCATTGGTTCCACGAGCGCGGTCTCGAGTTCGTCGTCGAGACGGTGCTGCTCTCGGTGGCGCCTCCGCTGTCGTGGCAGACGTTCGAGCGCCGCTACGACGAGTCGATCGCGAAACTGCGACGTGTTCTCGCTCCGCTCCGTAATCGACTGGCGGCCTATGCTTCCGGGGATACTGCGCTGGACGGCGTCATCGAAATCATCGAGCGCTATCGCGCGGACGATCCGCACGGCACCTATCGCGCCGTCGCGGCGGTACTGCTGCCCTGGCGCGAGGACTGGGTGTCCGACGCGATCACCGTGTGCCGGGACCGGGAGCTCTACGCCCTCGCCAGCGTCCTGGTCGACGCGGTGAATTCGGTCGACCAGGTGATTACGCTGGGCCGGGTCCTGGGCGGACTTTCTCCCGATCCCGGTGTGGCGCTCTACAGCCCGGGCCAGATCATCACCCTGGTCGATGCCGTTGGTTTCGATGTGGTGCCGCTGCTGGCCGAGTGGCTCGATCATCCCAACGTGCGCGAGCGCAAGCTCCAGGTGCCCCTGGCCGGCGTGCTCGCTGTCATACCTACGGACGCGGCGCTCGCGGCGCTCGCGGACCGACCGGAGATGCCGGTGGCGGTGAAGGCCCTGCGGCAGGCCACGATTCGCTTCCCCCGTCGCGCCCTGCGCGTGCTCGATCCGACTCGCAACGCCGATACACTGTGCGCGCTCATCGACGATCGCCCCGATCTGGCTCGCGAGCAGTTGCCGCTGCTACCGGCGGCGACCGCCCGGCTGATCAACGCGGCTCTGGCCCCGGCCGTCACGGTCGCAGAGGACGCGCTGCCGGAGATCCTGCGAACGCCGCCGTGGCTGTGTGCCCAACCCGAGCCGACCGTGCTCGCCCTGCGAGCTCCCACCGGCATTCGCTGTGTGTGGCTGCCGGGAGAACGCGAACGATGGCTGGCGGATGTGGACCTGAGCCGCTACGAGCCGAAGCCCGACCTCCGGCCGCAGATGACCATCGACGTCATGGCAGCCAACGGTCTGATGATGCACCACATCGTCGAAATGCTCTTCGCCGGACCCGAATTCGCCCGCCCGCTGCTGCCCGGCGGGTGGCTGCGCGTGTTCTCGTCGCGCAACGAGCCGCTGCGGGCTCTCATCGCCACGTACGAGGCCGAGGCCCAGCCGCTGGCCCTGGCCACGGCGCGCAAGCGGGGGCGCGACTATGCCGATCTCGTCCTCGCCTACGAGAGTCCCGAGGCGGTCGCCGTGGCCGCGCAGTGGCTCGAGCGGAGCACGATGCGTGCGATGGGCGAACTCTATATGCACCGCCACGCCACCTACGCCGCGCGCGTGCTGATCCCCGGAGCGGTCGGCAAGAACGCCAAGGAACGCGAGGCACGCGGCCGGACCCTACGCATCCTCGCCGAGCTCGGCTATTCCGATGAAATCCGTTCGGCCGCCGCAGAATACGGAGCAGCTGCGACGGAGGCGACCGAGGCCGTGCTGGCCACCGATCCAGCCACAGCCCTGCCCGCCCGGATACCGGCGGTGCCGGACTGGGTGAACGCCGCAGCGCTTCCCCCGATCACCCTGCGCGCCAGCGGAATAGCGCTGGCTGCGACCGCCACCGCGCACGTGATCACCATGCTGCAACTGTCGGAGCCCGGCATACCCTACGTCGGATTGGCGGCGGTCGAACAGGAATGCGACGCCCGGTCACTCGCCGACTTCGGCTGGGCGCTCTACCAGCAATGGTGGCGGGCAGGCGGTCCCACGAAGCACGCCTGGATCTACGAGGCGGTGGGTGTACTCGGCGACGATCACACGGTGCGATCGCTGCTGACCGATATACACGACAGGCAGGCGAACGCGCGGTCGGTAAACGCGCTCGACATCTTCGTCACCATCGGCACCGACGCCGCCCTGCACGCCCTCACATCCATCAGCCGGACGGCCACCGCACATCGGGTCCGCGAGGGCGCCCGGGCCCGAATTCCCATGATCACCGACCGGCTCGCCGCCGCGGCCGGCCGATGATCGGGACAGCGGGTCAGGACGTCTTGTGCGGAACCGCCGCGACCAGACCGCCGTCCACGACGAACTCCGAGCCGGTGGCGTAGGAGGACTCGTCGCTGGCCAGGAACAGCACGAACGTCGCCACCTCCGAGGACTGGGCGGGGCGGCCCAGCGGGATCGTCACCAGATCGTCGGGGATGTCCGTCGTCATGGGTGTGCGGATCAGGCCGGGGTGCAGCGAATTCACGCGAATGTTGTGCGCCGCCAACTCCAGGGCGGCGGACTTGGCCAGGCCGCGCACCGCCCACTTGGAGGCCACGTAGCCGTGCGCCCAGGGCGCGCCGCGCAGGCCCTCGATCGAGGAGACGTTGATGATCGAGCCACCGCCGGCGGCGATCATCGGCTTGACCGCCGCGCGCATGCCCAGGAACGTTCCGGTCAGGTTGACGTCGATGATGGTGCGCCACTTGTCCAGATCGAACTTGTGCAGCGGACCGCCGTTGACGATGCCCGCGTTGTTCACCAGGACATTCAGCTTGCCGAAGGCGGTCTGGGCCTCGGTGACCGCAGCCGTCCACTGGTCGGGGTCCGTCACGTCCAGGTGCACGTAGCGCGCGGCGTCGCCGAGCGAATCGGCCAGCGCCTTGCCCTCGTCGTCGAGAATGTCGCCGATCACGACCTTCGCGCCCTCGGCGACCAGCAGTTGCGCGTGTGCCGCGCCCATCCCGCGCGCGCCGCCACTGATGAGGGCGACTTTGCCATCTACACGTCCCATGCGGCGACGCTAACACGCGATTGGAATAGTTTCCAGACTAGTGTCCGGAAATATGCTCGGGTACCGTCCGGGCGGATCAGGACTCGAGGTAGGCCGCGATGCCGCCGATGAGCCCGGCCAGGGCGTCGTCCAGATCCCCGTAGGTGCCCAGGGTGCGTTCGGAGGTGATGCCGCGCATCGCGGCGGGAATGAGCGCGGCCACGTGCCGGATCTTGACCCGGTCGAGGTTCAGGTCGGCGAAGGCGCGCTCACACGCGGTGTCCCAGTGCGGTTTCCACGAGGCGAGCTCGGCCGCGGTGCGGGGATAGTCGTGTTCGAGTTCGGCGTGATCGCGCGGCAGCGCGGCGCGCAGGGTCTCGATCGCCAGGGATTCGGGCCGGCGCAGGCCCGCCGCCATCGCGTGGATGAGCGCCGAAACGCGTTCGCGCAGTGTGCCATCGATCTTGACGCTGGCGGGCATGTCGCCGCGCTTGTCGGCGGTGTACCGCAGGACCGCGGCCCACAGTCCGTCGATATCGCCGAACTGGTACTTGACCACGCCCCAGGTCGCCCCGATGTCGCGGGCGATGCGATTGCCCGACACCGCGGCGGGATCGCCGGTGGCCAGCGAGGTGATCGCCGCCTCGAGCATGGACTCGCGCGACTGCGCGCCGCGCTTGTTCACCCGCCTCCCGGTTACCGCCAGATCCGTCACGGGGACCGATGATACCCGCGCTGAGCTGGGTGACATAGTTTCAAAGAACCCTCTTGTATTGTTTCACAGAGGGTTCTATTCTCGGATCGCCGAGCGTGTGATCCACCGATCCGCGCCCCTGCGCACAGCCCTCGATGGCGTGGAGGATCGAATGGCAAGAACACCCCTGTCGATGGAACCGACGGGATGGTTTCAAGTCGCCTGGAGTGCCGAGATCGCCCTCGGCGCGGTGCACACGATGAAGTACTTCGGCCGCGAGCTCGTCGCCTGGCGCTCGGCCTCGGGCAGTATCGCCGTATTCGACGCCTACTGTGAGCATTTGGGCGCGCACCTGGGCTACGGCGGGCGCGTGGACGGAGAGAACATCGTGTGCCCGTTCCACGGCTGGGAGTGGAATCGCGAGGGCCGCAACGTGTGCGTCCCGTACGAGAAGCACCCGAACCGCGGCCGCCGAATCCGCTCCTACCCGGCGGTGGAGCGCAACGAGGCGGTGTGGATGTGGTTCGACATCGACGGGCGCGCACCGTATTTCGACGTACCGGACATCTTCACCGCGTTCGACGACGGCAAGAGCGCCGCAGACTACTACCCGCCGGTGCGCGGACCAGGATCGGTCGCGCACACTGCGCTGTGCCGCGGCGGCGGTCCGCTCCCGCAGGCGCGGATCGTCCACCAGGCGGCGCACGTGGTCCAC
>NZ_JBSFNO010000081.1:0-4742 GCF_053981095.1 Nocardia sp. NPDC003693
ACCACCGCGCCGCAGTCGGGCAGCGCGGTGTAGAGCGCGGCGTGCAGCGATGCCTCCGCAGACGGTCGCGGTCCCCGATCCGAGACCGCCGCAGCGGTTTTCGTATCGATGTGGACCAGATCCCGTGCGGTGAGCGCGCCCTTGCTCAGTCCGCTGCCGGTGATGACCGCCCGATCCGGTGCACCGGGCAGCCGCACCGACAGGTTGCCCGCGGTGCCGTCCATCCACCCGCGCCGGTAGAGCTCGGCGGCGGTGTGGGGGAGACCGAAACCGGCTGCGGGCCACAGGGTTCGGGTCTCGGTCACCACGGCGGTGACGAGGTCGCGCGGGGTGATGTCGAAGGCGGGATTGAAGGCGGCGGTGCCCTCGGGGGCGATCCGGCGCCCCGCCAGGGTGGTCACCTCGTCGGCGGTCCGCTCCTCGATGACGATGTCGCCGGCGTCGTCGAGGGTTTCGTCGACGGTGGACTCGGGCGCGACCACGACGAAGGGGATGCCGGCCCGGGCCGCGGCCAGCGCCAGCGGGTAGGTGCCGATCTTGTTGGCCACGTCCCCGTGCGCGGTGATCCGGTCGGCCCCGACCAGCACGCAGTCGACATGGCCGGACGCGATCGCGGTGGGCCCCGCCGAATCCACGCAGAGCCGGTGCGGGATACCGGCTTCGGCGAGTTCCCACGCGGTCAGCCGGGCGCCCTGCAGCAGCGGCCGCGTTTCGCCGGCGAGCACGGAGTCGAGCCGCCCGCGCTCGGCCAGGTCGCGAATGGCTCCGAGGGCGGTCCCGCCCGCGACGGTCGCCAGGCGGCCGGTGTTGCAGTGCGTCAGCACCCGGAGTCGTTGCCCGCGGGTCAGGGTCAGCACCTCGTCGGCCGCTCGCCGGGCCGCGGTCCGATTGACCCGCTCGTCCTCGTCGAGCAGCGCGAGCGCCGCGTCCAGGACCGCGGCGGGTCCGAGCTCGAGCCGCGCCGACACCCGCCGCACCGCCCAGGCCAGGTTGACCGCGGTGGGCCGGGCGGCCGCGATGCGCCGGATGTCGGCCGTCACGGCCGCGATGTCCGTGCCGTGCGTTCGCGCCGCGATCGCCACCGCCAGTGCCCCGGCCGCACCGATGGCCGGCGCGCCGCGGATGGTGAGCGTGCGGATGGCGGCGATGACCTCGTCGACCGTGCGCAGCACGACGATGCGGTACTCCTCGGGCAGCGCGCGCTGGTCCACGGCGTGGACGCTGCCGTCCACCCAGTCGAGTGAGCGCTCCATGATCCGTACCCCGCTACCGGTTGCCCGCGCCGACGGTGAAGATCTCGAACTGGTAGACGAAGGCGTAGTCGTCGAAGTAGAGCCGGTCGCACAGCTCGTCCTCGCGGTGCAGCAGCTGCCGCAGATCCGCGTCGGGCGTGTGCCGGGACAGGAAGTTGCGGTAGCAGATTCGCGCACCCGGCCGCGCCACGCGCACGACCTCCTTCATGAGGCCGGCGAACTGCTCGCGGTCGATACAGCTGGTGACGTCCGAGAGCGAGAACTTGTCCACCGAGCCGTCCGGCAGCGCGCGCAGCTGTTCCATGAGATCGCCGCGGACCACGTTCACCTTGGTGGTCGCGGCGCGAATGGCCTCGACGTTCTCCCGAAGCAGATAGTGCGGCAGCACATCCCGGCGCGGGTAGCGGCCGTGGAACATGAACGACACCCAGTCGTTCTCCCCGGCGAGATGGTTCTCGAAGGTGTGGTCGAGCCGCTCGAGCACGTAGTCGCCGCAAGACTTCTCGTCGGTGACCACGTTGTAGGAATCGTCGTTGAGCACGGCCTTGAGCGTGCGCTCGGTGAAACCGTAGCGAATCATGCTGCGCCACAGCACACCGTCGACCCGCTCACGGTAGACGCGGCGCTGGGTCGCGAGATCGGGTGCTGCGAACAGGTCCCGCATCGCGCGCCCGTACAGCAGTCTCATGGCCGGCGCGACCAGCCGGACGTACAGCTGCTCGTGCCGCCCGGCCTGGAGCACCCCGCCCACGATGGCCTTGCGGTAGTGCGTGAAGTAGGCGATCGCGCCGTCGGACAGTTCCGGCTTCAGTTCCTCGAAAAGCCGCCACCTGCGCGTGGATTCGTCCACCCCGAGGAACTCCAGCAGGGTGTCGTAGGGGAAGTGCCGGATGGCGGCGAGCTTGAGTTCGAGCAGGTAGGTCTGCCCGGGGGAGCTGTCGATGGCGGTGACGGTGTGCGGATTGTTCACCACCAGGCTCAGCACCCGGCAGCCGCTGCCGGTCACCGCGAGCACATCGTCGTTCTTCTCGATCTCGAGCGCCCGCATCTCCGAGCGGGAGTCCTCGTCACAGGTGCTGTAGAGCAGCCATCGGTCCTCGGTCTTGCCTGCGGTAGTCACTGTTGTTCACCCTTCGCGGAGCGCGCGGCTCGGGGCCGGGCCGCGTCCGTCGGATCGATGTCGGAGTCGTCGGAGGTCACCGGCGGTGGTGGCGGCCCGGAGGGCAGCAGCGCGGCGGCGATCACCGCGGCCACGGCACACACCACGGTCACCACCAGGCAGGTGATCTGGAAGCCGTGCACGAACGCGTCCTGGACGGCGACGCGCAGCGCCTCGGCCGCGCCGGCCTGCCCCTGTGTGAGCAGTCCGGCCGCCTGCTGCAGGGCCGCGCCCACGGAATCGCGGGCGCTCTCCAGCACCGGGGCGGGCACGCCCGGCACGCTGCCGTCGGGCAGCTCGCCGGTGTAGAGCGAGTGGTGCACGCTGCCCACCACGGCGATGCCGAGCGCACCGCCGAGCAGCCGGGTGGCGTCGTTCATGGCCGAACCCACGCCGGCCTTCGCGGCCGGCACCACACCCATGATCGATTCGGTGGCCGGGATGGCGACCATGCCGATACCGAGTCCGATCACCGCCATCTGCGCCGCGATGATCGGGTAGCCGGTCGCCGCGTCGTCGAAGGCGAACCAGGCGTAAGCGATTCCCATCAGGATCAGCCCGGCCGTCACCACCGCGCGGGTGCCGAGTTTGACGGTCAGCTTGCCGCCCAGCACCGAGCCGATGATGATCGCCACCGCGACCGGGATGAGCCGCACGCCCGCGCCCAGCGGGGTGTAGGCCTTGAGGAACTGGAAGTACTGCGTCACCAGGAAGGTGAAGCCGTTCAGTGTGAAGAACGTGATGGTGATGATGCCGCAGGCCGCGGAGAACCGGAGGTTGCCGAACAGGCGCACATCGAGCATCGGCGCCCGGGCGGTGAGCTCGCGCCGGACGAGCCCGGCCAGCAGCAGCGCCGCGCCGGCGAACCCGAGCAGGGTCCGCGCCGAGAGCCAACCCTGTTCCGGCGCTTCGATGATCGTGTACACCAGCACGCCCAGCCCGGCCGTGGACAGCACCAGCCCGGGCAGATCGAGCCCGCGCCCCCGCGGATCCCGGGAGTCGGGCACCAGCAGCGCCACCAGCACCAGGCACACCACGCCGACCGGCACCACGACGACGAACACACTGCCCCACCAGAAGTGGTCGAGCAGCAGGCCGCCCACGATCGGCCCGAGCACCACGCCGATGCCGGACACCGCGCCCCACACGCCGATGGCCGCGGCGCGCTCCTTGCGCTCGGTGAACACGGTGGTGAGGATCGACAGCGTCGACGGGTAGATCATCGCCGCGCCGACGCCCATCACCGTGCGCGCCGCGATCAGCTGTTCGGTGCTCTCGCACAGCGCACCGGCGCCGGTGGCGACGGTGAACACCACCAGCCCGGCGAGCAGGATCCCGCGGCGGCCGAACCGGTCGCCGAGGCTGCCCGCCACGAGCACCAGGGCGGCGAAGGTGAGCGCGTAGGCGTCCACGATCCATTGCAATCCGCTGGTGCTGGAACCCAATTCGCGCACCAGGCTGGGCAGCGCGAGATTGACGATCATCGCGTCCATGTAGATCGCGATGACGCACAGGCACAGCACCGCCAGGATCGGCCCCTTGGCGCGGGTCGGCGTCGTGGTCATGACAGTCGGACTCCTTCGTCGTCGATCGTGCGCAATGCGGTGGCGAGCAGCACGGCTTGGAAGGACAGGGCGATGACGTCGTTGGTCACCAGCACCGCGCCGCGAATCAGATCGCCGAGGATGTGCAGGCCCGGCACCGGGTCGCCGGTGGCGTCGAGCGCCTCGAAGGTCGCCACGTTCACCCGCACGCCGCCCAGCGGATGCGCGCTGAGCAGCCCGGCGTCGAGCAGCCCGGCCAGCAGCGGCTGGGTGCGCAGCGCGACGGCGTCGGTACCCGCGCCGGTGGCGTTGACCACCACGTCGGCGAATTCGACCGTGTCGTCGAGGTGTACGGCGAATTCCGACCCGGTGTGCCGGACCTCGCGCAGTCCGGCGCGCACCCGCAGTCGCCCGGCGTCCATGGCCGCGACCAGCCGGTGGGCGGTCTCGGCGGGGATGGGTGCGCCGTGCACCAGCAGCGGGGTGAGCCACCGGGCGAAGAACTCCGCGCGATCCGGTTCGACCAGCAGTTGCCAGGCCGGCAGCAGGGTGGGGGAGGCGCCGTTGACGACGCGCTGCCAGCCGCGTTCGACCCCGGCCTCGACCTCGGCCAGTTCGCGGGCCAGCAGGTCCCGGGTGGTCGGGCCGCCGTCACGCACCTCGGCCCAGTCCGGCGGTTCGGGTGAGGCCGCCTCGATATCGGCCATGAGCGCCCGCCCGAAGTCGTCGAGCCGCAACGCGCCGGCCGCCGCGGCCCGTCCCATGCACGCCTCGATGTGCGGGGTG
>NZ_JBSFNO010000082.1:1434-3036 GCF_053981095.1 Nocardia sp. NPDC003693
TTGTGTGTTGTTTGAGAACTGCACAGTGGACGCGAGCATCTTTGTTAGTAAGTGTGTAAGAGCGTACGGTGGATGCCTTGGCACCAGGAGCCGATGAAGGACGTAGTAGGCTGCGATATGCCTCGGGGAGCTGTCAAACGAGCTGAGATCCGAGGATTTCCGAATGGGGAAACCCAGCACGAGTTATGTCGTGTTACCCGCGCCTGAATATATAGGGCGTGTGGAGGGAACGTGGGGAAGTGAAACATCTCAGTACCCACAGGAAGAGAAAACAACAGTGATTCCGTGAGTAGTGGCGAGCGAAAGCGGAAGAGGCTAAACCAGGAGCGTGTGATAGCCGGCAGGCGTTGCGTTCTTGGGGTTGTGGGACCTACTTTCTCAATTCTGCCGAGTTGAGCGAAAGTCAGAAAAGATCGCGTTAGTCGAAGTGGCCTGGGACGGCCCGTCGTAGAGGGTGAGAATCCCGTAGACGAAAACGTGTTCTCTTTCGTAGTAGGCACCCGAGTAGCAGCGGGCCCGTGAAATCTGCTGTGAATCTGTCGGGACCACCCGATAAGCCTGAATACTACCTGGTGACCGATAGCGGACTAGTACCGTGAGGGAAAGGTGAAAAGTACCCCGGGAGGGGAGTGAAATAGTACCTGAAACCGTGCGCTTACAATCCGTCAGAGCCTTCGACTTGTTCGTGGGGTGATGGCGTGCCTTTTGAAGAATGAGCCTGCGAGTCATCGGTGTGTGGCGAGGTTAACCCGTGTGGGGTAGCCGTAGCGAAAGCGAGTCCGAATAGGGCGCCCTTCAGTCGCACACTATGGACCCGAAGCGGAGTGATCTACCCATGGCCAGGGTGAAGCGACGGTAAGACGTCGTGGAGGCCCGAACCCACTTAGGTTGAAAACTGAGGGGATGAGCTGTGGGTAGGGGTGAAAGGCCAATCAAACTCCGTGATAGCTGGTTCTCCCCGAAATGCATTTAGGTGCAGCGTCACGTGTTTCACATCGGAGGTAGAGCTACTGGATGGCCTAGGGGGCCCACAAGCTTACCGAAGTCAGCCAAACTCCGAATGCCGGTGTGTGAGAGCGTGGCAGTGAGACTGCGGGGGATAAGCTTCGTAGTCGAGAGGGAAACAGCCCAGATCGCCGGCTAAGGCCCCTAAGCGTGTACTAAGTGGAAAAGGATGTGGGGTCGCGAAGACAACCAGGAGGTTGGCTTAGAAGCAGCCACCCTTGAAAGAGTGCGTAATAGCTCACTGGTCAAGTGATCCTGCGCCGACAATGTAGCGGGGCTCAAGTACACCGCCGAAGCCGCGGCATTCCAGCATTATCCCGCCTTCGGGCCAGGAGCTGGGATGGGTAGGGGAGCGTCGTGTGGCCAGGGAAGCGGCGGAGTGATCCAGCCGTGGAGGCCATGCGAGTGAGAATGCAGGCATGAGTAGCGAAAGACGAGTGAGAAACTCGTCCGCCGAATGACCAAGGGTTCCTGGGCCAGGTTAATCCGCCCAGGGTGAGTCGGGACCTAAGGCGAGGCCGACAGGCGTAGTCGATGGACAACGGGTTGATATTCCCGTACCCGTGTATCCGCGCCCAATGGCGAATCAGTTGTGCT
>NZ_JBSFNO010000083.1:0-2880 GCF_053981095.1 Nocardia sp. NPDC003693
ACCCGGCAGCAGCCGCTCGTATTCGGCCAGGAGCTTGCGAATCTGTTGCCGCCGTTGGGCACTGATCTCGCTGGTGCGATCGGCCATCGGGCCGTACTGACCCCAGCCGGTCATGCGGCCGTAGACCAGGCGCGGGTTGCGCTCGAGGGCGACGTCCGGGCCCAGGCCCATGCGCTCGGTGACACCGGGCCGGAAGCCCTCGATGAGCACGTCGGCCTTCTCGATGAGGCCGAGCACCTGCTCGATGTGCGCCGGATCCTTGAGGTTGGCCTCGACGATGGTCCGCCCGCGCCACTGCGGGCGCTCCATCTGACCGGGCAGCTGGTTCGGGCGCTGCACCCGCACCACGTCCGCACCGAGATCGGCCAGCAGCAGCGCCGCGTGCGGACCCGGGCCGATGCCGGCCAATTCGACTACGCGGACACCCGCGAGCGGGCCCTGCTTGGCGGTGGATGGTGTGCTCACGCCCTACCTCGGTTCATCGTCGATCCCTGTGCGCACCGGCTCTGGCCGCACGTGTTGACAGTATGACAATAGCCGCGAGGGCTCCCGTGGTGAGTGCCGCCACAATTCGGCCCCCGCGCTATTCACCCAGGTCGTCCGGTTACTTCGCCGACTTCGCCCGGACAGGGACACCCCCGCTGGGCGACAATGCGGGTAACCACGAGCCTGGAGGACCGTAAGTTGAGCGCAATGGGTGAGGTGCTGGTCGGCCTCGCGATTCTGATCGGCCTGCTGGGGGTCATCGTGCCGATCCTGCCCGGGGTGATTCTCATCCTGGCGGCGATCCTGGTGTGGGCCGTCATGACCGGGGGATCCTCGGCCTGGATCGTCTTCGCCGTCTGCACAACGTTTCTCGTCATCAGCGGCATCATCAAGTACACCTGGCCGGGCGCGAAACTGCGCGAGGCCGGGGTGCCCAGCCGCTCGCTGATCCTGGGCGCGGTTCTCGGCATCATCGGATTCTTCGTGGTGCCGGTGGTCGGGTTGTTCCTGGGATTCGTTGTCGGCGTCTATGTTTCGGAGCTGCAGCGGTTGCGCGTGCAGCAGCCGGCCTGGCAGTCGACGGTGCACGCGCTCAAGGGCGTCGGGCTCTCGATGCTGGTGGAACTGTTCGGCGCGCTGCTCGCGGCGGGCATCTGGGTGGTCGCCGCCGTCGCGATCTGAGCCGCCGCCGGAAGGGACGCGGGAATCCGCCGGTGCGCGAACCGAATTCGGTCAGCGCTCGATCCGGCGGAACGGAATCGTGTCCGGCGGAGGCGGTTTCGGCAGTTCGGAGCGGTGCAGCCGCAGCGTCGGCGCGTCCGGTCCGTGCCGCGGCCGGGCCGGCGCGGGCGGGACGACGGGCCGCTGTTTGGCGGGCAGCCGGTAGAAGGCGCGCGCGTTGTCCTCGAGCACCCGGTGCAGATCGCCGCCGACGGTTTCGGCGATGACGTCGATATCGGTGTTGCGGAACGGGCGACCGGCCCGCGCGCCCGGCAGATCGGAGCCGAACATCAGGGCCTCGGGACTGACCGCGTGGATCTTGCGCAGCGCCGAGGCCACGTCCATCGAGACCCGCCCGAAGCCGGACGCCTTCACCTTGGCGCCCCGATCGACCAGGTTCAGCAGGTACGGCAGGCATTCGTCGGACATGCCCATGTGGTCGATCGAGAGCCGGGGCAGCTTGGTGATGACCGGCTCCAGCGAGCCGAGCATGGAACCGTCGATGTACAGCTCGACGTGCCAGCCCACGAGGTCGTAGGCGCGCAGCGCGAGCATGGTGAGCCCGACGATGTCACCGCCCGCGCGCTTGAGGTTGAACCGCAGCGCCCGCACCCCCGCGCGGTCGAGATCCACGATCTCGGCATCGCTGGCGTCCACGTCCAGATTGGTCACCCCGACCCAGCCCGCGCCCAGTTCGGCGAGGGCTGCCCGGAGATAGCTCTGATCGGTGCCCTGGAAGGACCCGCTGACCACCGCGCCACCGTCGATATCGAAGCGCGACATGCGCCGCCGATAGTCGGCGATGGTGTAGGGGTCGGGTAGGTAGCCTTCGTTCTCGATCAGCGGAAACCGCGGATCGATGATGTGGACATGGGCATCGAACACTTGATCAGCATGCCTCGAGACGGTGACAAGTGCGTAAGACCTTGTCCACCTGGCGGATTCGGCCAGGTCAGGCGGTCAGGAAACGGTTGATCAGGAAACCTTGTCCGGCTCGCTGGCCCGCAGCATGTCCTCGCGCTCGACGACCTTCACGCGCTCGCGGCCCTCGGGCTCGCCCAGGGCGCGCTCGTGCGCGTCCAGGCGGTACCAGCCGGCCCAGGTGGTGAAGGGGATGCCCTTGCCCTCGAGGAACTCGGTGACGGCTTCGAGTTCCGGCTTCGGGGCCGGGACGAAGTTCGCGACGTCGTCCAGCAGGCAGGCGATGGTCTCGTTGGCGTCGCCCTTGGTGTGGCCGATGAGGCCGACCGGGCCGCGCTTGATCCAGCCGGTGACGTAGGTCTGCGGCACGTAGCGCTCGGCGCCGTCGGCGTCCTCGTTGCCCAGCACGCGACCGGCCTCGTTGGGCACGGTGCCGGCCTGGTCGTCGAAGGGCAGCGAGGGGATGTTCTGCGACAGGTAGCCCACGGCCCGGTAGATCGCGGTGACGTCGAAGTCCTTGAACTCGCCGGTGCCCTTGACGTTGCCGGTGCCGTCGAGGGCGGTGCGCTCGGTGCGCAGGCCGATGACCTTGCCGTCGGCGTCGCCCAGGATCTCGGCGGGGTTCTCGAAGAAGTGCAGGAAGAGCTTGTGCGGGCGGTTGCCCACGTCGCGGATGGCCCACTGCTCGAGGGTGTTGCAGATCATGTCGACCTGCTTGGAGTGGCGGCGCGCCGCTTCCGAACCCTCGTCGTA
>NZ_JBSFNO010000084.1:0-1686 GCF_053981095.1 Nocardia sp. NPDC003693
TTGGCGCCGCGGTGGAGAACCTGCTCGAATTGCCGATGTACTCGTTGGCCAAGGACGAGGTCATCGAGGTCATGCAGGAGCTCGAGACCAGCTTCCGAAAGCTCGAAGCGGTGAAGCAGCGGTTCGCGCTCGAGTGTGGAGCGCGGGACTTGGGCCCTCGGGCGGGTGTGAAGAGCCTGATCCTGTTCCTGCAGCAGACCCTGCGGCTGTCGTACGCTGAGGCCGCCGCCCGCGTACGCAACGCTGACCTGCTGTCGACGGTGTCGGTGGGTTCGAGTACCCGGCCGCCGAAATTGCCGCTTGTAGCCGCAGCGCAACGCGCCGGGGAGATCTCCGCCGATCATGTAAAAGCGATCAAGGACGCGCTCGAGCGGATCCCCGACGCCGCCGGTCCGGAAGTCAAAGACCACGCCGAACAACACCTCACCTCATTCGCCCGCGAAGGCGACCCGAAGGGTGTGACCAAGCTCGGCGTTCACATTCTGGCCCACGTCGATCCCGATGGGCGGTTGACCGAGGACCGGGACCGGCAACGGGTCCGGTGCATCAAGATCGGGCATCAGGGCATCGATGGCATGTACCCGATCTCCGGGTTCCTGACCCCGCAGTTGGGTGCGGTCATGATCCCGATGTTCGAGAAGTTCGGACGCCCCGGCATGTGCAACCCCGATGATCCCGAAAGTCCCTGGACCACCGCTGAACTCGGGCTCGACACCGAACTCGACGACGGCGACGAGAACGCCGACGATGCGAACGACCCCTCGCTGACCCCAGCTGAGCGTGCCCGCGCAGCACTTCGAGCGAAGCTGCGTGCCGCCGCCAAGCGCGATCACCGCAACGCCGATCAGCGCAACCATGACGCTCTGCTGGTCCTCTTCCGCCCGGACATGGGCCCCACGAAGCTCGGATCGCATCGCGGACTTCCGGTCTCGACCATCATCACCATGAGCATCGACGACCTGGAGAAGCGCGCCGGGGTAGCGACCACCGCGACCGGCGGCACCATGTCGATCACCCAAGCACTCCAGGTGGCCAGAAACTCGACCCCGTATTTGGTGGTGCTCGACCGCAACGGCCGCCCACTGCACCTGTCGCGAGGCCAGCGCCTCGCGAACCCGGCACAACGGTTGGCGCTCACCGCCACCGAACGCGGATGCACCCGCCCCGGTTGCGACGCGCCAGCGAGCCGCTCGGCTGTACACCACATCCGGGAATGGGCCGATGGCGGTGAAACGGACATCGAGAACCTGACCTTCGCGTGCGATGCCTGCCACGCCCAGGTCAACACCGGCCCGAACGGCTGGGAAACCGTTGTCATGGGCGAGGATTCGGAGAATCCGGGCAAAACCGGATGGATCCCACCACCACACATCGACCCCGCACGCCGACCACGTGTGAACTTCCGCCACCATCCCCAGTTCCCGGGTATCCCCGCACGATGGCGCTGTTAGCTACCCAGCCCCCTGGGTATCGAGTCTCACCGCCGTTTCCACTCTGCCTCTTCGGCTTTCCCGTGCCGAAGGGGCTCCTCGCGTGCCCAAGCCCTGGTCCGCTCTTCTCACCCGTGCGGCGGGTGCGTCCACACGCGTCGGTGTTCACGCCCGTGGCCGACGTAGCCCGAACCCGCACCCACGCTGCGGCTTCCGGCGGGGTTCGGGAGAGCGGGCAAAGCAGATGCGGCAGTGC
>NZ_JBSFNO010000085.1:0-1659 GCF_053981095.1 Nocardia sp. NPDC003693
GATGTACTCGTTGGGCAAGGACGAGGTCATCGAAGTTATGCAGGAGCTCGAGACCAGCTTCCGAAAGCTCGAAGCGGTGAAGCAGCGGTTCGCGCTCGAGTGCGGGGCGCGGGACTTGGGCCCTCGGGCGGGTGTGAAGAGCTTGATCCTGTTCCTGCAGCAGACCCTGCGACTGTCGTACGCCGAGGCCACCGCCCGCGTTCGCAACGCCGATCTGCTGTCGACAGTGTCTGTGGGTTCGAGCACCCGCCCGCCGAAATTGCCGCTCGTAGCTAAAGCGCAACGCGCCGGAGAGATCTCCGCCGACCATGTGAAGGCCATCCACGATGCGCTGACGCGGATCCCCGACGCTGCCGGTCCGGAAGTGAAGGATCATGCCGAGGAGCATCTGACCTCGTATGCCCGTGAGGGTGATCCGAAGGGTGTGACCAAGCTCGGGGTCCATATCCTGGCCCACGTCGATCCCGATGGGCGTTTGACCGAGGACCGGGACCGCCAGCGGGTCCGGTGCGTCAAGATCGGGCATCAGGGCATCGATGGCATGTACCCGATCTCCGGGTATCTGACCCCGCAGTTGGGGGCGGTCATGATCCCGATGTTCGAGAAATTCGGGCGCCCCGGCATGTGCAACCCGGACGACCCCGAAAGCCCATGGACCACCGCCGAACTGGGTCTCGATACCGAACTCGACGACGGCGACGACACCGGTGATGATGCCAGGGCCGATGATCCTTCGCTGACCCCGGCAGAGCGTGCCCGCGCTGCGGCTCGTGCGAAACTGCGCGCGGCCGCCAAACGGGACCGCCGCAACGCCGAGCAACGCAACCACGACGCCCTGCTGGTGTTCTTCCGCCCCGACATGGGACCCACGAAGCTGGGATCGCATCGCGGCCTGCCGGTCTCGACGATCATCACCATGAGCATCGACGACCTCGAGAAGCGCGCCGGGGTCGCCACCACCGCGACCGGCGGCACGATGTCGATCACCCAGGCCCTCCAGGTGGCCAGGAACTCGACCCCGTATCTGGTGGTGCTCGACCGCAACGGCCGACCCCTGCACCTGTCGCGCGGCCAGCGTCTCGCCAACCCGGCACAACGCCTTGCGCTGACCGCCACCGAACGTGGGTGCACGCGCCCGGGATGCGACGCGCCAGCGAGCCGCTCGGCTGTACACCACATCCGAGAATGGGCTGATGGTGGCGAAACGGACATCGAGAACCTGACTTTCGCCTGCGATGCCTGCCACGCCCAGATCAACAACGGTCCGAACGGCTGGGAAACCGTTGTGATGGGTGAGGATTCGGAGAATCCGGGCAAGACCGGGTGGATTCCTCCACCGCACATCGACCGAGCTCGTAGGCCGCGTGTGAACTTCCGTCATCATCCCCAGTTTCCGGGTATTCCCGCGCGATGGCGCTGTTAGCCACCCCGGCCCCGGGATATCGAGTCTCACCGCTGTTTTCCACTCTGCCTCTTCGGCTTTCCCATGCCGAAGGGGCTCCTCGCGCGCTCAGGCGTTGGCCCGCTCTTCCCGCCCGTGCGGCGGGTGCGTCCACACGTATCAGTGTTCACGCCCGTGGCCGACGTAGCCCGAACCCGCACCCACGCTGCGGCTTCCGGCGGGGTTCGGGAGAGCGGGCAAAGCAGATGCGGCAGTGC
>NZ_JBSFNO010000086.1:0-1460 GCF_053981095.1 Nocardia sp. NPDC003693
TGCTGTCGACGGTGTCGGCGGGTTCGAGCACCCGCCCGCCGAAATTGCCGCTCGTAGCTAAAGCGCAACGCGCCGGAGAGATCTCCGCCGATCACGTGAAGGCCATCCACGACGCGCTCGAACGGATCCCCGACGCCGCCGGTCCGGAAGTCAAAGACCACGCCGAACAACACCTCACCTCATTCGCCCGCGAAGGCGACCCGAAAGGTGTGACCAAACTCGGAGTCCACATCCTGGCCCACGTCGACCCCGACGGGCGATTGACCGAAAACCGGGACCGCCAGCGGGTTCGGAGCATCAAGATCGGGCACCAGGGCATCGACGGCATGTACCCGATCTCCGGATACCTCACCCCACAGCTGGGGGCGGTCATGATCCCCATGTTCGAGAAATTCGGACGACCCGGCATGTGCAACCCCGACGACCCCGAAAGCCCCTGGACCACCGCTGAACTCGGTCTCGATACCGAACTCGATGACGGCGACGACACCGGTGATGATGACGCCAAGGCCGACGACCCTTCGCTGAGCCCGGCCGAACGTGCCCGCGCAGCCCTTCGCGCGAAGCTCCGCGCGGCCGCCAAGCGCGATCACCGCAACGCCGAACAGCGCAACCACGATGCCCTGCTGGTGTTCTTCCGCCCCGACATGGGACCCACGCGTCTGGGATCGCATCGCGGACTTCCGGTCTCGACCATCATCACCATGAGCATCGACGACCTCGAGAGGCGCGCCGGGGTAGCGACCACCGCGACCGGCGGCACGATGTCGATCACCCAAGCCCTCCAGGTCGCCAGGAACTCCACCCCGTATCTGGTGGTGCTCGATCGCAACGGCCGCCCACTGCACCTGTCGCGAGGGCAGCGTCTCGCCAACCCCGCACAGCGGTTGGCGCTCACCGCCACCGAACGCGGGTGCACGCGCCCGGGATGCGACGCGCCAGCGAGCCGCTCGGCCGTGCACCACATCCGGGAATGGGCCGATGGCGGCGAAACGGACATCGAGAACCTGACTTTCGCGTGCGATGCCTGCCACGCCCAGATCAACACCGGCCCGAACGGGTGGGAAACGGTTGTGATGGGCGAGGATTCGGAGAATCCGGGCAAAACCGGATGGATCCCTCCACCACACATCGACCCCGCTCGGAGACCTCGTGTGAACTTCCGTCATCATCCCCAGTTTCCGGGTATTCCCGCGCGATGGCGCTGTTAGCCATCCCGGCCCCGGGATATCGAGTCTCACCGCCGTTTCCACTCTGCCTCTTCGGCTTTCCCATGCCGAAGGGGCTCCTCGCGCGCCCAAGCCCTGGCCCGTTCTTCACACCCGTGCGGCTGGTGCGTCCACACGCATCGCTGTTCACGCCCGTGGCCGACGTAGCCCACACCCACACCCACCCCGCATCTTCCAGCGGGGTTCGGGAGAGCAGGCAAAACAGATGCGGCAGTGCTGGTTACCTCGCCT
>NZ_JBSFNO010000087.1:0-1082 GCF_053981095.1 Nocardia sp. NPDC003693
TTTCCATCGAGCCGGCGTCCAGATCCTCCGGGCGCACCAGGACGATGTCCTCGGGGCCAGAGTGGCGACACACTCGCCGCCGCGGTGGAGAACCTGCTCGAATTGCCGATGTACTCACTGGGTGATGGCGAGTTCACCGAGTTCCTGCAGAAGCTCGAAATCAGCTTCCGCAAACTCGAGGCCGTGAAACAGCGGTGCGCACTCGAAGCCGGGGCACGTAGCCTGCCCTCCAAGGCCGGCGTGAAGAGTCCGATCCTGTTCCTGCAGCAAACTTTGCGACTGTCGTACGCCGAGGCCGCTGCCCGTGTTCGCAATGCTGATCTGCTGTCGACGGTGTCGGTGGGATCGAGCACCCGGCCGCCGAAATTGCCGCTCGTAGCCGCAGCGCAACGCGCCGGGGAGATTTCCGCCGATCATGTGAAGGCCATCGACGATGCGATGAAACGGATACCCGATGCTGCCGGTGTGGAAGCGAGAGATCGTGCCGAGCGGCACCTGACCGACTTTGCCCGTGAGGGTGATCCGAAGGGTGTAACCAAGCTCGGAGTGCATATCCTGGCCCACGTCGACCCCGACGGGCGGTTGACCGAGGACCGGGACCGGCAGCGGGTCCGGAGCGTCAAGATCGGGCATCAGGGCATCGATGGCATGTACCCGATCTCAGGTTTCCTGACCCCGCAGTTGGGTGCGGTGATGATCCCGATGTTCGAGAAATTCGGGCGCCCCGGGATATGCAACCCCGATGATCCCGAAAGCCCTTGGACCACCGCTGAACTCGGTCTCGATACCGAACTCGACGACGGCGACGACACCGACGACGCAGATGCGAACGACCCGTCGTTGACCCCAGCAGAACGCGCCCGCGCCGCCCTGCGCGCGAAGCTGCGTGCCGCCGCCAAACGCGATCACCGCAACGCCGAGCAACGCAACCACGACGCCCTGATGGCGTTCTTCCGCCCGGACATGGGACCCACGAAACTCGGATCACATCGCGGACTTCCGGTCTCGACCATCATCACCATGAGCATCGACGACCTCGAGAAGCGCGCCGGGGTCGCCACCACCGCGACCGGTGGCACGAT